>JBJMEA010000016.1:0-8328 GCA_045809625.1 Nitrososphaera sp. | reverse complement strand
TAGTCTCTACTGATGGTGGAGCAGCAGCAGCAGCTGCAGCAGGTCTTTCTTTCTGCAGGCGGGTATCCTCATCTTTTTTCTTATTCAAAATTTCTATATTGCTTAACGCAACTATGTTTTTTCGATCCATCTTTAAGACTTTCTCAAAACAATTTTTTGCTTTATGATAGTCCGCTAGCTTATACAGCACTATTCCTCTATTATTTAGCGTCTCAATGCGATTTGGTTCAATCTCTAGAGCCTTTTCAAAAAAGATATCTGCCTTTTTATAATCTCCTCTCACGTAATGTTCACGAGCAGAGTCAAGGAGAATGCTTAGACCTACATTGCTCTGAGAGGTACTGATATTATTATTGCCCCTCGTTATGGATGATGATGTTGAGGATCTTCGGGAAAGGATAGAAGAGATTACAAAAGTGCCTCCCATAATTGCGGCTGCGGCTAGGATAGATAACATGCCTCCCCTGTTCATATTGTCTTTCAATTCTCAAGAGAAGAAGCAGAAATAAAAGAATTGCGATTGATATTTTCTGTTACAGAGTGAGTTGCATCTAGACTTAGGCTATGTATTATTCCTCTTCTCCACTACCTCCTAGTCTCTGTTCTTATCCTGGGGTGATGGTTGTAGTGCTCTTTCTTGGGGTGTTATTCCTATTGCTGCTACTCATGTTCCCCATGATCTTAGATCTTCTGCTACTTCTTCTGATACTGACGGCGCCGTTGCTGCTGTTTATGTGAGAGCATACCCAAGGGATAATTATACTTGTTAGGTGTCAAAGTCGCCGCTATTTTCAGATAACTTACCACAACCCTGTGGTTGCTGCTGCCCACAATAGGCTCAAGAATGTCAATGCCCTCTTTACAACAGCTTCAAAGAATTATGTGGAGGTGTTACGTGCAGCTATTTGTGGTGACGCATATATCCGAAAATACAATTCCGATGGAGACGAGGTATGGTCGCGGCAATTTGGTACATCACGCTCTGATATAGCTTCGGAGTCTCTGCAGACCCGTGAGGAAGTGTGTATGTGGTTGGCTTAACGGAAGTTGGCACATTTCCCAATCAGACAAGTTAAGGAGGGGGACACATTTTTAGCTGTTTACCATTGAAAACAATTGTGAGAAGAAACATGATGATGACTATAAAAAAAGAAATCCTAGCTTTTCGCATGCCAGTTTGAGTCCTCTTTTGTGAAGATCTTTCTCTTGAATCCTTCTAATCCCGCCATGCAGAAACCTTTTTAGCTCTCCGTTACATTCAAAAAAAGACTAGTAAAGGATCCACTTATTAAAGCGATATCACTTCACGGCCCGACGAGCCTGCATTAATTTCATTCGAATCCAACAGTGTTTAAAGCTGATGATGGCAGCATAACAATTACAGGCAAAAATATGGCTGTAAAAACAGTTGATAGGACTTTTCTCCATGGACAAAGTGCCGAGCTATTTCGCGCTGCAATCAAAAGTCGAGCAAGACGCCACCCATACGAAATAAGGCTAATTGGTTTTCTAAAGAGTATTGGTACAAAAGCACCACAGGCAGGCACATAGATTGGCCGAGTAAAGAGAACAGATGTCTCATTTTCTTTTCAATATTCTGCTTGGCCCGCTGCCATCTTAGTAATTTTTCCGTTTTCCCAATGGAATCCAAGAAAGGTCTTGAAGTCCCCCCACCTATCCGAGTGAAACCCCATAAATCGTCAGCCCGCCCTCCCTCTCCAACTTTATCGATTGAGGCCAGATAAGCCTTAGAAGAACCAAAAAGCTCTCTTTCACACCATTTAGTGAAATCATGCGGATTTCCATCATCTGTGAACGTAGGGTTATTGGAAAACAATGCATACCATTGTTTCTTGTTTCTGCCATTCATGGCTTAAATGGCTGATCTGACGACAGGATAGCTAATTGCATTGAGGTTAAGTGGGGGTGGTGATGGTGGTGCAGACATAATTTTTTACCTCACGACATCTGTGATAAATTCAGGATAACGATCACCTGCCAAAGCACCATCATGAAAAGTCCTATCGAGAAAAGCCAAATCCTCAGCATTCAGCTGAATGTTCTCACATTTTAGGTTGTCAAGAAGTCTTGCTCTTTTTGAAGTCCCTATCAGAGTTAAGATGTCTTCTTCGCTCTGGTGCAAGACCCAAGCCAGAGCCAGCTGAGCCGCCGTAACACCTTTGCTGTCTGCCAACTTTTTCAATTCATTGACTAGCTCGTTGTTCCGTTCCCTATTTCCTGGTGAAAACCGGGGAAGATAATTTCTGAAATCACCTGGTTGAAGGGGAGTCGATTGACCAGCGAGCAAACCGCGGGACAGAGCGCCATAAGCTACTAAGCCGATCCCTAGCTCACGAGTGGTTGGCAGAATTTTGGATTCTGCGACCCGGCTGCCAAGCGAATATTCGATCTGAACAGCTGATACTGGATGCACATTATGGGCTTTTCTTATCTGCTCAGCAGTTGCCTCGGAGAGTCCCAGATAGCGCACTTTACCTTCTTTGATTAAATCCGCGATGGCACCAACTGTTTCTTCAATGGGAACTTGCGGATCGACACGGCCTGGTTGGTAAAGATCGATATAGTCTGTCCCGAGTCTCTGCAAGGAGTAAGAGATGAAGTTCTTTACGGCAACAGGACGCGTATCAATGCCACTAAATTCTCCATTCGTGCCACGGAGGGCGCCGAACTTGACAGATATGAAAAACTTGTCTCGCCTTCCTCTCATGGCTTCTCTCAACAGGAGCTCATTGTGACCCATTCCATAATAGTCTCCTGTGTCAAAGAAATTGATTCCTGCTTGCACGGCTGCATTGATAGTTGCAAGACTTTCTTTGTCATTTCTTGTCTCTTTGCTGCCATAAAAATCTGACATTCCCATGCATCCCAGTCCAATCTGAGAAACTTGTGGCCCATTTTTTCCTAACTTTATTGTCTTCATAAAGGCTCTCTATCTCTTCTTTTGATGCTACATAATACAATTAGCATTATGTAGCCTTTGTGGCATGATGTTACATGTTACAATTATTATTATTATAAGATCTGACCCTTAGTACATACTATTATGCACACGATGATGATATGCGGTCAAAAACGAAATCTTCTCTATACCCTTCTCGATGTCTAAAGGTAGTGTTTAGATAGAAAACTTTAAACTTGCATTCTTTCTACTACAGAAGGATCTACTTTTTGAAGTGATACACTTCCCGGCCCGACGGACCCGCTCTATATCTCTCTGTTCTCGCTAGCCAATTTCTCTCGACTGAGTATTTCGTTATTAATAAAGTCTCGAAATTCGGGGTCGAACCAATTCTCTGGCTCTACTGTTTTCCAGTACTCGCCTATTGTTCCTTTTCTAAAAGCCGTTCTTATAGACCCAATCCATCTAGCCCACTCATTGTCCCTTAACACCCCTCTCTGACGCATATGAAATCCGTGAGCATATACGTATAGAACATACATTGCTGCAGCTTCTTTAGGCGAAATATTTGCTGATTCTCTATCAAGTATTTCTCCTACCTCTGGCCAAGCAACCGCCAACTCTGCTATGCCATGCAATTTTTCATCCAAATCGTTTAGAACTTTTGTTTCAAGGTCAAGTGAAAGTTTTTGCATTCCCTTTCTTGAATAATAAAATCCTACAAAGAACGCGGCAACTATTCCAACTGCTCCCCCAATGATAAAGTACTCAACTAAGGTAAGTTCCGCTACATTCAAAACAACTAGCAGGTTTGTAATAAGGTGAATGGTGAATGTTTGTTTCTAACGGCAATAATAGCGAACTGGCTTACAGTAGCAGAGCATTCCGACATAGAGCTACGTAAAACCCATATCTAATTTACTGAGCATAGAACATGCGTGTCATGTCCAAAGCCGATCTCCATCAGAGGTTGAATAGAGCATCTGAGATTAGACTCAGTGTTAAAGGTAGAAAATCCGGCAGAGATATTCCTCGGCCAGTCTGGTTTGTGCATGAAGGCAACACTCTGTACTTGCTTCCAGTTCAGGGCTCGGACACTAACTGGTACAAGAACTTGCTAGTTGACTCAATCTTAAAGATTTCTGTAAGTGGAACTGAAATAGCCGTAACAGGTAGACCAATAACATACAATAATCAAGTTGACACTATCGTGAGAAAATTCAAGTCCAAATATGGCGAAGGAGATGTGAAAAAGTATTATCCGAAAACTGACGTAGCAGTTGAAGTCCAGCTCTAACAGACGTTTTCAGGAACAAACGCCGGCTAAGAAATTATTCAATTCTGAGCTTGCAGGCTTCAGATACAATATATGCGACTGTGTGGGTCCCTTGATTTCACTCTAGTGTAATTGACTCCATCTATAGTAGACTCCATGATGAATTTTTATCTAAATCTCACTGTCTAACTTTGCGGAAAATTTTTTAGCCAGCTCACTGTCTATTAGTTTAGTTTAGAACCTTTTCAAAGAACCGATATCCGCGTGCCCTGCCTGTTTGGAAATATAGGAACAAAAAAGTTAGAGGTCTCGCTTTACATCTTGCACTACATCATCGCCCTTTATTTTTGCTTTATTCAAAGTCTCTGAACTAGGCTTTCCTTCTGCATCGTCTTTGGCTGTCTCGGCCTTTGCTTCAAGATTTTGTCCTGCATTTTTTACATCTTTTTGTATATCTGTCATTGTGCTTCTACTATTATAACACATGCATAGCTTAAGGACTTTCCAACTCAATAAAACTAAGACTCTCCCCACATCTTGCCATACCAGAATTTGGATTGTAAGTGCATACATAAATGACATAGATGCAGCTAGAGTCAGGGGCAACTCTTAGAGCTAGGAATGTTCCTCATATCCGCATAATAGCATAAGTCGTTATGCGGTGATAGAGTAACTAAATTAGATTGGTGTTTATCCAACGATCATGGTCTGTCTGACCTGGATCGTGAATATGAGGAGTATTTGTGCTTCTGACCCGCTTCTCGAAGGAATGATCTTCACACAAGCTGATAACATCGCTCCATACTGCTGTCGATCAGGTTCATGCGTCGGATATTGTTTCTTGTTCTGCTATATGTATAAGCAAAGTTGCGCATACAGATATTTGTTAGAACAAGCAAAAATACAGAATAATGTTAATTCTACTTCTTCACTTTCGTAGAAAGAAGGATCTGTAACGTCTACTGGCTGTACTGCAATAGTGTATGAGTCTCCTATCACTTTTGTTTCTAATGATGAAGAGAAACTAACTATAACAGAGGAGAAAGAAGATTACCTTGGACAGAAGACCAAAAGGGCCGAGAATGCATTCCAAAACCTGTTTACCACAGCCATTGACAAAGAAAAATCGATTGCTTCAGAAAAGGCAAAAAAGCTTGCCGCAATAAACTTCTATACCACCTTCAGCAATACCGCAAAAGAATCTACAGATATTGCAGCGCTTGGGCCGATGGTTGAGGACTTGGCCAGAACCTTCGAGCATGTCATGACTGGAATAGAGTCGGAATTGTATAACAAGTAGGCATATTTGCTGACGGGCTATGAGAAACTGCCTCAGGGGCAAAAATATTCTTTTCTTCTCCTACTTTTCGAAACAATCTATAATAGATCTGTAGACTAACTATATATTATTACTGTGTCGACTTATCCTATGGGGGAAAAAGCCAATCCCTTTGCAGATTGGACAAGATTATTGAACAAGTCTGTCTATTCTATTGACGGCAAGAAAATCGGCGTCCTGAGGAAAGTGGTCTCTGACTACATGGTTGTTAAGAAGGGATTTGTAAGCTTGAGGAGATATTTCATTCCTACGTCTTTAGCAGAATCGGTGAGCAAAAAGGGGATAAGGATTCGACTTACCGCTATTGAAGCGAAAACGAAATACACTTCTATTAACATGGAAAATTCTGTGAATAATTTTGAATTATTACCTCAAGGAGAAATTAATAACAGGATTTTAGTTGACAGACTGCTGGCAATTCGCTATGGGACAACTAGAAATAGACTGGCAGCGGGACTTGCATTAATCTCTGGCACTTTGTTTTTAATAGCAGGGTACAAGGCAAATCTGGATATTTATGATTTAATTGGTGAGCAAGTTAGATTGCATATGGGTCAAGAAATTTGGCAGTATGCTGTAACGCCTATTGGTGTTCTTGCCTTTTTTAGCCAGCTTGGAGGCTTTGCAGTATTGATGGGCGCAGGATTGTTTGCCGCCAACAGAGTAAATTGGGCCAAGTTTTTAGTCATGCTTGGGACGGGTCAGGGATTGGTTAGTATTTTATTACATATCATTCTGGGACTTTTGTCCAGTAGTGGATGGAATAATATTGATAATAACTACATTATATGGTTAGGTACCTCTCTAACAGGACTTGGAACCCTTTTTGCAATTGCATCTCAATCGGTCTCAAAAGGAAAGGGAGAAGGCATTTATCTTAGGGTATTAAGATTCATACTACACAGAGAAATGAAGAATAATGTGAAGTGACTAACGAAAAATGCTGCTAATGACTACTTTGTTTTATTGAATTTACATTAGGCCATAAGTTAGATGAATCATGACAGCTCCTGAAGTGAAGCAAAATGAAACGGATGGACTATTGACATTTGTATTAAGTAGCGATTAGAACAAAGATGCTCGAGTAGAATATGATAATGCAGCATGAAATCAACAAAGAACTGTCAGACGCTATTATTTTAACCAGAAAGGTTAGAACCTCAATTCAGCCTGATGTCTGAATGCACATTTTCAAAACTAATTAACTAATGCACACATGAATTGTAGATAACTTTTGCATTCACAAATAAGGGTTATCGCTTTCATTGCAGTGTTCATGGACATTATTTGTGGAGGACGGAAGGTGAGGTGGCTCTGCTATTATACTTAAATTAATAAGGCTGAGGTTTTAACTGGGATTAACGATTCCATTTAGGGCTAGATAAGATATGGTCGCTTATAGCTTTTTATCCATTCTTATTATTGGTGTTCACAGAAATATCGACAGAAGCAATTACCAAATAGGGCTCTTTGCTGAACAACTTCAATTCCCTTATTTATTTCAGACTTGTTGCATTCATTCCTTGCGCCTTCGTAGCCTCCACTCTATATCACATCGATCGCAAAAGTAGAATGCATAACTGATCCTGCCTGCTCCATCCTGAGTGCCTTTGATATATCTCAATTCACTCCCACAGGCGCCACACGCCATATCTGAGAAGGAACTATGTTGTAACCAAATATATTTTATTTTTTATTTTGAATAGGTGTCTCTTATATGGAAATAGAATAGAAGATTAGTTTTGTATTTTTTTGAAAATGAAAAGCCTATTGTGGGGCCCACATATACTAAAATAAATTTTAAAAGATTCAGGCATAACATTTGATTCGCTTGTGCGTATCTGTGTATGTGTATGTATTTGCTCTCATGTACATGTACTATCTATCTTCTTATGCCGTAACAACTCTCGCATACTATCACATGCTTTCAAACAGGTATCTTTGCCACATCTCGCTTCCCTCACCCTCCTCCTCCTCCTTCTTTCTCTCTCTTAGGCTTTACCACATTAGGTGTCATGCGCTTTAACAGATTGCAGTGCTGTCTATACTTATGCGTGTGCTCAAAGATAAGGCTTCTATAATATATACTGCCTTTACCTGGCTCAATCACTTTACTACAGAAGTAACAGCAGCGTTGTTGTTGGTGGTGAGTAAGCGATGATGAAGAATGCGATGACAAAGAAGGCGACGACGACGACAATGATAATGACGCTAGTAAGTCTTTTGCTCGTGTTTCTGATTCTTTTTCTGCTTTGATTCGTTCTTCTGCTGGTGGATAAGAAATGATGAAGATGATAATGCAGCCGTTCTCTTCCTTTCTATCAACCTGTGTGTATATTCTCAGGCCTCTGCTGTACTCTAGGGCCTACTACGAATCGAAGATCAAGTCAGTCATGCTTACTTCGTTTCCAAAATAAACTATTAGTGTTGAAAGTAATCTTAATCCGTGCTTTGAGCGTGTACCAGCCTATTCTATCCCATTATAACCCCAGCTTATTTTCGCATATTTACGCTCAGTTTTCGCATTATTCCACTCTTGTTTTAGACGGCTTTGAATAAATTGTAGTTGTTGATTGTTAGAATGATTTTTCTATTCTACTTGTATATCCATATCTATATCTCCCCAACAAGTTCAAACTTACCCGTCCCTATCTCTGATTCCTTTATCTTTCCTTCTCCTAGAAGACTGCACAAAGTCTATTCTATTTCATTGTCTGTCCAGTGTTCATTAGGAATCATTTGCATATTAAAAATAAAGTCCTCTAAAGTGAAATAACCTTTGTTATTCCCTTG
>JBJMEA010000015.1:0-5243 GCA_045809625.1 Nitrososphaera sp. | reverse complement strand
CTTAGGTTTATCTTATCACCAAATGTCTGTCCTCCATCAGTAGAAGCTCTAAACATTACTTCCCAGTTTTCTGATTTGTTAGTCCACCATACTATGTAGACATTGTTTCCATCTTGAGAGGCAGCCATTGGAGCTTTTGGTCCTGCTCTTAAATAGCCCTCTTGGTCTATGAATGCTTGTGCTGATTGAATAAGATAGTAGTAATAGCACTAAAAAATGCTACTGTCAACGATTGCTACAACTACTAGTAATGCCGCATTTGATGTTATTATTGATACGCTCTTCCTTTTATCATCCTCATCACTGTCATTCAGTATTACTTATCCCTCCACTGTTAGCAAGCCTTAACATAGGACCAAATGTATGTCCACCATCGGTACTTGTTCTTGCAACTGGAGTATCGCCTGTCTGGTTTGTTTCCCACCACGTTACTATGACATCTGCTCCTTCTCCCGCTATCTCTACCCTCCATGAATCTGCGTCATTTGTATTGCTTAAGTTTATTTTATCGCTAAATGTTTGGCCGCCATCATTTGATGCTCTAAACAATACTTCTTCATTTTTGTTTGCTGTGTTGTTGGTCCACCAGGCTACATAGATGTTATTTCCAGATACGACGACAGGTGCTCTTGCCGCTAGTTCATCTACAGGATTGATATTTGGATTTATGAAACCTTCTGCGGATTGCAGTTGCAGTGATGCTAAAGGCGTAATAACACTACTAGTAGCAGTGGCGACAATAATAACAAGGACGAAAAATCCTGATTTCAATAGACTTGCTACTGTGGTTGTTGTTATTACTTTGGCATCCTTATTCTCATTCTTCTTTTTCTTTCTATCTTTATTACGGGTGCGCATCATCTAGTATTAAGGCGAAAGTACCAAGCCTAAATGCATTAGCTTGCTAAATAATCAGAGAATAAGTAATTATCATTGGAGCAAAGAAGCAGATTATTAACTAACTTGCAGCAGTAGCAGTAGAGCAACCTCGATATTGTCTATTAGCTCATAATTGCTGTCCATATGCTCTTTTAGCCCCTTTTACTGAGTCATAATGCAAAGCAAGCACTGCTAAGATATGCCTCACACTTTAAGTTAGTCTGTATAAGCGCCCATCCTGTCCTAGCTACAGTCATTTCATGTCTTTAGTACATGACTGACTATGTTATACCTACATTTTCTATAATATCTTACGTCTTTACCGCTTTGCTATTTCGCATTTACGGGATATGATTATAAATAACCTATTCAAATTATGACGGTTTTTCTATGCTATATGCTCTGCAGAATTATTCTCGAAAGCATTTTTAACACTTTATGTGCAGCTCACTTTTGCATACAAGGTAATACCGACAGCCAATGCAACAAAACATAAAGAAGAACACTACAATTACCTACGAGCTGAGCTAAGCTCGCTTAGTATAGAATGCAAAAGAAAAAATTGAACTGAATGATATAGAGGAATTAGAAGGACTCGCTACGACTAGAAAGGAAGTCTATTTTCAAGACTACAAGACCGCTTATGCTAATGGTAGTGAGGCTAATAATAGCGGCATAGAAATTGACAAATCACATTTTGATCATCTCATTTAGAAAAGTTGGATTAATGATTGAATGAAGAGCTAACTAAGTGCCTTTGGAGTCTGTTGAATAGGTTCGAGGCCTTGTCTATAAAACGTTAGGTATTGTAAAGATGACACTGACAATATTATCACGCGACTCGGGAAATGTATGATGATGGCAAAAATAATCAAATGGAGGTCAAAATTTAGGATTGTCCTTCTTCCAAGAAGTAACCAAGAACCAATAGCGAGAGGGATCTGTTGGAGATGATGTCGTCGTCCACATCGTCACCTAACACCATTAATTGGACCCGTATTGGCCTACTCGCTTTACCAATCTCCGGAATGTTTACCGCTTGGACAACAGTGACCCCTCAGTCTAACCCGACTACAGAATTTGAGGCTTGGTCTCGCTTCGTTAGTACTATTACTACACGCTTACCCACTTGCTGGACATGATACTTGATATTATCCTCTTGATCTTTGATGTTTTTGCCCTTGGAGCTTACCTCGCAAAGTAGGGTACTCTGGACCTCGAGGATTGCTGGCTATGGTTATCACAACTGCTGCTAATACCATAGGTTTGCCAATCACTGGATGGGCCGCCTCCGGTGAACCTGCTATCAGGCGGGCTTGGCTGGAATGGAGGTCGCTACACAAATTGACGTAGGTGCTGACCTTATAGTGAACTCTGTGCTAGCCATTGTGCTTGGCTTTGTTGATAATGTGCTGCTAGGTATGTCCATCGGGAGATCGAGGACACTTCCAAAGTGGGCCGGAGCTATTTGGGTAGCTTGGGCAGCTATGTTTTACATGGCTGGTGTCTTGTATGGATTTTTACTTAAAGGCAGCAGCCCACCAACGCAGCCCTTGGGCTCTTTGCTGATGTCAATAAGCGGTGGATGGATAGCCTGGAGTGCTTTCCGCCAATCTCCTCCTCCCTCTCCTGCTCTAAAACAACAAGAAGCATAAGAACCATGAACTAAAAATCTAATACAACCTATAGTATTTCAAAATGAATCCCGATTGATTTTGAGCAGTTAGGTTACTTTTAAGGACCTGTTCTTTAGATGGAGATTCATTAGAAGGTCAAGCACCAGTGGCTGCTGAGCTGCTGGAAGTGTAAATATATAAAAATTATTTGACTTAAAAAATGTTTCATCACCCTGCAAAAGATTGCAGTTTAGTAGAGTAAGAAACTTATGTTGACACTGGCAAAGGCATCCTTGGTCCATGGATGTTTTGTCCTTGCCAATTCCTATAGGGAAACACGAGGTTGGCCGCATATCAATTCAACTGAAAGACCAGAACCGGTTGGAATACTATTGTTATTATTATTCTTCTTCGTATTTTCGACACGATCACTACCGATCAATATCGCTCGTATTCTCTGGAATGGCTGCAATTCTGTGGTTACTGCTGCTCAAAATTTCACTTGACGATCAGGCTGTGGAGTCTTCAAAAAGAAAACAGACAGGGTGGGATTTGAGCCTTCATTCCCTTACAATAACTGCTTCTTGCGTTATGGTAGAGACCAGCCTTGGAAAGCATCTATTGCGTAGGTCGTGGGTTTTTCAACTCCCATCTGTCCACTTTTAACAATTAGTAGAACTTTACATGCTCAAGGTTTAGACAAAGAGGTTCTGTCATCACAAACTATCTCTTGAATTCCGATCGCTCCAAACTAAGCGTGTCCAGAAATGCTTTTTGGAAAATCCGACTTTACTGCATAATCCACCATGCCGTGGCTTTGTTTTGCCTGCTTTAGCACTTTTGATGTCTTTGATTGGAATTTAATCATATGGCGCCTATTTTTTCGGGTTACTCCAGATAGATACGTTACCGTTGATGAGTAATTATCATTGTAGGCTTCAAGCAATCAAATATTACGGTTAGTTGTCATGTGTAAATAATGCAAGATTGCACCCTGTTAAAGCGATCTTAGAATTCACAAGATTAAAGTGGAAATTTATTATCCCATCAACTGAACGTGCCAGTTGAATTACAATCTACCATTTGAGACAACTTTTCAATACAATGCAACAAATACTTTGATAATGCTAAGCGCTAGCAACAGAGGAAATAGCAATCGCATCAGTATGGGGACGATAAATCTGACTAACTTCATTCTCTCCTCTATGGCTCTATCTAGTTCTCCCGTGATTGTGATGATTTCTTGAGCCATACTTTGGGGTTTGCGTTTTGCCGACGCCATTGTAAAAAGCAGGTCTTGCTTTAGAAGATCTATCTGCTCATCGAGCGCTTTTACTGCCTGCTTAAACTAAAGTCATATGTTCTATCGCTTCTCGCAGTAAAGCTGGATGACTTGTTATCGGCTATCTAAGCGTTACGTCACTAATTTGAGTGAAATACTATACGTATCATGCTTATTTCGGAAAGCGTTCTTAGTCATCTTGGACTGCTTGGTTGCTGGAAGGTTTTAATAAAGTAGTATATACCGGTTCGTTTGTATTATGGGAGAATTGTATCAAATAATCACATCATCTTCATCTTCGTATTACATTTCGCTAACTCAAGTAAGGGATCCTTCTGAAAATGGTCATGATGTTGTTATCTCCATTATTAGATATTGAAAGGCAGAAGAAGAAAAGAGGAGAGTGAACTTGATAATGACGACGACGCAACAGCCATCCCCTATCCCAATAGACATAGCATTAAGGGATAGACCCTCAAGATTCAAATGCTTCAAATGTGCTACTACACATGCTGAGTTTTTCGCAACCAAGAGTTCCTTGCGGAATCCAGCCAAGGTAGTAGTTCCACTCTGCTTTCAATGCTATGTGCAAAAGAAGAGATGGATATGGAGACTGGTCAAGGAAGACAATAACAACAACAACAAGAAAAAAATACAACACGATTAATAAGCGCAAATACTATGGACTCTCTCACTATAGCTGTGTATTACAATCGTGTATGTGTCTGAAATTATTTATTTGTCTTTAATTCTTAAGCATATGCCATTAGATCTGAATGATATGCTGATGAAGAAAAAATATACCCTCAATGAAAAGATTGCAGGATTGACATTTCCAAATCATACAGGAAAGCTTGACTTACAGTTGCTTTAGGAGCGACGATCCTGTGTTCCGACGATGGTATCAGGATCTATTTGAGCTTCACTGGCGCAAAACACGAAAAAACGTGCTTATCTGGAAAGTTTGGAAGATTTCATCCTATCAAAGAAATTTTAAAACATACCCTACAATTCATGGTTGTATGAAAAATTTGAACCCTCATAATGCGGTCGGTATATTTCTCTTAATGACAAAAAATTATGCTTTATTGATGAATTGAACGCATAATAGTAGCACGGTTCTGCTGAGTGGCACTCGCAAACAAAAAAAGTAATAGTGAACATCGTTTGGCTATAAGCCCAACATATCGCCTAGTCCGCCACCCTTTTTCTTTTGTTGTTGCTGTTGACTTGAATTTTGGTTATCGCCACTACTTCCTCCTCCTAGAAAACCGCCAACCATATCGCCAATGCCTCCTCCACCGCCCTGTTGCTGCTGTCCTAGTCCTCCTCCTCCGCCTAAACTACCAAATAATGAGCTTAGTCCTTGAGGGTCATTGTTTGCATGCTCACTTAGAAATCCTGTAGCTTGTTGTGTATACATCCTTGCTTGATTATCATCTTGTAAGCCGCAGTTATTCTTTACT
>JBJMEA010000014.1:0-46237 GCA_045809625.1 Nitrososphaera sp. | reverse complement strand
TGAACATGCTTATGAAGGAATTAGGCTATCATTTAATCCTGATTTTCCTCACTTAGACTACGTAGATCAGATGACAGGTGAGCATCCAATAGAAGGGATTAGCATTGGAGAATACATGTATGTATTTTTTACTACAGATTTGTATCCTGAGGAAAAAGTACCAACGCGTTCTATACTTGCAAGGTCAAACGATGGCGGAATACATTTTGGTAAGCCAATTTATACCCTCTCAACTGACAGATTCATTCATGTTTCGGCTCAGGTTATAGACAATCATGTTCTTGCGGGCTTGCCAGAGAAGAAGGGGGAAGGATTGCTGATCTGGGGGACACCTAAACATCGCAAAAGCGATATTTATCTAGCCTACATTCCATTGGCTGAGATCACCAACCGATCTTCATTAAGGTTCTTTTCAGGTATGGCACAGGAAGAAGGAGGAGGTGGAAAAGGCTATTCAAAAACACCTCTTTGGACTCCTGACGAATCTTTGGCCAAACCATTATTTTCCGCAGGATGTGTAGGTGAATTATCCGTTCGGTGGAATTACTATCTTGAAAAGTGGATCATGCTTTTCAATTGTGAATTGTGCAATACTAGTGGAGTAATCGTTCGCTTAGCTAATACACCTTGGGGTCCTTGGTCTGCACCAAGGATAATCTTCGATCCTGAGGATGGATATGGCAAATTTATTCATGATGAACCTGGAAAGGACAGCCTTAATGACCCTACGCGAGATAGCCCTGATGATAAAGGTGATGAATACGGTCCATACCAGATGGCTCCTTATTCTACAGGAATCAAAGGACGTTATACAAAGATCTATTTTACATTGTCTACTTGGAATCCCTATCAGGTCATGCAGATGTCAGCTATCATTCCTTCCGAAGAAGAGCAAGAAAAAGATCCGAGGCCCTATGCTAATAGTTCACATGACAGAAATGATAGAAAATATGCATACATATCTCTCTTATTTGCTCACATGGCTAAGATTAATACTATTGATTTGGAAAAAAATTCTGATCATAGAGTAGCTAGCTCCTATATTGCAGACCATATAGAGTGGGCTCAATTCCGCTCACATAATCAATTACGGACAGAAATCAAACACAAATTTCGACAGCTAATTTCTCCCCTATCATCTGATATGGATAAAGCTGGGGTCTACACTGCAGCTTTGGTTGCTATTGCTAGGTTAACATATGATTATAGTACTTTTAAGAATTCGGTTAACGAAGATATACACAAAAGATGGGCATTAGACGCCATACATACCGGGCACAAAGAGTGGTTGATTTCAGAGATAGAGCAGGCAGTAGATCATGAAAAGTTTCTTTTGTCCGTTGATCACCTATGTTATGCTCATAATCCTTCTGATTCAAATGAATTCAAGTATGCACGCTTAAGTCTGTTGCTTACATCAAACCCTGCTAATAACAATAGTGGGATAAGAGAAGACATCCAAATCGAAGGATCATCAGACGACTGGAAATCTTCCATTGCATGGGCAAGATTCAGATCAGTAAAAGAAATGCGCCAAGATCTTTTAAAGAAAATTCAGCAAATGATATATAATCTTCCCACTGCGGAATCCACGGCAAGAGCGTACACAGATATCGCTAAGGCAATATTAGAACTTACAGATAGCTCTTCTTATACAGCGCAGGATTATTCAAGAGATTATGAATGGGCTCAATCTGTTTCAAGCAAGAACAAACAAGAAGAGATAGTTCAGCGAATATCAAACCTTGTGTGCAGTGATCACTTTCTTATTCCAATTGGACAAAAATCTTCACAATAAGGCTCTATCTTTGGTTGAGAAGATGATATATGGTTATTTTTATGCACATAAGGATTTCGAAATACACCAGAGGCGAGTGAGAAAAATCCTCAGAAAGTATGTTGACTCAACCTGGCATAGTTCAACAAGTCCAAACATAATTAAACTGCTAGGACAAATAAAGTATGGAGTAGGAGAGTTTGGTCGCTCAAAGTGTTGTATTCTCTCGTAACAGCACTATAGTTATCATTATTGTCGGATTTTTGTCAATAACCATCCCACATGTCTATGCTCAACAAGTAGGGATCACAGTAAAAGAATGGGAGGTGCCAACTCCCAACTCGGGTCCCCACGATGTAGTAGTTAACCCTGAGGATGGGGCAGTATGGTTCACTGAGATAAACGCTAACAAGATAGGTAAGTTTGAGCCAGCGACAGGTCAATTCCAAGAATTTGATATCCCTACTCCATCCTCTAGGCCTCATGGGCTTGTGATTGATAGAAATGGCGATGTCTGGTTCACTGAAAATGGAGGCTCGAAAATTGGAAAGCTTGATAATGAAACTGGCCATTTTGATGAATTTCCAACGCCTACTCCAAATTCTGGACCTCATACTCCAATAATGGGCAACGGTGTAGTGTGGTTTACAGAAATCCAAGCTTCTAAGATTGGTAGACTGAACTTAACTAGTATGGCGATAGAGGAGTTCCCAACACCCACAAAAGGGTCGTCACCCTATGGCATCATTGTCGACCTCGAAGGAAATGCCTGGTATGCTGCGCTAACTGGGCACAGAATAGGTAAAGTGGATGCAATTAGTGGTGAAATCACAGAATACCCAACGCCAACTAATAACAGCGGAACAAGGAGGATCGCAATAGACAACAATGGCAAGCTATGGTTCACAGAATTTGATGCTGCAAAAATAGGAAGTTTTGATCCAAAGACAAAAGAATTCAAGGAATTTGAGACACCTACTCCTGCTTCCGGCCCTTACGCAATTTGGGTTGACATTTTCGGTAATGTCTGGTTCAGCATGACTAATGCCTTCAAGGTAGGCAAGCTAGATCAAAGTACTAACACAATCCAGGAATATGGCTTACCCACTCCGACAACAATAATCCGATTTATCTATGCAGATAATGAAGGCAATATTTGGTTTGCAAACAACAATAACAACAAGATTGGAGCGATAATGCAATCTGCGCATTAGGCGACGATGTTGACTATTATTATTTTTATTATTATTATTTGGTAAGGTTGCATTGGACTCTTTTAGAGTTTAATAGAATTATGAAGACACACAGTGATCCAACAGCTGACAAATATGTATCTGTCAATATACTGCAAATACTTCCATCAAGTCGTGTGCACTCTTAATTGAATAGCTGATCCGTACGAGATTGCTTGTAGGTTAGTTATTAAATTGTGCCCTCAATAATCCAGTCAACAGAGAAAGAGGTCCCAGACAAATGCATCATAAGGTGATTCCAGACTTATCGAAGAAGAAGCACTGGTTTAGCATTCACGTTGACCCGAAATAGTGTGTAAGGCTTTTTACGCATGTCGCGTCCATCATGAAAGCGGGCTTGCCGGTGCAACTGGTTTGCTGTAATGTAAAGATAGCCATCAGTTGCCAGCGATAGTGTATCTGGCCATAATAGACGCGGATCGTGTACTATCGTCTCCCATTCTCCATTCTGGCTTCGACGCAAGATCGCATTCTGCTCGTAGTTCGTCGCATAAACATGGTCCTCAGCATCCGACTCTAGCCCATCAGACCCTCCACCTTTGTTTCCCTCATCTTTGACTGTTTTAGAAGCAGATTGATCATCAACTGATTTATCTAAGAGGCTTTCCGTGCTTACGCTATAGAGCTTTCGGCCAGCAAGGGGGCAATAGTACAACCGCTCTCCATTGGCACTGATAGCTATGCCATCTGAGCCCATATTAGCAGCCAGCTTCATAGGTTCCCTCTTGTTGTCATCCGTTTGCTGCTGTTTAACCAGAAATGGGCGTCCTTCCACCATAGGCAGAAAGCTATAAAGATCTTCTGCCTTTGTTGAAGGATGATCGTTAAGTCTGCGCCAAGATTCGCCTGACGCCAAGTCTACAACGATAATTCCATTTGGTCCATTTTGAGCAGAATCAGTGATATAGGCTACTCCTTCTTTACCTTTACGCAGGTCGAAACGAACATCATTTAGGTACGTTGTGGGCAACGCTACATTTTGAGGGAAAAGAATTTTCTTAGTCACCTCATCTGTTTTTAGGTCCACACATATGAGCTTGGGTCCGCCGTACTTGGTGGGCTCAAAGAGCGGACTGCCAGTGTCAAGAATCCAAAGACGATCTGCGGGATCGACGACCACAGATTGTACTGATACAAGTGCTGCTGCCAGATCATTTGAGTCAGTTTGATTTATTGTTTCATCAGGAAAAGCCATTGTTTTGCCATCTCGGATTTCGGCTACCGTGAATGATACATCGTCCCCCCATTTTGGAAAGTTCACAAATATCCGTCCTTTTTGTGACACAGTCACCCCAGTCGGCATAGCATCATTAAAGTAAGCGACTGGCTCCAAGATGCCCACTGCCACATCAGATGGCAGGCCGGCATTAGGTATGGTTGCATGGCGAGATTTCGGTGGCGACTCCTCTGGAGAATAATCATCCATATCGCGATCCTGTAACTTGGCTATTTAATAATATGTCAAGGTCATTTTAGATTTTTATACTATAAAAATAAAAAACGACAGAGGCCATTACGCGGTATTAAACTAAAAGGCGAAGAAGAGTATGGGTTTCTAACGCATTCACAACTTGTATCTCAGTTGTGTTAAGAGCCGTCGATGTCCGATCTGAAATCAAGTACCATTGTAAGGCTGCATAAAAAGAATGGCCCATACATTTGAGAATGCTTTCACTGGACGCTATGAAATAAGCATATTCGTGCCATTAATTATTTCTGCTATAGTGCCTGATTGTCCGTTTATGGCGTTTTTGAAGCTTCGGAGACTGTCAATTGATTCATTTGAAGTATTGTTCGTGTTGCTAGGTGATAATGGGAATGAGGATTCCTCATCTGAATCAGCAATTTTTTGTCCCTGCTGGTCCACATATGCTATCCGTTCCTTTTCACTCAATTTAAGTCCTTTCAGCGTTTTAGTTAACATACTTACATTCAACCCTCCAGCCCATACCCCTACCAGGGTTCCACTACTTTCCGAGTAGATTGGAACTGCTATATTGACGTGAGGGCGACCCGAAGCAGCGGAAATAATGACATTGCTCAAATATGTATTGCGAGTTTGAAGAGCTCCTTTATAGTAGTCCCTGAAAGCAAAGTTATTCCCAGTTAAGTTCTGCTGTTGAGAATACGGTTCTATAAAATAAACATCACCATCGGGCATAAGAAAAAAATACGACTTGAAAGTCTGTATCAGCGGCTAAAATATTCTGTGTGACCTTTTTTTTGTGTATCTTGGTCTTTTGATATTCCATGCAATTCAGCAGTAATTGAATTAGGAAAAGGAATAGAATTTACCTCAGGTACCATACTTGTGATTTCTAAAATTGTACCTGAGTTGTTAATTTTCGTCTCCACGTCATTAGAAATGAGGGTCACCAGAGATTCCGGGTATGTCATCGTTTGTTCCACTATTTGGTTAGTGCCCGCAGCAGAAGAACAGGAAGAAGAAGAAGAAGTTGCACTTGCAGCAAAAGAGATGAAATAACCTGTGTGGAAGACCAATATCACTGCCATTGAAAGGACTGACGCTAATCTACCACGCGTAATGAAGAGCTGCACAAAATATTAACGGGTTCCAAAGGCTATGATCGTTATTAAATTTTTACCATCACAATAGATGACAAACAGAATCATGTAGAAATAGAAGACAAAAATATTAATCATAGATTGTTGTCGTCGTCTCTTGTCGTCAGCTTTACAGCGGAGGATGGACTACCGAGATTGACTCGCTGCTCTGTTGCTTTTTGTGATTTGTCTTAATTTAAATGCGCTCTTACATTGTGTCAGCCATAAAGGATGCTTTGGCTTTTCACTACTTTCCTAAAACAAAAAAACTGTATATTAACTGCTCTATAGTTCATTAGTTACACGTTGATTATATCCAGCCTAATGGGCCAAACGGCAATCACGTCCTGTCCTATAATATGCACTGCATATAGCAATAGTATCTGGTGACAATTTGTTCCAGTTCTGATTTAATGAGCTAAACCTTTACATGTAATTTTCGCCCAAATAGTATTTAGCTCCCCCAAATATCTCTGACACAGCAAGTATCTTGGACCACTCTTCTAGCGCTTCTACTACAGCACGGGCCTGATGAATATCTTTTCCGACCGCAACTACTCCATGGTTCTTAATTATAATTGCTCGAATAGAAACTTCGCTTTGAAATGCAGATGACACAGATTCTGCAAGATCCTCAGAGCCTGAAGGCTTATTGGATATTATAACGGGCTGTCCGACTACAATCTTTGCTTCCTCGATAACATGACTGAATTTTTTTGGAGAGATTGATACACCTATGGTAAATGGACTGTGTGTATGTACAATTGCTTTGATATCATTCCGTTTATTGTAAATGTTTCTGTGTAGGTTTAGCTCTATGCTCGGTCGAATAGTTCCGAAAATTTTGCCAGTTTTTAGATGGACTTTAACCAGATGGTTTGACTGTATCTTATACCGGGAAACTCCTGACGGTGTGATCCACATCCACGCATCTCTGTACCTGATGCTATGGTTACCCGATATGGAAGTCGTAAGTCCGAGCCAGTAGAGACTCCTCACACAATCGACAAGCTCCCTCTTGCTTTGCAAAGATCTCTTCTTATTTTGGAGGCTGGTGCTGCATTATAAATATAGATAGCCCTCCTGAAATGGGTCTGAACAATTCTCATTATAGCCTAGGCTTAAGAGGCAGCTTTGCTTTTTTGACGCACATTCGCTCCTCTATTACGTAGGGCACAGCTACGATAAACTTTTCATGCATATTCCAATATAGTTATTCCTTTCGCACCATTTTTCCTCGATCTTGATATCAGATATCATCAATTATGATTCTTCATTCCCATTATCCTCACCATTTGGCTCCTCTTGCTCTAGGTCCTCTACATCATGGGTTTCCTCTTTCATCTCTTCCCTTTCTGCTTCCTTGTTACTCATTTATTACCTACATTATTCTCCTCTCGTTCTTTATTATTAACAGCTTTTACTTCCCTATGCATTGACTCCTTTTTTTACAACAGTACAAGATCGCTGGACTAAGCCTGCTCTGTATGGATTATTATTATTATTTGCACCAAGGTACTTTATGGGTTGGAAGTAATCTTGTGGATTATCTCTTTTTGTATTGACCTTACATAAAAAGAATTAGCTGGTGCACACGGCTGTTGGGCTCAATAGCTAACGATCATATCCCTTATTGTACTAATGTATTTTTTCTTGGAATTGTGCTTGCAGTATACAAGTATAGGATTACATTTTACAAATGTTTTCGAGGATAATCGAATAATGGAACACACAAAGACTCACTCTGTGAAGCCTTCAAAGAATTGACAGACAATTTCATTCATAATACTCTCTCTTTTTAAGGTACATCCTACTAATTGAGTTATGCTTTGAAATCATTAATCAAGTGCTTTTATAGTCTTTGACGATGTTTATAATCGGGTGGGCCTATTACACTGGCTTAGCTGCTGTGCCAGCAGGTAATAATTCAAGCTTTAATTGCTTCGACTACTCCCATAATTTTGGATGGTGGAAAGTGTGTGTGTATGTGTTTAAACCCAGATTGTTTCAAGAGGGTCACATATTCTTCTTCAGTCCTTTCCTTCCCCGTAAGAGCACACAACATATGTATGTCAAATAACTTGGAGAAGTGAGGAGTTTCGGGCCCTGGAACTATGTGCTCAATTACAAAAATCCGAGTTCCAGTAGCTGATACTCTTTGAATGTTTGACAAGATCTTTAAGGATTCTTTGTCATCCCAATCATGAAGTATCATTTTCATAAAATATGCATCTGAACTTGGAACATTATCAAACATATCGCCACTGATATAGGTACATCGGTCTGCTGCGATCCCCATCTTACTTGTCCATAACAGAGTCTTATCCTGAATAACCCGTTCCATTTCCAAAACTGTGCCCCTTAGATGAGGATACCTTAGTAGAAGATTACACATTAGATGACCGTGGCCACCTCCAATGTCGCATAAATTATGAATCTTCGAAAAGTCATACCCATCTAGTGCCTCAAGCACCCATCTTGTTTGGGTGGCGGAATAACTACTCATTGCTAGATTGAAAACCTCAGCGTAGGATGGGTGCTCTGCAGCGTAATCAAAAATCCTTTGACCAAATTCTCGGATAAAGCCGTCTTGCTTACCATCCCTCACCATTGCGCTAAGATGTTTCCATATGGCGTAATGTTCAGGACCCTCCTCCAATAGCGCAACTCCTCTCAAAGTCTGAGGATTATTGCTTCGTAGCAATTCACCCATAGATGTTAAAGAAAAGCGGTTATGATGATCTTCCCTTAGTAGTCCGATTGAACCAAGCGCCCTCAAAAGTCTATATGACAGTCCCGGATCGAGAGATAGCTCTCTAGCTACTTCTTCTGAGCCTCTTGGTATAGAGCTTAAGCGATCAAATATGCCTAATTTCACTCCGGTGTATAGTATCTGGCTCTTCCACCTCCCGAATATGATATCTGTCACTATTTCCCGATCCGACATAATTGGGATAGAGAGGATTGGTTAATTATTAAACTTATTTTGTTGATGATTGATTGGTTTTCTTGTGAAGGATAGGAACAATAGCAAAATACTTTTGGTTCTTATCGTTGTCAAATAAAGTTAAACCTAAGGATAGTCATGCTTAATACTAGGTCTTCCATTCTTAACTCAATTCAGAACCCCAAGGTCCTGCACCCTTAGCCTCAATAAGCTGATATTGTCGTATAATGCATGTAAGCGAATGCGGACTCAATATGAATAGTAAGAAGAAAAGGCAAAAACTATTTGATTCAAACAAAGAAAGAGAGATAAAATTTGCAGAAAACAGTTTACCCCTGAGTGATTATCAGAGAGATTATTTCGTTGGATACCCTTACGGGTATTGGTTGCACAAAGCACTAGCGCTTATGTACTTTATTGAAGATCGCTCAAGAGTATCATTGCTTCGTTTTCCAAAAGATACAGATAGTGACGAATTCATAATCGAGAACCTGAAAATGGAAATTCATATGATGGTCTTTCATTCGGCGGAAAGCCTATTCTTGACGGTACTCGCTCACTACTTCCATCCTGCTATGCCTTGGTTCTGGATGTCTATTTGCACGCAGAACAAGTTTAATAATATCATGAACGTTTGGCAGGAAAAGGGGATGGGTGGCATAATCAAAGAACCTGAAAAGTGGCTAAGAGATGTACTCTATCCTACCATAAATGAGTCTCACCAAGGGTATCGCAAAACGAAGAATTCAGCTATGTTCACTAAAAAGTATCTTGACAGATTAGTCATTGAATATATGAGACACAAGGAATACAATGCGTACAAAAATGGCCTGAGGATATTTCCCCCTGCGACACTTATTGATATTGCTGACGATACCCCAGGAGAAACGACTACAGACATACACGGAGGCTTACTCGAGTATGTAGTATATGAACAACAACAAGAACAGAAAGACGCATATCGCATGAAACGTGCTTTAAGGAAATTCGATATTGAGGTTGATATCAATATTATCAGCACTACATCAAAGATATTGCAGAATTTTATGGAAAGAAAACGTGTCGAAAGTAAAACGGCGCAGGGTCAAAAAGGTACTTTTAACTTGGCTCTATTTGACAAGGTAAAAGTCGATGATATTTTCAGCTCGGGCTACTTTGAGATGAGAGCGTAAGCTTCGGTTTTCCTTTGAGCCCTGGGCTTAACGAAGATCTTTGCATTTGCAGCTTTTTAATAACTCTAGAACCAAGGAAGTGCGTCCTCTACATTATCCATAGATATTCTTCGTATTTAGAGATGTCAACAGCAAATGGATTTATGTTGATTCGTTCTGCGATATCTCACTCTCTTGTTTCATCTTCCCCAAAGATACCAAACTATCTGTTCCATTCCAATATTAGATAACCTTTTATCTCCCTAGAAAGTCTCCCCGATGTTTCAACTGTCTATACTATTGCTGAGGATTTCAGCAGGAATTGCTGAATCTTGAAACAGGGGGTGCCTAACAGCCAGGTTAACTGCGCCGTTTTCTGATTAATTTTCTTATCTATTTGTCGTCGAATGTAATGAGTTCGATTTGTCTTAGGAGATTAGAGTTCAGATCATATAGAGACATTCAGGCAAAGTTTGTGTCTCACCCATTCCCTAGAATTTTTCAGCTCTAGTGAATGAACGATCGCCAGCCCATGCTAACGTTTGAGGAATAAATAGTCGTATCAACCAGTATGACCTAAGAAACTGTCTTAAGCCATGCGAACCAAACCTATGGTTGGAGTGACAGCCAACAACGATAATGAATCAGGAAAAGCAGTCAGAAGAAGGATTGCAAGAGGAGAGACATAACCCCGCTCCCCTTCTTCCTGATAATAAATCTTGGCAAACCCCTACTCAGTGATAAAATGACCAGCATTTTCTCTTGGTCGCATATCGCACCAAATTTTGCTCAAATTATCAGAGATATTATCGGTTCTTTGCGTTCAACAAATATGAGCCTTTCATTAGAGAGAGATTGGTAGAAGGCTTTAATAACGCCAATAGATCCGCATTTAATTGGGTTCGCTGTCATGTCTAAAACAAGAGAAATTATTTCTTGGACATACTTGGTCATTTTTGCATCATCATTCATGTTAAGTATTACTGAAAGTTCTCCACGGTATTTTCATGCATATGGGCAAGCAGCAGGGAATGCTACTGATACTACTAATGAGAATCTTGAAATTGATGGGGTTGAGTGCGTTAGAGCTGAACAATTTGCTTTTCACATACACACTAAATTCAATATAACTATTGATAACAAATCCTACCCCGTACCCGCAGGTATTGGGATTATTCCTGACAATTGTATTTACTGGTTGCACACTCATGATAATAGTGGAATAGTACACATTGAATCACCTATCAATAAAACATTCACTTTAGGACAATTTTTACAGATATGGAACAGGTTTAACAGTTCAGATACAGTCATACAAAATATAACAAATAATAACATAAATGGTACCGTGGTAGTCAATATCAATGGTACTCAGATGAATAATAGTACGGATTACAGAAATATAGAATTGAAGGACCAAGATGAAATATCTTTAATGATTTCCTCTCATAAATAGAAGAAGGGGTTTGCAGTATATGCTAAAGCCATAATTGTAGCAGGAATTGCAAGAATGGATAGACTAACAACAGTATTGGTCATCTCAAACGACATGATATTGAAGACGTAGGTATCTGTCGGAATCACCCAATGCGACTGATGTGTAATATGACACGGCTTTGATATAATATTTCCATAAAAGAAGGGTTAGAGGTGTAAATAATCTCCTTTAAGATTCTACAATTTTGGTTCAATTACAGAACTTCTAACATAGAATTTTTCTAATCTGCAATCTCGCCTCCACCCTACACCTTGGTTCTAAGCTAATGGTTATAAAGCCCAACTACGGGGTTAGCGAGGGAAAACCTCAGGGTTAAGACTAGATCAATCAAAGCAAAATCATTTCAGAATTGTACAAACTCTGGGCTAATACCTCTATTATCAATCATTTCCAAATATAATTCAATTCGGGCTCAAACTTAGAAAGAAATCCGCAATTGAGTTACTGGCTGGATAAAGACTTTTTTACTGCATCGATGGTGGCTGTTGCATAGGCTGCCAATTGTTTATTGCCAGAGTAAATCGAAGGATATTGAACCTCTAGCAGAGTCTGCTGTCCCCCGCCTTCAGAAGTTATCCATTCTACAAAGTCCAATACAGCCTCAGTTCTTCTTTTTCCTTCCTCTCCGTCGCTATTATTAAAAGCATTTTCAATGGACAGAGTGGCATAATATAGTCCAACTATAGGGTAAGACTCGTTTACAACCCTGCTTGCATTAATAGCAGGCGGAGGGAGATGAAGTTCTTGCTGCTGCAGTAACAATTCGTCTTCGCTCGAATTTTGGAATTGAAGAGCAAGATCAACAGCTCTTCCTATGCTCTCAGTCGAAGGAACGATGTAATCACCCTGTGCATCTCCAATTGCTGCATATGTCATTCTAGTTTGTATGGCATATGAAAAATCTACATAGCCTATGGAATACGGTGTCTTCCTAACCATCTCTGCAAGCTCGGCTGGTCCTGAAACAGTAATACTGTCATTTTTTGGCCAGCTGATTCTGTTGAGGCCTAGATACTGACCGAGTAGCAGCTGAGAGCTACTATTTCCCCCGCCCGTATTGGAGTAGCTGTTCGTGTCGTAGTCATCCTCATCGCTATGCACTACAATAATCCCTTCATCTGGCAGGTTCAGCCCCGGGTTCAACTCTTTGATCATTGGATCATCCCATTGAGTTATGCTACCATTGAATATGAGAAATAATGTGGTAGAATTGAGCCTTAGCCCTGACGGTATATCAGGAAAGCTAGGAATATTGTATACTATAGCGACAGCCTGAGCACTTACTGGGATGTGGACTGTGTCATTGTTGGTCTCATTAGGAACACCAACTATTGCTAAATTGCCGCGAGCAGTGTCTCCTTCAGCTGTGTTTATTTCTCTATCTGCCAAGTAATCTACATTTAGGCCTCCCGATGATTCAGGCTGCAGGTCTTCATATTGTGCAATCCATCTTTGAACAAAAGGAAATGCGGATGTAGTAGAGAAAATATTAAGTGTTGTAGGCATATTAGTCGAGACGGCAGTCTCATTGCTTACGTTGCCAGCAGTTGGAACTTGGGCATTCTCTGCTCCATCATTTCCGGCCTGGCGATCAGGCCTCTGTTGAAAATAAGCTGTCAACACTAGAGGTATTACAATAACCAATGACACAATTACAAATAGCAACTTCAACACAGTCTTTTTATTCTTCAATATGACTTCACCACATACTCCCTTTTTTCAAATAATTAAGAAATGTCATCATCAACCACCAGCGTTTTTGAAAGTGTCATTTTTCTTATACTCCTTGCTGTAAGATAATAAAGAAAGGTCGCGATTCCAAAAAGGAGAGGATACCACCAGACTATACCATAAAATGATAGATTGAGGGGGGTCATTATGTCCTTTGGCCATTCACCGAATAGAGCATAGTAAAACATATCTTCAAGCCAGATGAAATTTAGGATATTTCCAGTACCCCATAAAAGACCCTGCAACTTTACGACCTTGCTCGTTCTAAAAATCAGCTTGTCAAAAAAGGGGTTAAACGAGATCAGGAGAGCCAAAATCACCAATATAACATGATAAAAGTAGAGTTGGTAGAACATATGCATATTCATTGGATAAACAAGCACACCCAGTCCTATAGGACTCGTAAGTAGCATATGTTCTATCAATCCATAGAGCATTGCAAAGAGAAGTATTGAGACCGCAGATGTGAGGTTTACTGGCCTCAATGGAAACCTCTTGCTAAAAATGAGCGATGTCATTTACTTTTGCTTTTTACATGTCTTTATATCATTTATGCCTGATATATTCGATTCAAATGGCAACGCACTGCCGTGGTTATCTTGTGTATTGTGACCAACGCATAGATAGAAGGTAAACATTGACTACCTAGATTTGGACTCTATTCACCCATATAGACCTCATTACATTAAGTCTGGTGGCAATTGTTAGCTTAGTTGCTGAGGATAACCTAATTGATGGTAGCTAGTTATCTTCTCAAACATTTAAAATAAGTAATTTCACAAATATAGCATACCCTTGACAGTCGCTAACTATCAAGACATTGCTCTGCAGCCGACAGCTTCTGATAGTACACTGGAGATATTGAAAAACAATTCATTAACATTTGCAGAGAAGGCTCTTAGTATAAAGTCTGTTCAAGATGCTAGTTACTTATCCTCGTCTGCTTCTTCTAATGCGACTAACAGCTCGCTTCTCAAACAGCTAAATGCTGGCGATATTGCGATAGTGGCTGTAGATCTAGCAATGGCTCAAGATAGCACTGGGCCATTGGCTATCAAATCTTTAAAAGAAATGAGGATTGACAAAATACAGGATCCATCAAAAGTCCTGCTGATAATCGATCATACATTTCCAGCTGCAGATGAAAAGGTTGCAAATTTACATGCCATGATGCGAGAGTTTGCCGCTAATCAAGGTTGCATGCTAGTCGAAGGCTCAATTTCGCACCAGCACATCCTAGAATACCTTGCATCACCGGGGATGATAATACTAGGAGCAGACTCTCATACTTGCCAAGCCGGGTGCGTGGGAGCATTTGCAACAGGAATTGGTAGCACGGAAATTGCTGCTGTATGGGCTTCCGGACAGATGTGGCTACGCGTCCCCGAGACTATCAAGGTCATATTATCGGGTCATTTCAAAAAGGGAGTATTCGCTAGAGATCTTGTACTAGACTTTATCGGTAAGATGGGAGAAGACGGCGCAAATTATAGGTCATTGGAGTGGTTCTTTTCAGATGATAAAGTTAGAAGAGCATTTTCTATGGACTCGAGAGCTTGCATAAGTAATGCTTCAATGGAGTGTGGAGCGAAAATCTCCGTATTTCCTTTCGATGAAATAACTAAACAATATTTGGACCAAAATCCAAGGCTGAATAAAAATAGCATTCAAGAATCCCTGCACGTTCATCCGGGGCAAAATGCAAATTACTCTGACAAAATAGACATTGAATGCAGCAAGATCCAGCCAATGATTGCAGGACCCGATCATCCAGATGTAGTCCATGGAGTCGATGAAATGGCTGGAATGGAAGTTGATCAAGCTTTCATTGGCTCTGCTACAAACGGAAGAATCGAGGATTTGGAGGTGGCAGCGAGAATACTAAAGGGAAGAAAGGTGCATAGAAATACCAGGTGCATCGTGACACCTACTTCCGTCAAGGTGTATGAAGAAGCAATCAGAAGAGGATATGTACAAATATACCTTGATGCCGGCGCAGTATTTACAAATGCCACTTGTGGTGCTTGCGTGGGCACTCATCTTGGAGCCTTGGGGGAGGAGGAGATCTGTATTTCCTCCTCTTCGAGAAACTTTGTAGGTAGGATGGGGGCTCTAAGTTCCACAGTTTATCTGGCATCTCCTGCTACTGTTGCTGCATCTGCAATAGAGGGAAAGATAGCCGGTCCCAGGAGTTATCTGAAGTGAGTAATCATAACAACAACAAAAATAATTATAATTCTCCGCCAGCAACAGACCCAATGACGTCCAATCTTGGCCCACAATCAGGTTTAACTCCTGCACCTCCGACTTTGGCACCGCCTCCACCATTAATTCCAACGTCAACTCCAAAGGGAAAGACCTGGATCTTTGGCGATGATATTAACACAGACATAATAATTCCATTCAGGTTCAAGAGTAGAACAAATGATCCGTATGAAATGGCAAAGTATGCCATGTACGGAATAGATCCGGATTTTCATAAAAAGATAAGCAAAGGTGATTTTATAGTTGCTGGAAAAAACTTTGGTGGAGGATCCAGCAGAGAACAGGCTCCAGTGGCTTTAAAATATGCTGGAATTGCGGCAGTCATAGCCGAAAGTTTCGCAAGAATATTTTACAGAAATGCATTTACAATTGGGCTCCCGGCACTTGAAATTCCCGAAATAAGAGAAAGTGTAGTTCAAGGAGATGAGCTTGAGGTGAATATAGCTAACTTTGAGGTTAAAAACCTCAGGACGCGGGAGCATTTCTCTGCCAAGCCATTACCTGAATTTATGCGCAAGGTTTTGCTTGAGGGAGGACTGGTCGAGTATTATAAAAGGAATAAACAGTTTCCATGGCAAAAGAGCTAAGAAGATATAATTTTCGTGATTATCTGAAGAATCATATGAAAATGAAAACAGCCGTATTTTATCCGTGTGCTTTGGTACGGCTAACGAATGTAATGGCTGGAATTACCTAGTTACATGCGGGATCGATTACATAACAATGCAGAAGAGGCAGGTATAAACTTGTTATAGCGCTGTATTTAACTACCATGACTCAATCAAGGTAATGTGACTGATGCGTTTTAGCTAGAGGCGCGAGCAGAGGAAAAAGAATCTAGATCACCGGCGACACCATACAGAAATTAGCTACGGCCACCGAGACTCGAGGCGCCTATGCTACGATTGAGGCTATTGCAGCGCCTGAGAACGCTCCGCCTCCTCATGTTCATAAGAATGAGGATGTGACCTTACAAGTTCTCGATGGTGAATTTGAAATTCTACCAGGTAAGCATCTCATAAACGGCAAGCCGAATGCATTAGTATTCGTCCCGCACGGAACGATACATCTTTCAGCGCCAGCGGAAACCATACCACGTATGTTGCTCATATACACTCCGCAGGCATCGAAGGGTTCTTCAGAGAAGCAGGTAAGCCGGCTGTAGGAGATGGCAAAGCACCACGGCCACCAATGGATTCAGAGGAAATTGCTCATAGTGAAAAGGCTGGTCAATGATATGAGCTGCACGTGGTTGACTAGGACATGTGAAATCTACAACTGCACTGAGTATTTTTGCAGGTAATTAGCAGCATAAATCTCTTATAATTCTGTAGATATAGCATGAGCATGGAGTTTATTTCAATAAGCAAGAGCCACAGAGGAGTCGTTCTCTAATGCCAACAGGAGTAGCCTTAACAATCGGGTTAAACTCTGTGGATCCAAAGCATTACAGTGGATGGTCAGGTGAGCTCAATGCTTGTGAGGCTGACGCTGAGGATATGACGAGTCTGGGAAAATCTCAAGGCTTCAAAGTTACTACATTGCTGACGAAGAACGCAACGAGAGAACGCGTAATTGAAAGAATCAGGGCGGCGTCTAGGACGCTCAAATCAGGAGATATTTTCATGTTAAGTTACTCAGGTCACGGTGGACAGCTGCCAGATCGCAATGAGGATGAAGCTGATGCAATGGATGAAACATGGTGTCTCTATGATGGTGAACTCGTCGATGACGAAATGTACTCTCTGTATGGAGGATTTGCTGACGGCGTGCGTGTCTTGGTATTTTCCGATAGTTGTCACAGTGGCACTGTTACCAAAGTCGCATATTACCAAAGCAAAATGAATATGAGAACATCGAACAGCGACGTACATGAAATAAAATATCGTTTCATGCCCTCTGATGTGGCACAGCGTACTTATCGCCTTAACAAGGAGTTTTACGATAAGATACTGAAAAGGACTGAGCTCAAAGAAGTAGAGGAAAAGGTAAAGGGGTCTATTCTTCTGATTTCAGGATGCCAAGATAATCAGCTCTCCCAAGATGGTAACTTTAATGGACTCTTTACATCACAACTCCTAGCAGTCTGGAAAGACGGTACCTTCAAGGGGTCTTATAGAAGGTTACATAGAGATGTTGTCAAGAGGATGCCACCCGATCAAACACCTAACTATTATATCATAGGACAGAAAGACACGCGTTTTGAGAGACAACGACCATTCACAGTATAACCCTAGAATATTGCTTTTTCGTCGGGCTTGATAGAGATGAATCTACCGCCATAGCTACTGCAAACCTGAGAGGCGTAGGAACTCCTGTATTGTTATTCGTGAATCATTAAATGAAGCAGAATAATACTACATAATCAAATGAATACCGATCTTCCTTGGGATGCCATGAATTATGACAAGGTTTCAAGTAATGTGCAACTAGAATGGGGCCGCAAACTGCTTGATAAAAGAAGGTGGATTGGAAATGAAATAGTCATGGATGCTGGAGCGGGTTCAGGCAACCTGACGGAAATCCTCTGCGAAAAAGTACCTGTTGGACGTGTTTACGCAGTTGACGCTGATTCAAATATGGTTCAGCAGTCAAAGTCCACATTGTCACATTGGCGAAATGTGGAAGTCATTCATTCAAGCATGGAAAGCGTGAATCTTCCGTTAAAAGTCGACATTATCTTTTCCAATTCTGCCCTCCACTGGATTATAGATCAAGAAAGTGCTTTCTCCCATTTCTGCCAACTCTTGAAACCAAACGGTGAGCTTTTGATAGAATGTGGAGGTCATGGTAATATCGATAGAGCATTATCGGTTATTTTCAAAATAATGCAATCATATCAATTCAACGAGCACTTTGGTAATTGGATACAAAAATGGCACTTCCCAAAGACGGATGAGACGACAGGGCTATTGCTAAAGGCAGGATTTGGGAACATTCAGGTTAATTTATCATATCTAACCATAACTTTTTCTGATCGCCAAAGCTTTGCTAGTTTTGTAAAAACAGTGATAATGAAAGCGTTTCTCGGCTATATTCCCGATGTAAAGAATAAGGATCAATTTGTTAATTTGTTCCTAGATGAGTTTGAACGCACATATGGAAATTGGTTGTTAGACTTTGTACGTCTAAGTATATTTGCCAAAAAAATTTAACGTAATTTCTATTGAGTGGTGGAGCGACGATTCAATGATGTCATGCTTGAGTGGGAGCGCAAGAACCCCGATATAGTCTGGCGCAAAGAATCCCGTACCACAAGGGATACAACGACCATGGAGGCGGCGGCAGCAGTTCAGTACCATCATCGGAAGAGGAGTAGTAACAACACAATAGTATTTTTGTATCAGTGGTTGTGTGGTGATTTATCGCTTGCTCCACTCTATTTCTACTACTACTATATATTATGTAGCTTCTTTGAAGCATCTTGGGTTAGAGATATGAAGACATCTATCACTAGAGTCAGATATTCCGTCGCCATCACTATCCTGCGCCGTTCCAGTAATTGAAGATGCAGTATTTCCACCTCCTTGAGAAGAAGAACATTCAACTGGACCATAATAGTTGCAACCCTCAAATCTAACTTGGTAAAAATGCATTTATTATATTCTCTACATCTTACTTCCTACCTGCAGATAATAAAGTTGGTCCGTCGCTCACATGATGTTATAACACCAAGGCAAAGCAGGCAACAACAACATTGCCAGCCGCCTTTCCCGCCCTTTCTCTCTCCCACCAACACATCTCCCGTAGCGTGATTTTTCTTTCTTTCTTCCTTTCAGTCCATCCAATTTTTTGCTACCGTGGCAGAAAGAAGACCATGACTACGGCGATTGACAATTGCAGTGGTTATAAATTTCGTTCTTAGTCTATTGGTAAGAAGACTGTCAAGCTGATTGTAACAGTTGCATTGTTTGATGCCAGTTATCGCACTTCTTTTAGATTATCGTAATAAGCAAAAATCAAATAGTACTCCAACCAGACATAATTTTGTATGTTCTGATATCATAGGAACATATAGCAGCTCAATTCCTGCCAATAATTGCTATGCAGTGAGATGAGCAATAATGCCATACACCTGCTGATGCCCAAAATGGTTGTCTGTATCGGCATCATCGGGGTCAAAAATGAAGACATTACCCTTGGAGATAGATACTGACACATCCGCATCCTCCCAAACAACTTTATCATTTATTTTGATATCTGCTGTCCCATTTAGTGACAAACTAGCATCTTCTGTTAGTGTTATAGGTTTGGCATCATCATAAGGTCTAAAATCTGTTATCTGATGGATATGTGGCATTCTTCCATCCATAGGTGATGCAATAAACTGTATTGCTAGGTCTGACACATTTCCGCTATTTACAGTCAGATTCCATGCTCCTGTAAGTACTACCTTGAATGCATTTGTAATATTAAAATCAGATTCAGGAACTGTAATTACTAGTGAGCTTATTGGACCTGTTGCAGAAAAAGTAGAAGTTGTGTTACTCTCGATGGCAGCATTAAGGCTATCTATGTTAGAAGGGGTGGGAGAACGAGTACTATTATGATCCATCATCTGTGCGTAAACTTCTGGGATGTGTGAGGGCAGCAGTAGTAAATTGCCAATGTTTATAGTTGTGCCCAACAACAGCAGCACTAATAGTATATAGGTATTTAATACAAATCTTGGTGATGATCCCAAAGCGATTGTTACAATCGCCATTAGGTACTATTAATTCTTCCAATATACCAGTTACAATAAAAGTTCAAGATGCGAATAGAAGAGGGAGAAGAAAAAAGATAATATCTATTAATCTAAATTTTCCTCTTACACCAACGACCTGAATGCTGGGATGACGAGCTCATTATATGGTACAGGGGCCACATGGCTCAAGAAATTCCTTTTCTTGAAATCTATGGGTTGATTACGATGCGAAGATAAGTGGTTCCCACTAACCACAGGTTGACTTGAACAGAGGCTAAATTATATATCAATCGGACTGTGATGCTGTTGCATATGGATAGGATACAGAAGGCAATCATTGTATCGCTAATTGCTACGTCGGCACTGGCCTGGGGTGCATCTATTAATCAACCTGACATGATGGTTGCTATGACAACCTACAACCCACTGGCTATTTCAGTTTTTACTGCTAGCTGGACAGCAGGCATGGCAGCAATGATGTTTCCAGCCATCACTCCCATGGTTCTCATGTATAACAGACTTGTCACCAATCAGCAGAACAATAGAGGAAGGCAAAGCTCAGTTACCATCGATCGAGAAGAACAAAAAGGCAAAGTGACAGAATTAATCCCCTCGATTAAAAATAGTCTCTTTGTGGGCTCGTATCTTTTAGTATGGGCCTTAACAGGTATTGGTCTTCTTCTTGGATGGTCTTTAGTTATGAACAATATGATAATGACAGCTGGAGATAATGGTCGTGTGCAGTACTTATATGGTATTCTTCTGGTCATAGCTGGAGCTTATCAATTCACTCCCTTGAAGAGAATATGCATTGGCTATTGTGAATCCCCGCTAAGCTTCTTTATGCGCAGGTGGAGGGACGGCATGTCTGGTGCTCTAAAGATGGGTGTTTATCATGGCATTTATTGCCTTGGGTGCTGTTGGGCATATTTTCTGCTCATGGTAGCTCTCGGATGGATGAATTTATTGTGGATGGGTCTGTTTGCTGCAATAATCTTTGGAGAGAAGATCTGGTCTAAAGGGATTTGGGTTGCACGAGGAGCAGGACTTGGACTGATAATTGTAGGCGTTTTAGTTGCGACAGGAATGCTTCCTTCATTGACATCATCAGCTACATCACCGATGGCCAATCAAGAAAATGAAGGCAATGATATGAAGTCAATGACCCAAGGTAATGGTGCAATGGTTGACAAAAGCGACAATACTATGGCGATAGACAACAACCTCAATTCTAGAGATTCCACGGATATAACAGACAATGGTGCAAGTTCCACTACTATGGTTGATCATTATGATGAGCCCTCCGGTAAGGCATCTGATTATAATGGTGGCAGCTCAAACTCTATTGAGACTGACAAAGGCGATGAACAGACTCCGATGGCGGATATGAGGTAAGTGGTATTTCGTAGTCTAAGCTTTCAAAAAATACTCAACTGGCCATACAAGAAATCCTACATAAAACTAAAAATCCCACTACATTTCATGGCTAATGAAAACCCTGTTATTTGCAACGTCAAGGCTTTCAATTTTTGAACTACTTAGGCCATTGTTGAACTAAAACCACACCACCACAGCTTACCTTTGAGACAAAGAGTTGACATTGTTTCTTCTTGCAATAGGTTTGTCCGTACGTGAGTAAGAGTTGTTCGCAGAAGATGATCTCATGAACTCATCAGGCTTTCTTACAGTTTCATCGCGCTCCGATCCTTCATTCTCTAATTGGATATACTTGAAAAGTACCGTATTTGCATCAGCATCTGATAAAGCTTGGTCTTGAGAGACGCCGAGACGGTAAGCCCTGTATGCGATTATGCGCTACACTGTCCTGATTACCTCGATTGCTACATCCTTGCGGAAGTCTTTGAGCGAGACCTCAGATCCAATGGAGGCACCATAATTCCAAATCTTGCTGGACGATTTATCAAACTCCAGAAGATGTATTATGGCCCGTTCAAGCCTAATAGGATCATATTTTGTAAGCAATTCCGAGCGATTTTCTCAGGATATTAGGATGGTCTCCATCTCTATGCTCTAGCGTCTCAGTGGTACGCTGCGAGGCAATAACCTTGCCTACTCAAGCAATATACTTTCCATCCCAATTGACTCTAAGCTTGAAATTCTTTCAAGGAATCATGGCTGAGGATTTACATCAAACTGGATTATTTTGCTAAATTCATTCTCTCGTGGAGCAACTGGTTCTTTGAAAAGATACGATAAACTCATCCATTTCGCTTCTCTGGGTGAACTATTGAAGATGAACTAGGAGGTCTCTGGATTGTACCTGTAGGATATGACTGACTGGTCAGTCATACTTATTAAGGACTGCAGGAAGATCACACTCATGAGCCAAGAGGACAACAAAAGTATCACAACCAAGATAGAGATTACGACTGAGGAACAGGTCAAAATTAATGTGGAATATCTATCGTGGCTTTACAGGAAATCACGGGAGCGCAAGAAACAAAACCAAAGTTTACTAGATACTCGGCGTGCAATTGAGCTTGTTATAAGGGATGCAGGGGGAGAAAGGGCACTAAAAGAACTTTCCCTAAAAGAACAAGACGAGAAGGTAATATACAGGCTATCAAAAATAAACCCAATGATTACAGAGGCTTTTAAGCATGATAGGGAAACAGGATTGCAAACTCTAAATGGATTGCTTGCAAATATGATATGTATCTAGTAAAAATGCGAAAAGGAGAAGAACGAAATAGAAGTTGTGCGGCAGTAATGATATGAAAACACTTTCATTCAGTGACTTATCAATACGTACATGTCATTGAGTATGTAGCCGCCCTACTTTAGCATAGCCTGACCTACAAATTGTTCATTATGTGACTTTAACCAAAATTTTGTTCAAGTATTCACATCCGCAGTCATAACGCTTTTATCATCACATAGCTTGAGGGGAATTATCTCATGACTATGATCAATGCTCAGTGACAGTAATGCAATTTAACTCTATTATCTATCCATTGCTGAAAGCAAGCTTACTGATTAAGGCTGGTTTGTGACGTTCTAGTACAGTCAATATTGAAGGATAGATGTTACAGCCACAGTTCTCGCACATAAATGGAGTAGCCTTGCCAAAAACACAAGTAGGCTTGCGGTTGCCATAAGCATCATATGACTCGACAAACCATGTAGGGCAACGATTAGACCATTGATTGGTCCTCATTAGCTCGAGTTCTTTGTCTGAGTTTAAGATGTAGTCTCCATAGTAGTGACGCTTCAGCCCTATTATTTCGTCGATATCCTTCTGGCGTTCTGCCTGCGACAGATATAATGCATCGTTTGGACTCATAGGAGTAGACCATGCAAAACTGATTCCGTACGCCCCCATGTTCTTGGCTGCTTCAATAATATTCTGTATCTTAGCATGATTAAGTCTGCTAAGTGTAGTGTTGCAATAACAAGCTACAGAAATGCCAGACGAAATATTTTGTTTTATTTTAGCAAATATTCCTTTGCCTCTGATAAGATCATGCGTTTTCTCGTCGCCATCAAGGCTTACTATATACAAGGTATTTCTGAATGTTGGGAAGCCAAAAGTTCCATTAGTTACTACCCAGGTTTGATCAAAGATTTCTGCGGCCACTTTGCATTTTTCACGAGATTGTTTAGTTAAGAGAGGCTCACCGTCAGTTAGAGTCGCATGCCTAATTCCACGCTTGCGCAGTGTTAGACACAGCTCCTTGAAACCATCAACAGTAAGCTCCTGCACGAGTTGTTGTCGTCTATCCTGTCCTTTAGCGAGTGCTCTGGGAGAGGCGGTATAGCAAAATGAGCAGGCTAAATTGCATGCCAGCGTTGGAGCTAGTGAGCATGCAAAAGGCTTTCTATCATGCAGCATAATCGTCCTAATAATGCGATAGTGAAAGTATGCCTTTTGTATTGCAGTAACCAATGTTATTACTAGTATCATCATAGTTGCCTTAGCATTTATCAGTTGACTGCTCAGGTGTTGGGGTTCATTGAGAATCGAGAGCCTAATGCTACTACTGTAGTTACATAGAATCGTAATATCAAAAGACCTTGACTAAATATTCATTATCAGACGAGACAGATTCATCTTCTATTAGCGAAGTCAGTTGTGTCTTAAGTAGTTAGTTAGAAGAGCATGAGAATCGTAGAACAAATAGGGTTTATCGTAAACAGTACTTTTCCTACTTATTTTGTTGCATACTTTTTGATCCCTTTGTATTGCTTGACCAAAACCTGCTAGAGTTTAGTTTCCGAGAGTAAGGGAGCTCTGCACAATCCGCACAGAGGCTTTGCAACCGGGATAGACATGATCGAAGAAAAATTTCAATGTTATGATTAGCAGGACCTCATTCAGTCAATCAAGACCAATGTTATCACAAATGTGGTCGCTTGTTAAGGTAACGCGTATAAATAGTCACACTCTCGGATGGCCATAGTATCTACACTATTGCTGAGATATCTGGAAGAAAAAAGCAAGATTAAAGCATCTTGATGGCATGCTAGTAATTGTTCCAGGAGCGGGCTTCTGTAAGAACGATAATAACAACATCACCATAGGGCCTGCACTTATAGGCACTCCTGCTTGCTTTGCTTTGCTTTGCTTGCTCAACATCGAATTCAAAATCAATACCGCTTCAGTCTTGCATGATTCCAACAAGTACTTGAAATTGCTCGCTCTAGATGGGACCATGGTATCGGTTGGACTTCCAGAAAGTCCAATTTCCATTGGCCCTTTCTCACTGACGAGTGCTCGTCGCAGTCTTGCAGGTTCATCAGTTGGAGGGATACGGGAAACTCAAGAAATGCTTGATTTCTGTAGCAATCACAACACAACATGCGACATAGAACTCATTCCAATTCAAAAGGTGAATGAGGCCTTATGAAAGTGTGCTGAGAGGAGATGTTAGATATAGATTCATTATAAATATTGCAAACTCGCTCAGATGTAACGACTAAAAACCTCAGATACTGGATTCTTTAATGTAAGATTCAAGGAACCCTCAGCGATCATTAAAGATGGTTCACATCTCTTGGTTAGTTTAGAAATAATACAAAAAGAAAGGCATATAGAGAGTCACCTGAGAAAAAAAAGTTTAGAAAAGAAGCCGACTGATTTTACATGACTTCATAATCCTAATGCTGCAAGCCCTCTAAAAGCAACAGAATGCAGTAAACGATCCTTGCATTCTGGAACGATAAGCATAATATGAGCAAGAGGATGAAAGAACAGAGAACGAGCTATCCATATCATCTAAGGTATGAACGTTTATTTTAATAGTCTGTATGTAAAGATGAAGCTACAGGATTATTACAAGCTAGCATTGATCTAGGAGGTTGGGAATTCATTGAATTTAAGGTCAGGAGTTGTCTTTGCTAATGCATTTGTACTTTCAATTGAAACTATTTTCGTAGAATCCCTTACTGCAGTTCTTCAAATATCTCCACTAACTGTAGCTGCGATCACTACACCTCTGGCTGGAGGAATGTTGATATTTATTGTGGCCGTGATAATAAAAGACAAAATTACTGTTTTTAGATCTTGGAGGCATCTTCTCCCAGGATCAGCCTCAATGGCTCTGGGAATTATTACCTGGTATGACGCTGTTAGCAAGATAGGCGCCTCAAAAGAGGCTACACTTACTGGTCCGCTAGAGGCAACAGTGGTGCTTTTTTTAGCCTGGTTTTTTCTAAAGGAGCGACTAAGCAAGGTACAGCTCATAGGAGCTATGATCGCAATCATTGGGATTTTTGCAACTGCTATGAGTGGAAGAGACACATTAGAGGTATTTTCCTCGTCAGTTTATCTGTTTACAGGAGGTGATCTAGAAGCAATACTTTCTGCAGTTGCCTTCGCAGTTGCGATAATTTTCTTGGCCAAATTGGTCAGATTCCATTCTGCTATTCAAGTAGCCGGTGCATCGTTATTTGTTTCCGGCCTAATATTGGCAGGCTTTCAGGTGGGATATTATTTCGCGATTCCTACAGTACAAGAATGGGACCTTCTGCTTCTTTATTCATTTTTACCCTTGATAGGTGCTTTGCTGTATTCAATGAGTTTAAGAAAAGTTGGAGCATCTATTACATCCATCATAGCCTCATCTGCCTACTTGATGACTATTGCAACACAATTAGTACTTAGTGCACTAGGTTTTAAAACTATTCTTCCAGAAAACATTGCATTACTAGTCGTCGGTGGACTATTGGGTCTACTAGGAATTGGTCTAATCTACAAGGATACTATTATTGTATCATTTCGTAGATTATCAATAGAGTTTGAGCAAGGAGTAGTTCGTAGAGAAAGAAGAGACGAATAATTTCAGGGTTTATTGTTTAACATAATATAAGGAGACGAAAAGAATAAGAGTGTCAAGTGACCATGCGAAAAATGTAAGATGACCGTTTACTTTCTTACATTGCTGCTTAGCAAAATCAATCAAATTAATTCATAAAAGTACCGAGCATCGACGAGAGGATGTTATTGATACAGACCGACGTTTCCAGAGCCATTTGATAGAAAAACCTACATAATATGGATGCAATGAATCACTTGGTTATGTTCAATTCTTAATTGGGCTGAGTTCTACGATCATTCCCCGACTCCATTTATATTTTGTATCCATTAATTTCGAAACTTTTGTAGTCAATGCAAATTCCTCTTCTTGATCAACTATTCTTGCAGTGCCTTTGAATATCCTAGCACCTATGCTAAATGATACTGTCGGATTATGCTTAATATTTTGAACCCAATGAGCACAGTCGAGCAGCTCAGATATTATGTAATATTTTTCATTATGCTCTACAAACCAGATCTCTATTCTGTGCTGTTTGCCTGTCTTCCACCCCAAAGTCGTCAAATATAAGAACTGTGGTTCAGTCAACTATGATTTTATACCACCTTATTCTTAATTTCAATAGCAGCTATTGTAGATTTGTTATGACAAAGAAAATGTTTATGCAATTAGGTCCTCCTTATTCAACCTGGGATTCCCTACAGATATTTGTTGAACTATTCAGCCGTTTTGTTTACTGCCACAATTTTGTTCCAAGTTCTCGGGGTTGTAATTGACTCAGAAGCTATGGGTTAACAAAGAGAACATGCCCCGGGTTGCGGGTGCAAACAAACATCCTAGAACCATCGGGTTGTATACCAGCGTCCCTCATTGGCGCACCGTCCTCTCCACAAATTCTTTCTTCAATTGTCATATAGACAGCATTTCAATATAGTGCTCTGTGACATAAAAAGATGATGTTATATTTTGCCTTGGATGCTGCGAACATGCTGGGAAAAATTGAAAGAGATAAGATAGGTCCTAGTAATTTGCTCGTGTATATGCCATTAAGGCAACGAATGAATTTATCATAACCATGTATTGCACTATCGGCAGGAGGTTTCGACAAGAAGCCCAACATCATATTATCTATATTCGTCTCATTATCAACAAGAATTGGTGTATGGTTCTTCGAGGCAACGGATTGCCTGAACTTACGAAGGGACAGGTTTTCGTAATGCATGCGTGATCATTAGTAAAGAATTTCCGAGTTCAATTGGGCCATGATTTCAAAAGGATACGGGTTAGATCTACTTCAGGGAAGGTAAAGGTTCAGTACAACTGCAAAATATGGTCAAGTGAATACAAAGGATTCCAGATGTCGTTGAATGCTGTACGATCTCCCATAATGGATATGATGAATCACCATGTGAACAAGTCCAGTGATGCTGGGATTATATAAGCAGGATTTCCGAATACAAATACACTGTGTATGAATGTCCAAAAATCTGGAAGTCAGATAACCTATTGGTGTATACCCATCACCACAGTAATTCAAGCTAATTTATTCAATTTTCACTGACCCGTCTGCTATAACAGGGTACCAGCTACCCTAAACATCTGTTAAAAGTAAACTTAAGATGCGGCCATAGCGACATTGGATACGCATACATCAATCCTAAAATTGCTATAATGAATCTTGCATTACATTAACGTTGCCATTGCAATTACTAATGGTGTATATATCTTAGTCTTACATAGTTTCGAAATGGCATTAGAACCTAGGAGGTAACAGGAAGACACAAGTGAGAAAATTTAATTAATATGCCTAAGGACAATATTCTTGTCTGCAAACAGCAAATCTGGCAACCCCATAACTACCCGGCCCCTATATACTGATGCCAGGAAAGCTCATTCCTTGACATAAGGCATTGGCCCTTTATCTGCCAGGGTCAGATAGTCTTTAAGTAACACAGGGTTAAAGACTAAGTCTGTCAGTATGGCTACTGCAAAAAACCGGCTAGTCCGTTCACTTCTCTATTTGTAGGTAGCGAAGCTGCCAAGGTAATAGACTTTCTTTTAGCTACGGAACAACATAAAACAATGGCCGAGATTCATACAGGCACTCAGGCATCCATCAATATAGTACACAGAATAATTGAGAATCTTTTAGATATTGATGTAGTTGGCATCAGTGCAAGAAGGCTGAAAGATCTACAAAATAGGGATATAACCAAAGAGGAAAATTCATACTACATAAGAAATGATACTGATACCGGTGAGGCAATAAGGGACCTATAGTATCATTTGAAGCGAGTCCTGGAAACAGAACAATTTGACACCTATCCGGATTAGAAATGCAAAAAAGCTATTTTGGCAATCAAATTGATTGATTATATTATATTTTTTGCAGCCAATTTTTGTCTGCATTGCCATATCATTTAGTGTCTAATATGAAGACTATGAGCAGGTTAATCAATCAAAGCCGTCAAAAATATTTATTATAATAATTATTATACTGCTTGAGTTGATGTAAGTGAACAGTTGTAAATTTTCAATGAACCTTATCAGTGGAGAAGAATTAAAGAAAGATTAGATCGTGGAGATAACTTTAAACTCGTAAACGCTTGAAGAGAATGGGCATTTAATGCTAAATACTTTCCGGTTCTATCAGCATTAGCTAAATAGAGGACTCGAAATTTCTAGATCCTAACGATGGTATCGTCATATATACTGTTCTAATCCCACCTGTATTGCCAGTATTTACGGATACCAGCATTTGGCTGATATGGGATATTCTAAAGTCAGGCATTATGCTGGAGGAATAACTGATTTGGAGCAAGCGGGTTATCCGTTGGTAGGAGATTTTGTATAAGCTAGTTGAACCATTGTTTTTTGATACAAGTTCAATTTTTAGTTAACGAAACTGAAGGCAGAAGGAGATATGTCTAGCTATTTAGTCACCAGGGTTTTTGGCTGGCATCAGTTCTGCAGGGTTTTTCTACATTGACAATCGTCCAGTAATTTCTGATATTGTAACCTGGATATGTGATTTAAATTGTTATAGAAGCTATCCAGCCAGTTCTTGAATACCATAAATTCCGGACTAGCGCATGAGCTATTTGTAGCTAAAAAAGTGACTAGACAAGAGGATACGGCAGAAGACCTCCTGAAAAAATTGGCTCAAAAACTTAATGATACAATATATAGATTGAGCCCTAGTTACTCCAAACTACATCTACTAGTCACAAATTGCCATTGATGCACGGGCAGCGGTTTGTCCCAGTGAATGTTTCTGAGAATAGAAGCCGTAAATAGCTGCGTAGTGCAATAACTTCAATGAGCGACACACGCAGGGGACTTCCGCTAAAGAGCTCTCGTGTTGAGAAGATATTTCCGACTTTAACTCCTGCGCAGATTCATCGCATTGCACTGCAAGGACATATGCGCCCAGTGGAGCCTGGCCAAGTGCTCATCGAGCATGGTGATAGAAATGTCCCATTCTTTGTGGTAGTCTCCGGTGAGGTCGAAATTGTGCGTCCCTTAGGCGGTGTTGAGACCCTTATCACCATCCATGGGCCAGGTGAGTTCTCAGGTGAGGTCAATTCACTCTCTGGCCACCTGGCTCTCTTTCGGGCACGTGCCACCAAGCAGGGGAAGCTGATCGAATTAGATCGTAAACAAATGCTGGCTTTGGTGCAGACCGACGCGGAGCTCGGAGAGATCCTGATGCGGGCTTTCATTCTCCGCAGGGTTGAGTTGGTGGCGGCCGGAGTTGGAGATGTTATACTCGTCGGGTCAGTTCACTCCGCTGGAACACTCCGGATCAAAGAGTTCTTGATGCGCAACGGACACCCATACTCCTATGTAGACCTCGAGCGAGACCCCGAGGTACAGAACCTACTTGATGGTTTTCGTACTGCCGCTAGTGAGATACCCGTGATGATCTGCCGGGGCGAGATTGTGCTTCGGAACCCCACGAACCAGCAAGTTGCAGACTGCCTCGGTTTTACCGAGACCGTCGACCAAACGCAGGTGCATGATCTCGTCATCATAGGCGCTGGTCCCTCAGGATTGGCTGCAGCCGTGTATGGAGCATCTGAAGGCCTTGACGTTCTAGTGCTGGAATCGAGCTCGCCTGGCGGCCAGGCAGGTTCAAGCTCAAGAATCGAGAATTACTTAGGATTCCCGAATGGTGTCTCAGGCCAGGAGCTCGCAGCTAGGGCATACATCCAGGCGCAGAAGTTTGGCGCGCAGATGCTTATCGCCAAGGGCACACGACTCGCCTGTGGCCACAAACCGTATGTTGTCGAACTGGAGAATGGAGCTCGAATTCAGACGCGCACTATCGTGATAGCTACAGGAGCAGAGTATCGAAGACTACCATTGAAAAACTTGCCGCGTTATGAAGGCGCGGGTGCCTATTACGGCGCGACCTTTGTGGAAGCGCAGTCATGTAACGGAGAAGAAGTCATTGTGGTTGGCGGAGGAAACTCAGCCGGCCAGGCAGCAGTGTTTCTGGGCGAAACAGCAAAACTCGTTCACATGCTCATAAGGTCGGCAGGTTTGGCCGAGAGCATGTCGCGCTATCTGATTCGCCGGATCGAAAGCACCCCTACGGTGCTAATGCACCCGCATACCGAGATCGTGGCATTTGAAGGAAGCAATCACCTCGAATCTGTTCGCTGGCAAAACAATCAAACAGGGCAAATTGAGGAGCACAATATTCGCCACGCGTTCATTATGACTGGTGCCGATCCAAACACCCATTGGCTTGATGGCTGTGTCGCGCTTGACGCCAAAGGTTTCATCAAGACTGGCCTTGATCTGTCTCCAGAAGATTTGAATGCTGCACGCTGGCCTCTTGCTCGTCGACCTTACTTGCTCGAAACCAGTTTGCCGGGGGTCTTTGCGATAGGCGACGTACGTGGTGGCAGCATCAAGCGCGTCGCGTCCGCGGTTGGCGAAGGATCAATTGCAATTTCATTTGTTCATCAAGTAGTCCAGGAATAAATGAATCAGATCAAATCGTTCAAAATCCGAATATATCATTATGAAGCATGAATAGTCCGTAGGTATGTCCCCATAGCTAGGAGCGGTTGACGCCCTAGATGATATCATTATAAGATCGAATGATCAGTAGAAAAGTCGTAGCAGATGCTCCTAGGTAAATTGGATGTTTATCAGACCGAGCATACCCTGCTGTCACATCTTTATCAAATAGAATACTGACTATGTGCTGTTTCCTGAAAATAGGCCTCATTACTGAGGCTTATTCTCATGTTCTTATTGTATGTTTATTCTTTCTTCTCTAGTTCTCTTCGTTTTTTCTCAAATCAATATTATATCCTTCTATCACTATTTCGTTGCAAGGAAGTGTACTTGAAGTAAAGTGAAAATTAAACAAAAGAAATAGAGAAACAATCCAATTATGACTGATGCTAGCTGCCTATGTTAGAAGAGTAAAAAAATTAAGATATGCAGTTATTCTGATTCCAGCGATAGATAAAAGGGTAACGATAAATCTAATAATCGCGCACTTTAACTAACCATAGTCGTCAACATATGAGCGAAATGGCTGCGCCTTATCATTTTGGTTTAGTACTTAGACGCAGTACTTCTAGTGAATGCCGGGCATGCAGAAATCATATTTCTTCAGATCAAGCCTTCCATACGCTTGTTGTTAGATGGGAAGAGGAATTTAATGAGCTTGATTTTTGCCAGGCATGTTATGATAATCAAATTCAAAAGTATTTTGAATCCAGTGATTTCACTATATCAACTGAGCAGCCAGGACTATTGGAATTTCTATCAAAGCTTGATGCGTGACCTTTTTCCACGATTATGTGTGTAGTAAGTCTGATTATTCATCATTGATCGCAATTTTGTTGCATTAAGATAATAGCTGGTTTCTAATGGAACCATCTTAGGCCGACTCAAATCTTATTGATAGAGTTTAATACATATTGCATAGTAGAGAACTACCTCTTTAGTTGATGCCATCCTGCTTGTCTAAATAATCTAGAAATTCTTGCCGCCAGGCCTCTGGAAGTGCTTTGATATGAACTGCACGCCTAATTGTTGCCTTGTCACCTCCACCAGTTACTAATCGAACAATATCTTTAACCGTGACATTATTTTCATCCCTGCCAATAAGTTTGATCTCATCACCAGACTCCACATCGCCTTCCTTTAGTACTCTGAAATAGATCCCTGGGAGTTTGCTTTCCATAAACTGCCTAACGATGTCCATTCGTCCAAACTTTACTCCGAGTTTATAGCAAGGCATCCTAGGCTGTGTGGCGACTACCTTACTAGAACCAATTCGAAATACATCGCCGATATTAACTTGATCTTCGAATAATCCGATGGTGGTAAAGTTTTCTCCGAACATGCCCCATGGTAGTTTCATATTTGGTAGTCGCTTTTGCCAATAACTATAATGCTCGGAAGGATATGCATAAACTGCCTTGTCGGGCCCCCCATGAACAGTCAGGTCTGCTTGCTTGTCGCCATCGAGGTTAAGTCTCCTGAGCCTTAACCGCCCATCTACAGGCTCTTTAAAAATCCCAGTAGTTACTGCTTGGCCGTTAAAGTTTACGGTCCGCGGCAGCCCGACATTAAGGGAAATAATTTTAGCCACATCTAAATATAAAATCAACTACAATATAAGACGAAAGGGCAGGACGATAGACAGTTTACGCATCTTGTAGGATCTAGCTTGATTCAACATTTAGAAATAGTCGACATCTTTGGGCTCTAGTCAAAATATCATCAACATGCCCAATGAATTCAAGCAATAGTGCACGCAAGCCTGAGTGATAAATTAATATACTATTTCTCTCCGTAACGACAGCACATATATGCGAAGTACCAAGTGCTAAAAGATAGTGTCAGAATGTTAGATGAGGACTAAACAGACGGATCTAAGTAGCATTAAGAAATGGAATAAGTGACACTAGACATACTGAAAATAAATCGGAGTAATTTGGAAAAATGTATTTTAATGATGGAGAAGGGAGAGTGATAGAGAGGAATTCATTGAAAGCCAAGTCAGCTGCTGCACAGGTGCACCATACAACATCACACATGAGTATGAATAGCCACAGAAAATACTCTTCAATCTCTCTAGCACTTAAAAAATTCCTCTTGCAAAGTAAGATCTCGGGCATTTCTGTTAAAACGGAATACGTTGGTTTGTATGAAGCAACTGACAGAATATTGGCAGATGGTATTCGGTCTCCTCTAGATATTCCACCCTTTCAGAGATCTACTGTAGATGGGTTCGCCATACTGTCAAACGATACAAAAGAAGCAACAAAAGATGACTTTGCCAGACTTAAAGTGATAGGAGAGATTACTGCTGGCAATACATCACGAACAAGAGTTAGTCCCGGCCAAGCAGTTGCGATTGCAACGGGAGCAAAGATTCCAAGAGGCGCTGATGCCGTGATTATGGTCGAAGACGTCATAATTGAGGATAAAGGACAGAAGATTTGCATACCATACAAACAACTCAAAGGAAGCAATATAACTCCAAGAGGAAACGACCTAAGGAAGGGCCAAATTCTTCTTAAGAAAGGAACTTGGCTTACCGCTGCAGAGATCGGATTGATTGCATCTGTTGGGATACCAAAGATCCCCGTTTATAAAAAGGTCAAAGTCGCAGTCCTTTCAACAGGAAGCGAACTCGCAGAACCCGGATCGGTACTTGAAAATGCTTCAATATTTGATAGCAACAGATTCATGATCTCTAGTATGATAAGAAAGCACGGTGGGGAGCCAATAGACCTAGGGATTTGTAGAGATGAAAGATCTCTGATCCGCAAGAAGATAATTGATGCGCTAAAGTTCGACGTAATAGTCATATCTGGTGGCTCTTCTGTAGGTGAAAAGGACTTCGTGCCCAGCTTAATAAATGAGATTGGAAAGCCAGGAATCATTGTAAATGGCGTAGCGATGAAACCAGGTTCTCCAACATCTCTAGGTGTGGCAAATGGAAAGCCAGTGTTCGTGCTGCCCGGCTACCCCGTTTCTGCGTTTGTTGCTTTTTACACCTTTGGTTTACCATTGCTTTACGAGATTCTAAAAACCAAAGGTCCCCCCGTTGCAAAGCAGGTTGCCAAGCTGACTTGCAATGTCAAGTTACATAAGGGGATGACGACATATCTCAGAGTGAGAATGCTGAAGCGTCATGGATGCTTTTTTGCGAAACCAATATCTACTGCTGGTGCCAGCCTACTTTCCACGCTGGCTTACTCTGATGGATTGGTAATAGTGAAAAATAACAAGAATAATGAAAACAAGGGGCGGTCTAGTGGAGACGGCGACATGTTGCACAAAGGACAAGATGTCAAAGTGATTCTTTTAAAAGACGTGTATCAAGAGCAGGAGCCTTGATGAGTGTGTTATCAAATACAAAAGAAGAAGGTAGAATTAACCCAGAGAATTCCCTCAGTGATCGCTTTGGCAGAGTTGCACGTAAGTTAAGGCTTTCTATCACTGACAAGTGCAACATGGAATGCATATATTGCATGCCAAGAGATTTGGACGAAAACGATGACAAATTTGGAACGGATAATAATAAAAATAACAAAAATAACAAAACCATTCGGAAAAAATGGCTTGCAAAACATGAAGTCCTGACATATGAAGAATTTGTCAGAATATCACAAATAATGGCTAAACTAGGCATTGAAAAAATAAGAGTCACAGGGGGCGAGCCACTGATGAGGCCAGGAGTGGAAGACTTGGTTGCAAGGCTGTCAGAGATACACGAAATAAGGTCAGTTAGTATGACCACTAATGGCCTTTATCTCGCAGAAAAGGCAGAGCTGCTAAAAAGGAGCGGACTTCAAAGTGTAAACATCAGTCTTGACACGTTCAAGCCTGAACGCTTCAAATCGATGTGTGGAGTAGACGGTCTGCAAAAAGTTCTACATTCAATTAACGCCTCAGAAAATGCAGGGTTGAAAGTAAAGATAAACACAGTAGTTGTCAGAGGATGGAACGACGATGAAGTGGTAAATTTTGCGACCTTTGCCCGTGAAACGGGGCATGTTGTGCGCTTTATTGAATTCATGCCGCTAGATGGATCGGGAATTTGGTTGCCAGATCTCGTCGTAAGCAAAAGTGAGATTATTTCCAAGATTAGAAAAGAAGTTTGCGACCTTCATACATCTGGAACTGCTGATGATAAATACAACAACAGAATAAGTGAAGATAATGATGGTGTTGAGGATGCTTCTGCACCAGCAAAGATCTTTTCATTTACTGATGGAAAAGGGACCCTTGGATTCATTCCTTCAATGACAGAACCATTCTGTTCACAATGTGACAGAATGAGAATAACCTCTGATGGAAGGCTTCTTACCTGTCTCTTTGAAAATCCTGGCCACGACATTCGGAATTTGCTGCGAAATGGAAAGACGGATCAAGAGATTTCTGACTATGTTTTAGAACTTACCAAGATGAAGCCAGAGGGAGTCATAAGTATCATAAGGTCTAAAGCATTGAAACCAACTTTAAACTTGATGCATACCATAGGAGGCTGACGCGTTCATTATTGACACTGATTTAGGGGAGATGAAATATCATCCGCAGTTCATCACCCTAAGAGTTAAATCATATGCAATTATCCGAGAGATAATAGGCAAGGAGCAGATTATACTACATTTGCCTAGAAAAGATGGAGGAAAAACAGCGACAGCTATTACCGTTGCGGATTTGAGGAGGAGAATTCTCGAACTGTACCCTGCCATTTCTGCACAAAGAATCATAATGGCTGTTGCTATAAACACCAAGATGGCAAATGATAAGTCAGTCATAAGTGATTTTGACGAAATAGCCCTCTTGCCTCCTATTAGTGGTGGTTAATCGCTTATGTTTTCTATATCTGAAGATCCAGTAGATGTCGAGATGTTGCTCGCAAATGTCAAAGACAATTCTGCTGGCGCAACTATTCTATTTTTGGGTACAGTCAGAAACTATAACGAAGGCTATGCGGTATCTGCAATTTATTACGAAGCATACATCAGAATGGCAGAAGACGCAATGGCTAAAATCGAGGCAGAAACCACCAAGAGATGGAATCTGAGGAAGTTTGCTGCAGTTCACAGAATTGGCAATTTAAAGATAGGAGAAGTCAGTGTGGCTATAGCCGTATCTTCTGAGCACAGAGCGGAAGCGTTTGAGGCTGGAAGATATGCTATTGATCAAATCAAGTCACAAGTTCCAATCTGGAAGAAGGAGACAATAGGCAGTGGCAAAGAAGCAAGATGGGCACAGGGCACCCCAATGGGCGGCGGTTGATGGAACATATGGGTGGGATGATTGATGTCGGAGACAAGGGAGAAACCCTAAGAACCGCGGTCGCACAGGCTATAATAAAGGTAAGTCCTAAAACCATCGATTTAATCAAGGAAGGAAAATCTCCAAAAGGCAACATAGAAGATGCTGCCAGAATCTCTGCAACAATGGGAGCCAAGAGAGCCTGGGATCTGCTCCCATATTGTCATCCTATACCAATTGATCATATCAAAGTTGATGTTTCTATCAAGACAAAATCCATAGAGGTTCAAGTAAAGCTAAAAACCACTTGGAAGACTGGCGTAGAGATGGAATCATTGGCAGGTGCGTCTATTGCAGTGCTCACGATATATGATATGTTAAAGCCGGTAGACGAGTCTCTAGTAATAGAATCCGTCAAGCTTTTGGCAAAGAGTGGAGGCACGAAGGAGTTTCATGAAAATTACGAGAGGTCACTGACAGCAGTTGTAATAGTCATCAGTGATTCAGTGTCAAAAGGTGAGCGACAGGACAGGTCCGGCAAACTAGCCGTTGAAAGACTAAAGAGAGAGGGATTTCAAGTCTTAGATTACCGAGTCATGCCTGATGACATAAGCAAAATAGAGTCGTCATTGATAAACGCATGTGATGAACTCAAAGTAGACCTAGTCTTGACATGTGGAGGTACAGGTCTTGGACCTCATGACATGACTCCAGAAGTAACAAGGAATGTCTTAGAAAAGGAAGTAACAGGAATCTCTGAAGCGCTGCGGATGTTTGGTCAAAAAAGAACGCCTATGTCAATGCTGTCTAGAGGAGTAGCCGGGGTGAGGGCCAACACAATCATTGTAAATCTTCCGGGCAGCCCCAAGGCGGTGTCAGAGTCATTAGATGCATTGATTCCAGGAATATTGCATGGGCCAAAGATGTTGGGAGGGCATGGACATAGCTAATACGATTTCCCTTGTTTTATTGCTCCACTTTTCTTTGGAATAAGTTTCATTTATTCGGATGCAGCTTATGGTGGCAGGAGCAGCTTGCTATCTTGTTCCCCCTGACCATAGTATAGTTGTACCAGGCTGACTGATTGGATCTAGTTTAGGCGCATTCAGGTTTGATCAAAATAAAATCTGAACCATAGTAGATGTAATAGTTGGAGTAGCAGTAGCTGGGCTAAGCTTCACGATCAGATTCTTGTTCTCGTGAGGATGAGTAGCGAGAGTGAAAAATATATTGACAAAGAGAATATAGTTAATCACGAGACTGTTTCGTCAACTGAATGATAACCTGTTGATCCATTGGGATAAATCTCCCTTATTTCTGAAGTTTGCGTGTTGCCGGCTTTGTCTGTCGCTCTTACAACTATGTTGTATTTTCCTTTATTCTGTGGAACCCAATTTAGGGCCCAAAGTGCCCAACAATTATTTGAAAGAGGATCTTTGATACTGGCGCTTTGCCAAGACTTTCCACCATCGGTGCTGACTTCTACCTTTGATATTCCCCTTTCGCCAGCAAAGGCTATTCCTGCTATTGGGCTTTTGGTTCCTGTGGTCGCAGTGTTTGTAGACAATATCTCTTCAAATCTATTCTGTAGTGTATCTCCGGGGAAAACAATCTTTGAATGCGTTTGATATTTAGCATTGTTTGCCCACCCTCTTCTTTGCCAAAAACCCTCATAGACTGCATCGACTAGCTCGATTTCAGTTATCCATTTTGCGTTCATCATTCCGTATATTCCAGGAACAATAGCTCTTACTGGGAAGCCGTGCTCAGCAGGCAATGGAACCCCATTCATCTCATATGCAAGAATGGTTCCATCCATCAACCCCCTATCAAGTGGTATTCCAACATCATAACCGTCAGAACACCTAAAGACAATGTAAACTGCCTCAGGCAGGACTTGTGCCTTCTCTAGTACGCTTTTCAGTGAAACTCCTTTCCAGTACGCAGTACTAATAAGATCACCATCAACTTTGTCACTTATGCATTCAAGCGTAGCATATTCGCTAACGGAAGGCATTGCCTTTAGTTCGTCATAGGTATATTGCTGAGGGCCGTTTCTTACTAAACCTTTGACATTGAGCCTCCAAGCGTTTGCATCAACAGATGGCACAATTATGTTTGTATCTATTCTATAAAATTTATCATTAGGCGTAAGTTCAGAAGCGACAAACGGAGCAAGTGCCTCCTCAGCGAATATACTACCTGCGGGAACACGAGCTGAGATAGGTGGCAGTGGTACTTTTGGACTGGACACGGGCATTGATGATTTGCTGTGGAATGGAAAGCTCCTAGCCCAGAAAACAAAGATGGCAACTCCAATAGTGGCAGCAGCCATTGAAATGAATTGTTTTCGAGTTATTCTCCTAACGCTTGAGTCTGCAGCGAGCTCGGAATTTTTCTCAGCTCTTCGCTCTGCTCCTCCAGCATCTATATCTGTACTGACTAATCTGCTGGATTTGACTCTCTTGGCAGCAATATTAGAGGTACCTCTTTGAAACAAATAGGATAACGTGCGACCATACGCGACATTTGGCAGAAGGAGAAAAAGAAGAGCATATTGAATCTCGGATGATCCTGTCAGCAATTCACTTAATTGCAAAAGTAAGGCGCTAATTGCAACCATTACGAGATATGGAATAAGTGAAAGTTGTATTAGATTTAGAATTGTACTCGTGCCAGAAAGCTTAGCGTATAACTTGTGGAGTAATAAGGCAAGTATGCCATAGATCAACAAGTTAACGATAATTGCTAGAGTGAATGCAGTATATTTTGCAAGTGAACCAAGCGTTGCAACAGAAGAAGACTCTATCTGCCCTGGCGTAAGTGAGAAAACTGTTTGAGAGGCAAGTTCTGGGAGGAATAGTCCACCCGCAATTATCCTAAAGGCCGCAGCCACTATTAGAGCAACGCTTCCAGCGAGGATGCCCAGTACAAAGGTTCGTGCTTTCCTGTTACTCATCTATTTATCATGTCACCCTCTTCTGTTGAGTATTTTCTTGCATCATTAGAATTTTTTCCAATGTGTTGCTTGCTGGAGGCCCAGTTACGATCGAATATTTGGAAGCGGAAATGAAAAGTCATAGAGATCTTGTCAGAGACATACATTAAAGCATTTTTCCAAATTTAGAACATCAAAGAGTCAAGCAAATAGTATGCTAAGGTAAAAGGCAAGAGTCTGACGAATTACTATCTGTGATTCATAAGTAATAAAAACGCCTCTTGACTGACCTGAGGGTATATGAGGACAAAATTGGATTCTAAATAAAGGCATTTACAGAAGTCTAGCGCGCTAAAGAGACATCTCACCTCTTTATGGATAACGGAGTCGATATCATAATGAAGCATGGTTTTTTGGAGAATTAAGGAGCCTATGATGAAAGCAAAAGATGTCAAATCGACTTTAGCCTAGAGCTATATCTCTTATTGAATGCAACTACTCCTGTAATGGTTGACTTTTGTGTCAGTACGAGGCAGATACACGTTATGGATAAGGAAAAAATAATCACTGTTGCGATAATAATTGGAATCTTTGGCGGCCTTGTAGGTGGTCCTATCCTAAGCCTCACTGATTATTATGCTCCTCCAGAAAGCAGGTTCTGGACATTCATAATTCCAGAGTTCATAGGTTTTGCCTGCCTGATTCTTATAATAGTCTGGGACAAATCAAAAAAGGAGAGTAGAAAAAGAGAAAAATTATCAAGCGATGATCTATGAAACAACTTTTACTCAAGTCTTAAAAAAAATAGAATGAGGGAGATTTGACTTGCAGATTCTATCTCACATATGCATGAGGATAGTGACAATATGTTATTATCCATCATGTTTTACCTGCCTCCACAAACAGACAATTGAGCACAAATCTAGGTTTTCGGTGCCGAGAATTAACCATTTAAGGAATATAAGGTCATCAAACCAATAGGAGTCAGTATCAAATTTAGCAAGATAACGCTTTAATCGACAGAGGTTGTATTAGACGAGAGAGGAGTTGCAAACAGCATCGACTGGTGGTATGTAGGATTGAGTTTAACTCGAACCCTTATTGGTACTACAGAGTACTTCGATGGTCCAAGAGAAAACCTTCATGATGTAGACTCAGAGCCCCTTATGACACTAAAGGACCATTTAAACGTGATATTAGAATCTATAGGTTGTACGTGAGTTAGTTGACGACAGTGTAATTCTTAACGTGAGTATACGCAGAAAATTATATCCAGGCATCTTCTAAATGCCAGGGTGTCTCTCTTCTTCTTATTGCTTCACTGTGCAAAAAGGATGAACTTCTATGGCCGTGTCTGTTATATAGTTTTCAAACAGAACCCTTAATCTAATAGCTGTTACCATAAGAGACACATCGACAGATGGGTCATAGGCTTCATTTACTGACGCATAAGATAATTTTCAGGTTAGCTATATTGATAGCGATAGAGGTTTTGCTTGTTGTAGGGAGCTTTGGGATAAGCACCTATATTCAGTCTCAATCAACAGGAATAGGAAGTACGATAAATATCGCTGGCAAAAATAGATATCTTACCTCCAACCTTCTTCTTGAGTTAGAAAAAGTTAATGAGGGTACTGCACAGATAGAAGACCTAACAAACGCAACAGATGCATTAAACACAAATATTATGTTCTTGAGAGCAGGAGGGGAACTAACTTTTGCAGGTGGCACTATTTTTTTGAAGCCCTTAGAAGCCAAATACTTAGACAAATGGTATGAAATTAGCGAAAAAGGAAGCACGCTTAACCGATACGTAAGCTTGGTGCATAAAAATGATTTCTTGTCTGCAGAGACTAATGGCAATAGTCCCACAGAAGGACTTCAATTATCCTCACTCTCCAATCCAAGGGAAGCATTAGCAATCAAAGCAAGTATCGAAACTACCGCTTCGCAATTAATAAAAGCATCAGATGATTTTACACGTCAATTGAGCGAGGATGACAGAATATACTCACAAAATTTGGTAGCTATGCAGACCGCATTCATAATCGGGTCAGTACTCGTTGGTTGCCTTATCCTATACATCATGAAAAGACTGTTGCGACCAATATCTCTTATTATTAAGGCCACAGAAGAAGTAAAAAAAGGGGATCTGGCCATTTCTCCGATACCGCATTGTGATGGTAGGGATGAAGTTGGAGTTTTAGCTGCATCTTTTAACTCTATGATAAAACAGCTTGCGGAATACGAGGGAATGCGAAAAGATTTTATAAATATAGCGGCTCACGAACTTCGGACTCCAATTCAACCCATACTTGGACTGGCTCAAGTAGCTCTCTCCAAATCAAGAGACGAAAGCCAGCGGGAATCATTAGAGGTGGTAGTCAGAAACGCAAGAAGACTAAAGACATTGACAGAAAATGTTTTAGATATTGCAAGAATTGAAAATGAGCCCCTGAAGCTGAATAAGGAAAAGTTCAATTTGAATGATCTACTACTAAACGTCCTTTCAGAATACCAATCCCCGAAAGATGATGGTAAGAGAAGCCAGAATCTCAAAATACTTTTTACGCCCAAAGATGAGCTTTATGTAGAAGCCGACAAAGAGAGATTAACGCAAGTCATCTCCAATGTAATGAACAATGCAATTAAATTTACATTAAAGGGCACAATTACAGTGACAACCGAAAAGAGAGAAGAAAATAATGAAATTATCGTTAACATAAAAGATACTGGCTCGGGGATAGATTCGGAAATAATGCCAAAGTTATTTACAAAGTTTGCGACCAAGTCTGAGACAGGAACAGGATTAGGTCTATTTGTTTCACGAAATATTGTCGAAGCTCACGGAGGCAAGATGTGGGGTGAAAACAATAAAGATGGAAAGGGTGCAACATTTACTTTTACATTGCCTATCATCAATTAGTTGTATTTTGAAAAAAACATCGACCATATCTATGTGTAAACTGAAAAAGTGTTAACTATTGTCAGATGAATACTTGTGGTTGGTACAATCCTTTGTTACATTCTCTTTTGTTTAGCACAGATGATATATACATTATCCAGGCGATGAGGGCAGTTCAGCATATTCGATCCCAGTGAGGTTACCTTGCGCGTAGAGTAGGGTCTTCTTGTCCGATCCGTTGAGCTTGGCAGAATAGACCGAACCAGCTAGGTCCGTCAGAAACATCCTTTCCCCCTTGAGATCCAGGGCAATACCAATTCCCTCCTCCAAGTGAGTAACCAGAATCTCCGGTTCCCCCATGTTCTTCCGATCTCCATCTATCCGGGTGCGGTTTACTGTATTACCACGAGGAGGATCTCCACGATCCGTCCAATACAGCATACTGTTGCTAAGATCGAGGTCCAGATCAATTGGCTCAGGGAGGTCGTCAAATAACACTTCAATGTCAGTGCGATTTGCTGCAGTCTGGCCCGCGGGTATTTCTATACTTGCACGAAAGATGCGTCCTTTCCCAGCCTTGTCTGGACCTTTCTGTGTCCAGTAGATATGTCCGCGTTCGGCATCAACTGTAATCCCAACACACCATTTCATCGGATCGAGGCGGTCTGCATCGCCATGCCCATTCTCGACGAGAGTCTCAATTTTCGAACCGTCTAGGTTCGAGCGCATAACTCTCATTCCTTCCCGATCTGCCCAGTAAAGCTTGCCGTTCTTCTTATCTAGGTGCAGCTGTTTTGGAGTGAACGTGCTACCCCTTGGAATGATTGTCCTGCGATTGTGGCCGTCGATGTCCACGCGCTCAATGGAACCGTCATTAAGATTGGGAACACCCATGTTGGTCCAGTAAATGTGCCTGTCCTCTACATCGACCACTATCCCATCGGGGTGTCTGCACTCTGTTACTATGACTTTCTGATCGGAGCCGTCCACCTTAAGCGAGAAGACACGGCCACCGCTCAAATCTAGAACGAATAAGCGGTCTACGGTGGCTTTGCTGCCTGAAACTACACGTTCCGGTTTGAAAACTTCTGATTCGATCATATATTCTATCTCGTTTGGCTTATTTAGCTATGTGTTAGTATTAGTTATAGATTGCTCTTACCCTAGGCAAAAGTCTTTCTGCGTTTAGTTGCTGTAATAAGTCAGGCATTTCGATTGAAATTAGCAGTCCTAGGCTTGATTTTGATGAATGAGCCCGCCTTCCAATTTCCACTGCTTGCTAGGTGGGCAAGATTAAACTATTTTTTACTAGTGTTTTTAAAAAAGCAAACTTCTGTAAATCCTGCAGAAAAAACCTCAGTTTTTGGAAATGATTATGCAACCAAAGATATACATTCTAGAGGATTCTTGGTTATGCTCCTACATATTGATTCTGCTTAATGAACGTTAAAGGTCCATGTATTAAGTCTCGGGGCATCCTATAACGTCCCTCATTTGTTAACTCCCACGTCCTCTATGCATTAGCCTCAGTCTTGTCTTGAACGGCTTGTACCGTTCTTTCCTTTTCCTCATTCAGTTCTTCTGCTGTCATACTTCTAGCCAGGATTATTGTACTACCATACTCTTCTTCTTCATCAGCGGTAAAAATGATAGCATATACCGAATGCCTTAATGTCTGATTGACGGAATCATCATCTTGCGGTAATTTAAGATCTAGCTCTCTCATAGGAATAACCGATCCAAAGTCGTCTATGTCTAGCTTCGTGACCCTAACACTATCTCCCATGATATCATTCACCTTCACCAACACTACCTATCTCACCATTGTAAATACACACATTATAATAGGCAGAGAACCCTATTAGAGTTTAGACGATTCTATCAGGCGAGGATTGAACATTTTTGGCGCGTCTGGAAGGATTCTCAGAAAAACCTTCAGAATTGAGGTTTGAGGACTCAACGAATAAAATTTAAAAATAAGGTTGAGTTACTTTCTATGTATCCACACAAGTCATAGGCTGCTTTAGTTTCAGAATAACGTAACATTTAGATGGTGTGCTCAACCCTCCATTCCTTGAACTTTTTATGCACGACAGTACATGTTCTCCGCTTCTATCCTCTCTGCATACTGTACGGGATTTATTGTACCAGCCTAGCTTTGGATTTTACTGAATATACGACAAAGTATCAGGTAAGAAAAAACGAAAATGAATTGAGAGTAAGAGGTTAATATATGGGAATAGGCATCATTGTTTTCCTTTCAACGAGACGCTTTTCTTGGCTTCAATTATCTCGTTGAGAATGACTACTATTATCTTCCTTTCCATTAGGTCTCCCTTACCTCTTATCCCATTTAGAACTTCTTATGCAAAAACCTAGGACTATAACTTGTGAGATACATTTTCAATCAATGTTCTCCATATGTCAATTCCTCCAGTCTGTGTCCCTCCTAAACCTGAAGGTTCAAACCCCGGACAGATCGAATGATAAATCCTAAAGGATTATTTTGCATCTGGCGCAAACATCTGCTTCAGAATGGTTCTGAAAATTGCAATTGGGACAGACTATTGATCTTTGCGACCCATAGAGATATGTTTCTCCTTTAGTCTCTGTAGTAGAGTCAAGTGTTTTCTCCTTGTTTATCTTGCCGTCGTCTTCCTCAGACAACTAACTAGAGTCTTCTATAATAGGGCTTTTATAAAAAGGATTGTTGGTGTTACCATTGTCCAAGGATGTTGAAGTAGAATAGAAGTTGGAGATTTCTGCCGATTAATTCAGAATCTATTATTAAAACCATGATTCGAGAAAGACTTTGAACTTAACGAACGGCTTGATGATGAATCAAAAATAACGTAGTATCTATGGCGAAGATTATTGCCTCTAACCGAAAGCCTGAGGCTAGCTAGAGTCTTATTTTTACGGTTTACAAGTGAGAAATACGACATTCCTAATAATTGTCATAGTTGCGGCACTGACATTGTGGTTGCCTCCAGATAAGTCCTTGACACTTGCGTTGACATGCAAATGTTTTGATAGGAGCAACAACCAATGCTTCCTTTGGATGAGATGTAATTAATGATTATAATGGATGGATGTTTTAATTGCTCAAGCGGTTCATAACGATAATGAGAACACTGTAAGCTAGTCGGTTAAGTGCAATGATTGTTTGTATGTATAACATAGCACAAAAAATGATAATGACAACGCGACCAGTGTAGAGAGACCAAAGCAATTATACGATGCAAAAGTCGAAGAATGAAGGATTCAAAAGTGCTTCTTTGCTCATTTTGTTGCTATATTGTACCTTTTGGTTTGATTCCGACGTGATAATCTCTAATCTCTAGATTTGTGGGCCTTCTTGAATTCTTGTAAAAGACAATCTTTGGTTGTCTTTACTAAACTTCGAAGCTCACTATTATCATTGCTATCGTTCGTCAGTCGATCTATGTTTATTGAAGATAATCCCAAAGATTCGAGTTCTCCCTTAAGATATGAGCGCTCATGAGCTTCTGTGGAAAAGTGAAATTCAGCCATATTAGTATGTATATGGAACTACTATATACGTGAAATAAAATATTCTTTCAAATAGAGATGCTACATTTGGGCAATGACGCACATGACATAGGTGGTCGCCAACCAGCACTCAGTATAAACCTTGTCTCGTTTGAATATATGAACTTCTTTCATCCAAAAGGAAACAAGGATTTAGCATGAAGGAGCACTACTAGAAACTACCAGTTACTTTAAACTTGTATTGCTGTGATCCATACATTTCACTATACCAACGAGCATAACTTTCTGCAGCATCGTATGTAGCAAACTTTTGTCTGATGCTATCAATGACTGTTTCCCTACCGAACACATCATATACAACTATACTATAAGACTTTGGCAGTCTTTTGTATTGCCTTATCATTATATGAACACTAACTAACAGGAAAAATATTGTAGCCATGACGAGTATGGCAAATTCAAA
>JBJMEA010000013.1:0-4879 GCA_045809625.1 Nitrososphaera sp. | reverse complement strand
CTTAGTAACCGCAAGCACACGCATGGTAACTAATATGATGTTTGCAGGAATTGAAGCAAGTAGAGCAACTACAAATTATGCAATGTATAGTTCTAGGGAAATCGCAAGGGTAACTTCAGTTACTGCAAGGATCTTTGGGCAGAACACAAGGGAGACGGTTAGCAGGATTCACGAGGGTGGCTATGGAGGTACGGGAACAGCAGCAACAACAACGACGGACAAAACTACTGGGACGACATAGTAGCGTCAGAAGATGGTGAAGACGGTGAAGATGGAGGCTGTCAATCCACCATGAACATATATCACAATTTCTTCTTGAGGACAACTAGACTTTGAAAGTCAGAAGGTCCTACTACACCTCAAGTGGAAACTCTTGCATATCGTACATTAAATGACCACCACTAAAATCATAGGCGCAAAGTCGCCTACTTGGGTAAGGGCTCTACAGATCGGCATCGGCGCTGTTGCCATCGGACTATCAACATCGGCATACGTTAGAGCTCTTATTAGAAACATTAGCCTCCTCATATTCCAGAGTAACTTGTTTCGATGAATTAGGCAAGTCCATACTGTGTGCATATGGAATGCAATGGTGGCAGTTGCATATACGATACGGTGTCACTGACTATCCTGATACTATAATGTCAGTGCCCTTTAGTGTATTAAATCGTGTATTTATCATTACTGCCGCTTTACCTGCTTCCTCTGCTCTGCTCTTTCTATGATGTGTGGCTCCAAATTAATTTAACTATGAAACTACGTTCATACTGAACTCATCTCTCATTTGTTGAGGCGGGGGGTTTGATCCTATACTAAGCAACTCCACTCCCCCGTGTGTTTGTCCAGACGACAAAAAGGAGAAGGCTTGAAGGGGGATTTTGTCAGGTTTCGTTTGGCAGAAGGCTTGCTTTTGGCGTTTGATTTGGTGGTTGGCAGCGACATATTGACGACTATTCTAGATCCGAGTACAGAGGATCTTTTCAGGTTGTCCGTAATCGTTGCGATAAGAATAGTATTGGGTTGGTCCTTATCAAAGGAAATAAGCGGACATTCAGAAGACCTCTTAACAAAGTAAGTATAACAACTTATGATTAGCCGCAAACCGACGATCACATCCTTGCATGCTGCAAGAAAAAGAGCGCTAGACTGACTATGGAAGCCAGAAAAGAGAGAGAGGGGATGTGGTGCAGCTGAAAAGATTATCATATATCAAACTCACTCATTCCCCTAATAAGAAAACGTATTTTGGGGCCTGGCAATATTGAATATGCATTCGTGATACACAGACACACAAATTACTGCAATTATTGGTTTATATGTTTTAGATCGCTATTGACTTGGCATGTCTAAACGAGAGGAACCTGAAAAGACAGAATTGCAAAGACAACATCATGATGCGATCAACAGGTCAATTGATGAAACAAAAGACAACGTTAGCAGAGCAATAGATGAGGTGAAAAGGGAGACTCCAAGGTATACTCAGGCCATTACAGATTTCCATAATGAAACTACCGAAGCAATGCGAGAGATTACAGTTACCTTTTTGGATTCACAGAAAGAGGTAATTAATTCAATGCAATCTGCATGGGCTCCATTTGTAGAGAGAACTGGCAGCAGCGATGACAGTGGCAAGAACAACTACTGGATGATGGGCATGATGCAGCCGTGGTGGATGGGAATGTTGCCTAGGGACATGGTAAACATTTATGCAAGGAGCATAAGTGCAATGACTGACTTAGTAACCGCAAGCACACGCATGGTAACTAATATGATGTTTGCAGGAATTGAAGCAGGTAGAGCAACTACAAATTATGCAAAGTATAGCTCTAAGGAAATTGCAAGGGTAACTTCAGTTACTGCAAGGATTTTTGGGCAGAACAGCAAGGAGATCGTTAACACGTTGCAAGAGGGTAGCGGTGGCGGTACAACAACCGGAACAGCAACAACGACTACAAGCAGAACTACTGGGAAGACGTAGTGTCAGAAGATGGTGAAAAAAATAGAGTCTATTCAAATGCCATGAATGTGTATTAAGTTAAGCAACCTGACTCTTTGCCTTCACTTTTTTAAGCATTCTTTTCTTTTTTAAAAATGAAGGTAAATCCAAATACTTAGAATCATTGTTGCGTGTGTATTGAGCGCAGCAAGAGAGGCTAGAGCCAAAATACATCCCACATATTCAAAGCCTTTAGTCTTGGTGGTTTAGGATTTGTTATTCCGTTATAGAACCAATGACCCTGTGGGTTGTATCATTTACCACAAGTGTGAGTATAATAATAAATAGCATTAAGAGAAATTATTATGGGTGTTTTATGCAATTTGATGGTAGGTTTACTCATGATGACCTTACTTACAGAATAATTCTCCATAACATGCAGACGAGTATCGGATGCTTTAAGAGCAACGTGTTATATATATAATCATGAGTACTACAAAAATTATAGGTGAAAAGCCGCCTTCGTGGGTAAGGGCTTTACAAATAGGTATAGGCGCAATTGCTATCGGACTATCATTATCTGCAATCATTTTTCCTGTTATTGCAGTTGCTGCAACATTTACAGTAGCTGCGATAATTTTGCTCTTGTTTGGCATTGAGCAAGTAGTTGCAGGAACCTTCCTCTACAAGCGTTCTAGATTAGCTCATATCGGTCTTGGAATACTAGTCATAATCCTTTCAAGCATTGTTATGGCATATCCTACTGCTTCAGCAGCGTTTGTTGTATTTGTAGCAGCAGTAGCCCTACTGTTTAGCGGCATTTCTAGCATAATTGCAGGTTTGAGAGGAGCGAAGAGAGAGGAGGTAAAAGATGGTGGGCATACCGCTAGCACAGGTTCAAGAGCATTAAGCATTGGGGCAGGAGCCTTAGCTGTTGCCTTGTCTATCGCAGTAATGGTAACTCCAGTATTTGGAATAGCACTTGCAGGTATAGTAATTGGGATCGCAGTGTTAGTGTATGGCATAAGGCTAGTCGTTACAGGAATGTCTGGAAGGAAGCAGGGAGAGGTCGTGAGGTATACATAGTCCTCATGGAATATTATAAAGTAGCCTGAGAAAAATGCGTCAGTAGGACAATTCTGATAGAGATGTGAAAAGATTGAATGCTCCTCTAACAACAACTCGACAGCGATGGTTTTGGCCAATCCAAATTGCAGTAGGTATCATTTGCATCTCGTTATCAATCTGGATAGTTTTTTCTCCCCAGATTGGAAGTTATGCTTTATTTTTCTTGGCTGGAACAGGCCTCATAATTCTTGGGGCAGAAAGAATAGTCACTGGAATAAGAGCTGAGAAAAGTAGACGCAAATATCGCCTTATCAATATTGGAATAGGAGCGGCGCTTATTGCCTATATGCTACCAGGCTTCATCTTTCCTGATTTAGTTATAAAATATCTTGTTCTATTTCTGGGGTTTGGATTATTAGCCAATGGAGCTTTGAGGATAATTGATGGGCTGAAGAAGCAAAAGCAAGAAGGGGAATCGCTTACATTTTCTTCTCTAGGCACAGGGATAATAATCACAGCTGTTGCTATCGCGGTCTTGGTATTTCCACAGATAGGTTTAGCGATACTACTCATAATGACTGCAGTAGCATTGGCTGTTAGTGGAATACATGTTATCATAGCAGGGATCAGAGGCAGTCGCTCCCGTTCAGATTCTTCTATGACCCTGTCAAGAACTGCCGCTGAAGATGAGGAATATCAACAACAACAACGACTTAATAGGAATGGCAAAAGTATTTGGAAGAATGACTCGTGGTTTAATGACGACCAGGGGCGATACCTTCTTTTTCGAGGAGTGAATTTTGCCTCCAGAACTAAACTGGCTCCTTATCTTCCAATAGCTCCCCTTGAAACTAAAAACTTGTCCCAACTTGATTTGAAGAAAGAGATCAAGTCAGTAGAACCAGAATTAGATCGGCTAAGAGACATGGGATTTAACATTGTACGCCTCTTGATTTCATGGAAAGCAATAGAGCCTCGACCAAACACAAACCTTGACGAGCTCTTACCAGAAGGCAAACAATATCTAACTTTTGTAAAAGAAATAATTGATGAGCTGCATGCAAGAAACCTTTACGTCTTTTTGGATTTTCATCAAGATATAGCGCATGAACTCTATGGTGGAGATGGGTTCCCCGACTGGGCATTGGCAACAAACTTAGAACACAAACTACCAGAACCATCCAACCTCCGAGACAAAAAATGGATGATAAAGTATGTTACCAACAAATCCGTGAAAAAAACTCTCACATCCTTTTGGCGAAATGACCTGACCCACATAGAAGGAGAGAATAAGCTTGAACACTTTCCTGTTAGAACACACTTGGAGAAAACGATTGGCCAGACAGCAAAATATTTCAGATCACTGAATAACGGTAAAGGCCATCCTGCAATCTTGGGAATTGAACCCTTTAACGAGCCAAATCCCGCAGGATTGCCAAAAGAGCAGTTTGAGAAAGACTTTCTTGTAGACTTTTATCGCAATGTAGATTTAGAAATAAGAAGGTTTGATCCGGATGTGTTTATTTTTATGGAACCCAACGTGGGCTGGACTATACCCTCTTCTTCAAATGGACAAGATAGTGATAAAAGCGTACTTGATCTATTCAGCTCAGGTCCCTTTTCTGCTAAAGACGCCTTCAATATGAATCTCGTACAAAATGTGATGGTAGAAGGAAAGGTAGATTCTAAACAATTGATTACTTTTCTGCCAAAGAACCTTAGCTCCATTTCCACTTTTGGGCGCAACGGCGTCCTTTCGGTTCATTACTACGACATGATGGCTATAGCTAGCTCATTTATGAAAATTCCTGAAAACATGTATGCGTTCAAGAGACAATGGCCATTAATTTTTGCGCAGTTGGCTAATGCTGCTAG
>JBJMEA010000012.1:0-17587 GCA_045809625.1 Nitrososphaera sp. | reverse complement strand
GACGGCTAGATATATTCACACGCACATCTTTTTCTTACCCTCTCATAGATGATGTTGATGAAGTCAAGGTGCTTCGTGACGTTGATCTTTGGTTGAATAATATTTGCTCGAGTCCCAGTATCAGCAGCATTTCTCCATAGTTTGCGCGTGGCCCGTGGTACTCCTTCAACACTTAATTTGAGTAGCTGGCAAATATGCTACCGTCTAGACGTGAGGCAAAGAGTTAGTTTCCATATCAAAGACGATCTACAACATATATTTGGGCAACAAATTTTTCATTGTATTAGGGCCGGTGGTCTAGCCTGGTTAAGATACCGCCTTGACATGGCGGGGGTCGTTGGTTCAACTCCGACCCGGCCCATACTGTTATTATTTTCTCTCTCATGTACTGTCAAGTCGGTATCACTAACCAGGCTATCCCTTTCATTTGGTACTTCGAACCTACTCGTACGTTGGTTAGACTGGCTGTTTAACCACTTAACTGGTATTGTAGAAATTGGCATGACAGACAGAAGCCAGAATCTATCCAATGACTAAAAGCTATGGGTGTCAGAAAAATATGAGTAATTAGTTAGTTACATACGCTACTAGCGCGCAAAATTTTTTAATTTGTATAGAATTCACCTTATCACGTGACAGCCTACGATGTTGCTCAAATTTGCGAGAACGGCCACGTAGCTAACGACAGTGCAAAAGGCAAACCAGAACATAACCAGAAGTATTGCGAGATTTGTGGTAAGCCAACTATCACTAAATGCCCTAACTGTAAAACTCCGATTAGAGGGCACCCCTATTCTCCGCATATGAATTGGGCTTGATTCAATCGATGCGCCCCGATTTTGCATAGCGTGTGGTAACCCTTTCCCTTGGTTTGAAACTAAAGTCAATGCTGCTAAAGAACTCGCTAGTATGCACAAAGATCTAAATGATAAGGAGAGAGAATTGCTGAAAAAATCTTTCGATGATCTATAGAAGATAATGCAAACAGCGAAGTGGCAGCGATGAAAATAAAGCCTATACTTAAGAAACTCAAGCAAGGTGCAGAAGATACGCTTTACAAGTTTGCCGTTGATGTGGCTAGTGAAACGGCCAAAAAGATTCTGATGGGTGAAACGTAGTAGGTAGGCCCCGACTACTGCCACAGAAAATTAGTTTCATCGTCAGGGCAGTAGTAACAGCAGATTCAAATGTAATAACAAAAATCTTGCCGTTTCTGTTCCCTTTGTTGTTTGCTTGAATTGCCCCTGTAGATTGTAGTATTAGACATTCTCTGTATCTGCTGAGCTCCATTATGATTATTATGTTTTAATTGCAATATCTCTCCCTCTTGTTCTAATTCCTCAACCTCTCTCTTACATTCAAGTAACTCTTTGTAATGGTAGAAGAGAATTGATATAATGATCGGCTGAAGGGGCACCAATTGGCAAGAATTAGAGCAGGCTGAGACGTAGAGTCTAGGAATGTTCCGCGTTTCATCAAATCCAGAAGAGAAATATCAAAAGAATATGGCTTTATTCCATAGTAGCCCACTTGATAGAATACCGAGACTGAAAAGCAGCATCATCAGCCGACTACGGCTTTATATGGCAATAAGGTTCGCATCCTCCGCCGCCGCCACCTTGGCCGCCACCGCCGCTGCCGCCTCCAATATGGCCGCCACCTTGGCCGCCACCGCCGCTACCTGGATTCAAATCCTAGGGCTACTTAAATGAGGAAACTTGTATTCCTGATTTTTCTTAGATGTGACGAATATTTCGCTCAGTATCAATATCTTAGTATTTTGGGTTTTCTTTATTATTGTTGCAAACCGTTGATTTTTGACATCTACACGCTCAATTTTGACATCAATTCACGCTCAATATAAACTGAATTGACATTACATATTACATGCTTATAAAGAATGACAAGCCAGGTTCTGTCACTTTATCGGCTCACGACAATACAGCCAATGAGCTATTGAAGTGATATATAGAACCATCACGAAGAAGAGTTAAATAAATGCAACTTCTATCTCAACAATATATAATGATATTGATAAATACACCGCATCTGAGAAAAAAAATATCGACTTTTCTCGCATTATTTGGAATCCTAATGCTGCTGAGCAGTCCACTACTACTCTTTAACCTTCTTTCACCAATACAAGCATCAGAATCAAGCCCTGCAAGTATGCAAACAATAGCACCAGCTGATGGTACAGTGTGCCCATCATCCACTGTGGCTAAGATAGTTTTTGATGCAGAAGGAACTTATTCTTCTCCTTACCGACAATTCACGATAACTAGTGGATCATTTCAAATATATTCTGATGCTGGTGGAAATTTCACCGAGTTCTATGGTGGCGATATCATCGGTGCAGATTTTATCCCTACCCGCGCTGGATGGTTGCTAGAATTACACGGTTCACTAGAGGGTGTTTATAATAATACAAGTTGTGTTCCTAAAGGCAGCTATCAGATTCAAATACTTACGCCATGTGGTAATCCCGCCCCCATTACCGTCAATCTAGAAAATAAGCAACATCTTGGAGACTTTAATGGTAGGGTTGGATGTGATCCTGCGCCACCATCACAGTCTTCTTCTTCTTCTTCTATGACTGCTGGAACCACCACACAAGATAAAGATGGTGATGGAATACCTGATGCTAATGATAACTGTCCGAATCTTCCTAACACAAGATGTTATAAAGAAGGAGGTAGAGCAGTAGTAGTTCATGATAACAATAGATGAAAATATATGCAAATTCATGATCTGACTTGTTATTATAGCTTGAAGATGTGATGATGAGCCTGTAATGTTACAGAAGCAGATTAATGCGCATTCTATCGATCTGATGCAATGATGGGCTATATGCCTCTACTCCAAAAATAAACCTTTTTCCCTTGCCTATGCTTGTAGCCCTTTATCTAAGAAATTAGGAGTATATTATTAATCTCTGTGCTACCCAGCAACAACTATCAGAAAAGCTCTCTGACATGGTCTTTATTTAGGTATCCAACTATACCTATCAGAATTAGGCCTATTATGAAACTTCCATTCGTTGTAAAGTATATTTCAGACCAATCCCAGATTGCCCGCCACAAAAAGACAACTGCGAATAATCCAATTAACGATGCCCATCTATGTTTTCTTCTTCGTCTTTTCTCCTCCTTTGAGTCTATGACTTCCTCTACCATTGCAGCGCCACTGTTGTCTTCGAACAACGATGTTTCTAGAGTTTGCATTGATTCTACTGGCAAATGTGTATGAAATATCCAACTCTATCGTCTTCTATAGTTAAATTACACATTTGTTAGTTCCTAAAACATTTTTCCATATAGCAGCATGCACACCTTCCCTTTCCATGACATGTAGCGGGTATAACCACATCATTCTTCTTCCACTACTTACCCTGAGAACACTGCATCAACTCTTGCATTCTCCCAGCTTTGTTGCAGTTCCCCTTCAAATGGTTTAAGCATTGATAATATCTTGTCAGATTTGAGATCCTTCTGAGCTCTGCTATGAGCTCTCCTTTTTAATTGGGTACTAAGTGTATACATAGCAGAGACATTTCAATTACAATACGACAAAAAAAGACAGTATCGGCTAAAATGATTTTAATGTAATCCATACTAATTGAAGAAGATCATATTTCTCTACTTGTCTTATTCTTATATTACGGACTGCCACGTATAACAGCAGATAAAGAGTAGTAGAGAAAAATTGTTACAGTTTGCTAGTGAAAAATACATCAATCTAGAAACCTATAGAAAGAACGGCTCGGGAGTCAGAACACCTGTATGGTTTATCGAAAGTGATGATGATAATAATAACAATATAATCTATATTCGGACTTCTGATGATACCGGGAAATACAAGCGCATACGTCACAATCAATCTGTGCAGATGGCTCCGTGTGATATGCGCGGTAGCATAAAGGGCAAGTGGGTCAAAGGAGAAGCAAGGATAGCCAATGAAGAAGAAAAGTTGAAAGCATTCAAAATGCTGGAGAAAAAGTATGGCATAATGTACAAGGTGACGCGAATGTTTATGTCAGGCAAAAACTATGTAGTGATTGCGATACATATCACATAAAAACTGTTTTAACAGAAATAAAAGAGTTCCATGGATGATCCCTATAGTGGATGTTCTCAAACCAACAGGTGAGATACTCTGCGAAATATATGATGGCCATATTGCTAAGTGACGGCTGAAGTCTGCTGGCTTCATGCCATCTGCTTTTACACTGACTAGAACCTTCTTCGGATGGATCATTTAGTGAAGGAGTACCTTTGGTTGAATTCAACTAATTCGCTATCTCTATACGTCTTTTCTGAGCAGCTTTCATTGCTGACATAAGGAAATATCATATTAAACAACGGTAGTAACAAGTTACTGAGTTAGTAATTCTAACTGTCTCATAAAGTCGCAACTACAGAAACGCAACTGCCTCAACCAAAAAGAAGTCAACGCCATCCCAATCCTCGGTTATGATAACGATTATGGAAAAAGGTATCATATATACCCATGTCACAGTCTTCATATGACAAATTGCGGATAACAAGCAGGTTCAGTCTGATTATTATAAAAAAACTCAACCGATTTTATTTTTTGAATAACGTTCAAGCACCTCTATATTATTCGTTGAACCGTAACTTTATGGAGAGACTTCTTCTTGCAGATCTCGAGAAAATGCCTTATATGAGTTTTGGAATGTAATGCCTGCATGGACTGTCTATCTATTTTGCGGAGATGCACTGCTGCGAAACATTGAAAGATTTGATGATGCACCGGCACACACTCCAGTTACGCAGGTTGTTGCAGTAAAAGAGAGAAAAGCTTGAAGTTAACTAAAAGGGAAAAGCATTAGTCAAGCTCCATAACAGGTCAAAGGATCTACAAATATTCCCAGTCCTCATATTAAGAGTATGAGGACTTGCTAGATCTGCTTTGACCTTTTGCGTGCTGCTTCAACTCGAGGATCTTTTTCCGGATATGGTCCTGGGTTTGGTTCTTCCCCTAGCTGACCCGACGTGGCATCATTTAGTGCCTGATCGCGCTTGAAAGGACTCCTTCGCTCTGTGCTCATAATACTATATACCTCTCTCTCACTACCTTATAACTTGACATCAATTGCTAATATGCCTTTAGTAAAAATTCAATAAACACCATCTTCTAAAGTAGAATTATGGAACTTGATAAGCTTTGTGAGCAGGTGTTCATGTTGAACGATAACATAAGGTACGCTGGAGTAATCGACAGTACTGGCACTCTAATTGCAGGCGGCATGCGCAAGGGTATCGATTCCCTAGTGAGTGAAACTGATGAAGAGTTGTATCTTACACAAACCGCATTGCGCAAATCCATGAGAGAACGCTTTGACCCTTCTATGGGAGGGGCAAGATTTGCTTATGTAGAGCGGGAAAAGATGTCAGTACTTACCTTTTACATGGCAGACAAAACACTGCTCCTCACGCTTGAGCCAAATGTTGATTCGCATACAGCGATAGATATTGCAGATGACACACTTGAGCTACTAAATGGCAAGTCATCTCTATAACTTGAGCAAAATCTTACCCGCATGCTTGCCTAACTCCATCTTCTTTTGAGCTTCTTTTGCATCTTGCAGCGGAAAAACCGAATCTATGATCGGATAGATCTTTTTTCTCATTATGAAATTTATCAACTCCTGAAGCTGTGCTCGAGTACCTAATAGAGATCCAACCATGATTATCTGTTTGGTGTAAAATGTCCGAATAGGTATTGTCCCTTCGTTTCCTGATGTCATGCCGCATACTGCCATTGTGCCACCTTGCCTAAGTGATGCAATGCTGGTAGGCCAAGTTGCCGCTCCTACGTGATCAATTACAATGTCAACGCCGCCGGGAACAATTTTCTTTACTTCATCCTTTATGTCCTGCGTTCTTCTGTTAATGATATGATGGGCACCTATCTTTTTTGCAAAATCGTACTTCTGATTGTCAGAGACTGTAGTTATTACTGTTGCATCAAGTGCCCCAGCAAGCTGAATTGTAGCCATCCCTACACCACTTGACGCACCATAAACAAGGATCTTTTTCTTTCTGCCCGCACCACTTGTTTGAAGCATATTCCAAGCTGTAAGATATGAGACTGCAAGGGTGGCTGCAGTCTCATCCTTTAGTGCACTTGGTAATCTGACGATATTTTTTTCTGGCACTGCTACACGTTCGGCATAACCACCATTATAGTTGCTCAATCCTCCAATAATCGCAAATTGATTACAGAGGTTCTCCCGCCATTTGTTGGAACTATCATGCCCATTGGTTTTTCCTCCTCCTCCTCCTCCTATACTTCTAGTTGGTGATGCTTTATTGTTGCTATTTTCACAGTACTCGCACTTACCGCAGAAGACACCTGGGTAGATCATTACTCTCTGGCCATCAAATGCCGTAGTTCCAACAATATCGCATCCACAGATATGCGGCAGCTTGATCTTTTGACCCGCGGCTGCTCCGATCCCCTGTCTAGTCCATATGTCTAGGTGATTTATACCGCAGTAAGTGATATCAATGATAACTTCATCATCTTTGCCTGCAACAGGATCTGGAAAATCTTCTTTATATTGTAGTACGTCTACAGGCCCATGTTCAAAAAATGCAACAGCTTTCATATATTATCTTTCAGTCAGGTTGTGCATTGCCTTCAAATCTTCTCCAAATTGTTCTAGCTCTGGAGGTACGGGTAAGTCGATTGGATCTTTGAGTGAGAGTGGTTTTCCAGTTTCTTTTGAGATCGTCTCTTTCTTTTTGTTCCATATCATGGAATTAAAGTCGATTATTGGCTTGGTGTATTTTGTCATTTCAGGATCTTTTTGTACTTCATCTTTCATCTGTTCATTTCCGAATATTACTTGTTTGTGAAATATAGATTCCTTTGTGTACATCTTTGTCCAAAGTTCCTCTACGATGAATGGTACCACTGGGGCAATCAGTGATAGAATCGTAGAAAAGCACTTGTGCAATGCATAGATTGCAGATCTTCTGCCTTCGTCGTCGTTGTTTGTGGCATATGCGCGCCCTTTGACCATTTCGATATAGTGGGCAGCAAAGAGATTCCAAGTAAAGTCTCTAATTGTGTTTGCTGGAACGAAAAAGTTGTACTCTTTGTATCCGCGCTTGCACTCTTTGACAACCTGGTCGAGCTCCGTCAGTATCCACCTGTCTGACGGTTCCAGATGTTGCGGTGTTTGTGTTTCCTCCATTACTTCAAATGATGACAAGAACCTACCGATATTCCACAACTTTGAGAGAAACTTTTGTGCACTTGCAATTCTCTGTTCTGAGCAGCGGAAGTCATAGCCAAGGTTGGCCTCGCTTGCAGACCAGAAGCGAAATGTATCAGCTCCGTACTTTTGTATTATGGGGAAAGGATCGATGACGTTGCCCTTGCTTTTGCTCATCTTCTCCCCTTTTTCATCAACACCGTAACCCATTATCCACGCTTCATGCCATGGCATCTTATCTGTCAACTGCACGCACCTCAGCATAGTATAATGAAGCCATGTGCGTATGATGTCCTTTGCCTGTGGGCGAATCGCTGTAGGGTAAGAATAATCAAACATCTTCATGTCCTTGCCAAACTTGGTTACATAAAGTGGGCTGATACTTGAATCCATCCATGTGTCAAACGTTCTATCTTCACCTGTGAATCCAGAGCCCCCGTTCCCGCATTTTTCACATTGTTCAAATGGCGGCTTGTCCTTCCAAGGGCGGTAGTATTTGCCATCAGATGGAGCCAAGTTTGGAGCCTTGCAGGCATTGCAATACCAAATCGGGATTTCAGTTCCATAGAATCGGCGCCTTGACACTGGCCAGTCGATGTTGATTGAGTCAAGCCACTTAAGCAAAATCTGACGGTGCATGTCAGGGTGGAATTTTAACTTAAAAGCAAGTTCCTTTAATTGTGGCACAAATTCAATCTGCTTTACGTAATAGTCCTGAAGTGGAATAATCTCTATTGGAGTCTTGCTTCGCTCACAGAGAGGAGTCCTGTGAGTAATGCCTTCTTCCTTTTCCATTAATCCTGCATTCCCCAAGTCTTCTATAATCTTGCTTCTTGCTTGGTTTACTCGAAGGCCTGCATACCGTTGCCCCGCCGCCTCTGTCGTAAATCCATTTTCATTTAGCGCAACTATCTCCTTAAGGCCCAACTCGCGAAAGAGCTGAACGTCATTTTGATCACCATAACTGCACACCATCACAGCGCCGGAGCCAAATTCCGGTTTGGCTGAATGGTGCGGCAGTATTGAAACTTCCCTATTAAACAATGGCAAAATGGCACGGGTGCCCTGCAGTTGCTTATAGCGGTCATCTTCTGGGTTGACTATGATTGCTTGACATGCAAAAAGCAGTTCCGGTCTTGTTGAGGCAACAACAATGAATGCCTCATTTTTGTTTTCATTTTTCTCCTTTTCGTCCTCCTCCTCCTCCTCTCCCCTTACCTTGAACTTCATGTGGACAAGTTTTGTAGGGATCTCATTATACACAATCTCAGCGTCAGCTATCGTGGTTCCACAATCTGGACAATAATTATTTGGTCTGTTAGCAAGATATACGAGTCCCAGATTCCATAGTTTGATGAATGTTGCCTGCGTTAATGCACGGTATTCATCAGAGTCTGTTCTATAGTACTCTTTGAAATTTCCTGATAGTCCCATCCTTTTCATTATTTGAATCATTTCTGCTTCCAGATCATCAAGAGCAACTTTGCAGAGATCAAGAAACTTTTGCCTATCCATTTGACGCATCCTCACCTTGTACTTTTTTTCGGTATAGATCTCAACAGGCAGACCATTTCTGTCTATGCCAATCGGAAAGAGGACATTTTTGCCATCCATTCTGGCAAGTCTAGCTATCATATCAATTTGAGCATAGTGCGCAGCAGCACCGATATGCCAAGGGCGTCCTGAAGGATACGGTGGTGGAGTATCAATGACAAACGCAGGCTTGCTTTCATCACCCACTGCAAAACGGTTGATGTCAACTTCCTCCTCCTCCTCCTCCCATTTCTTAATGATCGCATTTTCTATGATTTCTGGATTCCAAGATGTTGATTGGATTTTTGGCTCCATTTTTGTGCTCTGCTCTGGTTTTGTCCTCTGTATGGTGGTATTATTAATTATTCTTCTTATTCTTCTTACTCTTATTGTAAGAACTCTTATGTCATCTCACTTTTTTCAATGGTGGTGCTTGCACACCACCCCTGTTTTCCGAAGATAATATTAAAAGTAACTGCCACGCATGCTCTCCTGCATAATAATGAAATTCGCAGACTGGTTCCCCTACTATCAGGGAATCCGTGCAGATTTTGGATATAGTACTGAAAAGGATCAGGAAGCTGCAAAAATTCTGTCTGAAATGATAAAGAAAAAGGCCCTAGATCCAAGGATTCTCCAGCGCAAGATCAAGGGCAAAAATGTCATTGTAGTGGGAGCTGGACCGAGTCTAGAGGATGAAAGAGTGCTAAAATATCTTAAGAAAAATAAGAAATCCGTCAAGATAGCGGCAGATAGTGCAGTACAGTTTTTGATTGAAAATAAGATCAAGCCTGACATTGTAGTTACTGATCTTGATGGTAACTCCAAATTCCTTCAAAAGGCAGAAAAAAATGGTGCTATAATCGTAGTCCATGCCCATGGTGACAATACCGATACACTCAAAAAACTTGTTCCAAAATTCAGAAAGCTGGTTGGGTCTACGCAGGTTGCCCCTATTGAAAATGTCCATAACTTTGGAGGATTTACCGATGGTGACAGAAGTGTATTTTTAGCAGAAGAGTTGGGCGCTAAGAAGATAGTACTTGTAGGTATGGACTTCGGCAACAACATAGGCAAATATTCAAAGGAAAAGATTAAGGACCCTGAGCTCAAGAAACAAAAGATGCAGGCTGGCAAGCGCCTGCTTGAAATGCTGGCAAGACAATCTCGCTCTCATCTTGTTGACACAGCACACAAACCGATCAAGGGATTTTCACCGCTTACCATCTAGTTAGTAATACCAATACTAATAACAACAAAATATCGATCAGATTGCCATGAATTTTGGTAGAAGACAGGCAAAAAGCATCGTCGGTATGGCCTTTGCTGTGCTAGGCGGAGTAGCGTGGTATTACCAGTATTACATTCCTGCAGTTATACTTTGGGGTGCAGCAACATTCATTGTGTTTAACCTTAACAAACGTAGAGAAAAACAGAGGCAGCGGCGGCGATAAAACTATTATAGCTTTTGTGTAGTAGGATGGCTTACTAATGTCGTCAGGTTACTCTGAGGAAGACATCCGACGTGCTGCAGAGATTCGCGAGTGGCTAATCAAAGAAATATCTGATAGGCAGGAAGAAGTCGAGCGATTACGCACGATACTCTCGATTATAGACAACCTGCTCAAGCAGGGCAGCTTCAGAGCTGCAGCAAATCTTGGCTTTGCTACTGCAACCCCGCCCTCTGCTCAAGCTGAACCGGCAACAACAGCGGCAGCAGCAACAACAACAACCACACATGTACAGCAACAACAGCAGCAGTCGCAGGTAGGAGCCATTGCCCCACCTACTTTAAGGGCAACAGCTGATGGTGATATTGGTGGTAGTGGTGGTGATGATGATAATAATAACCGCAATATCAAACCGCTCAAGCGCGTCAAGGATGACTTCTTGCTTGCAAATGCAGAAATATCTCCAGATTCAGTTGTCATTGTTCCCGCTCCTGGCATCAATCTCAATTCCAATACTCCTCCATTCAAATCATTTTTTTTGAACAGGATTTTAGAGGGCATGAAAGGCAAAGACTCCGAGAAGGTAAATCGAGGAGCGCTCAGGGATTCAGATGCACTCAGTTATAGAGTTGAAGAAGAAGACGACGAGAACAGAGATGGTGGTAATAGTAGCGGCATAATCAAGAGGATTGTGATAAACAAGTATCGTGAAAAGGAGCGTCTGCAAGAGATATTCAATACCTCTGCATGGGTTTTTACACGCATGCTGGAAAAAAGCGGCAAATAGCTATACAGTGAAAGATATGAAAGATATGAGTGTACACAGATATCATAAGGTCTAGATAAAATGGACAAATTAGTGGTACTAGACTTCGGTTCCCAATATAGTCATCTGATTTGCCGGCGTGTTCGTGAGGCAAATGTCTACTGCGAATTATTACCATATAACACACCCGCCAAAGTGATCAAAGAAATTGATCCCAAGGGGATAATTTTTTCTGGCGGTCCCGCAAGTGTTTATGCCCAAAATGCTCCAAAGCCTGATAAAGAAATTTTCAAGATGGGCAAGCCTTTGCTTGGCATCTGTTATGGACATCAAGTGCTAGTCGATGCCTTTGGCGGCAAGGTCAAGCGCAGTAACAGCAGAGAGTATGGTAGATCTGTACTTATCATTGAGGGAGAAGGAGAAGAAAGCACACCAGATCTATTCAAGGGTCTAGGTCCAGGAATTATTAACTGCTGGATGAGCCATGCTGATGCTGCAGAAAAATTGCCAGAGGGCTTTAGGGTGTTAGCTCGCACTGAGAATTCATCCTCAGCTGCTATTGGCAACCCTGACAAAAAGTTCTACGGAATTCAATTCCATCCAGAAGTCGTTCACACGGAAAAGGGCACTCAAATATTGAAGAACTTTGCGCAGGCTATAAGTGGAGCCAAGCCTGAATGGGATATTAAGAGTTTTGTTGAGTCTACAATCGAAGATATCCGTAAGCAGGTGGGTAAAGAAAAGGTACTTGCTGCAGTAAGTGGGGGAATTGACTCAACTACAGTTGCCGCATTAATGCACAAAGCTATTGGAGACCAACTCAGCTGCGTTTTCATCAACCATGGTCTCCTACGCCAAGATGAGGAAAAGGATGTAGTCAGGCTCTTCAAGGATCATCTTGGCATCAATGTCATTTATGTAAATGCCGAGAAGCAGTTCCTTGGCAAATTAAAAGGTATAAGTGACCCAGAGGAAAAGCGCAAGATAATAGGCGAAGAATTTGCCAACGTTTTTGCTGCTGTTGTGAAAAAAAAGAAGAAGAAAAATGACAAGGATAATAGTAGTGCTTCTGCTGATTCGTTTCAATGGCTTGCTCAAGGTACATTATATCCTGATGTGATTGAAAGCGGTGTATCAAAGGGACCAGCTGCAGTAATTAAAACTCACCACAATGTTGGCGGCCTGCCAAAGTGGCTCAATCTCAAGGTAATTGAACCCCTGCGTTATTTGTATAAAGATGAGGTAAGAAAGGCAGCAAAGTTGCTTGGGGTGCCTGACGAGCTGCTAAAGAGGCACCCATTTCCCGGGCCAGGATTGGCTGTTAGGATAATCGGTGAGGTGACTCCTGAGAAAGTCAGAATATGCAAGCATGCAAGTAATATAGTAGAAGATGAACTAAAATCGACCGCTGCTTTTGCTCCGACTTCTGGTTCTGTTGCTTCTCCCGCAGTTGCAACTACATCTTACACTAGTGATAATCCTGGATGGTACGACAGAGTATGGCAAGCATACGCAGCAGTCGGAGATGACAGAGCTGTTGGTGTACTTGGAGATGAGCGTGTTTATGGACATATCGTGATCATAAGGATTGTAGAGTCTATAGATGCAATGACTGCCGACTGGTCACGTTTGCCTTATGAATTAATTGAGAAAATTAGCAACAGGATAACAAATGAAGTTGAAGGAGCCACTTGGGTGACATATGCAGTATCAAGTAAGCCACCAGCGACGATAGAGCCGCAATAAAATAGATGGAGATATTCCTTGGTATATCTTACGCTTTAAGGTATCAGGATCAGCTACTCATCAAAACATCAATTTTTCAAAGAAACATCTATTAGCATCAGTTCAAGATAAGAGGCGGTAAAACAATCCTTTGTTTTCAACGTATACAATATTAATGATCATTGGGGGAATTTTCTGGTCGATAACATATATTCTGATTATTAGACAAGGGTATAAAGATAAAACGTATTCTATGCCCCTAGCTGCCCTGTGTGCAAACATTTCTTGGGAGGCAATATTTTCATTTATTCATCCGCACTCTCCTCCTCAACTTTATATTAATTATGCATGGTTCATTTTGGATGTTTTCATAGTATTTCAGTTTTTAAAGTTTGGTAAGTCCGAATTCCCTAATTTCTCAATTAAACAATTTATTGCTTCATTTGTGTTTGCCCTAGTACTTGCTTTCTGTTCTATATTATTCATTACTTATGAATTTGATGATTGGAGAGGTGCATACGCAGCGTTTGGACAAAATCTTATGATGTCAATCCTGTTTATATCTATGCTCCTAAATCGTAATAGTTTGAGAGGACAATCCATCTATATCGCTATTTTTAAAATGTTAGGTACAGGAGTTAGCAGTTTGGCGTTTTATCTGTACCAGCCCATTTCACAAGGCTCACTCCTCATGCCCTTTCTATATATCTCGATATTTGTATGCGATATTGTCTACCTTAGTTTGATTTATCAAAAATACAGAGAGCATAAACTTCCAGTATTTGGTAAGGCTGTGAACAGAGTAAGAAAATAAAGTAGATGGATTCTAAATCTCATGATGGCAAGTATATGCTTGATTCACATATCACATTTTATTGAGTTGGAGTGGATGGTATGTGACCTACTATGATTTTTCTTCGGGCTAATGCCAATCCAAGAGCAACAGATGCTAGAGAAATCAGAGCGGCAGTAAGAAATATGAGATTGTATGCCTCCTGAGTAGGGAATTGCTCTCCTACTACTCCCTCTACAGTCCCCTGATACATCTGCTGGAACATCGCAGCAATTGACGGCCCTATGGACATTCCGACTAGGTTGAGAAGTAGCGCCATTCCAAGCGCAATCCCTGTCATTTGTATTGGCGCTGACAGGAGCACGATATTAAAGCCTCCTGTAATCGAAAGCGACAATCCTGCTGAAATTATAGCCAGTGAAACAGAAACCATGAATTCTGTTGAATGGAACAGAAGTAAACTGAAGAATCCTATTGCGCTGATTATAGTTCCAAGTAATGTAAGTCTGGTATTGCCAACTTTATTCAAGATGAAACCTGACATAATAGTGCCAATCAACAAAACGATCATAAATGGGAGTTGCACACTTGCGGTAACTACGGCATCTCCTCCAAACCCCAGCGGCTGAGGGCTTCTTACCATAATAGGTATTGTCTGGTAGACCATGAACATGCAGAGAAAAACCATCATCAGAATGATAGTTGCAGGAAGGATCATTCTGTGAGTCATTAATTTGAGATCAAGCAAGGGTGAACTCACTCTCTTTTCTATCACGATAAATACTGCCAGTGATACTGCCGCTACTGAGAAAAGCGCCGCAATCAAAAATCCTGTGTTTGCGCTATTACTTTCCAAGAAGGAAATGCCGGCTAGAAATGATGTTATCGTAGTCGCTAAAGCTAGTGTCCCTTTTACATCGATAGTCTGTGTGTTGGTAGAAGAAGAATAATTCTCCTTCTCCTTCTCATTTCTGACTTCTTGTTGTCGTGCTCCTGCTCCTTCTCCTGTTTTTATCTCAGAGGCTGACGGATCTCTGATGTGAATGAATTTCTTAATCACCAAGCCAAGTGTGACTGCTATAGGAAATATTGAAAAGAATGTAGCCTGCCACCCAAAGTTTTGTATTATGGTGGCACCAACCATTAATCCCACTACGGCTCCGCCAGAAAATGTCGAACTGAAAATGGTTTGACCCATTGCAAGCTTTTTCTCTGGAAGAATTTCTCTGATGATCCCAAAGGCTATCGGAAACATCGACATTCCAACGCCCTGTGCAGCTCTTGCTGCAAGCATGAATCCAATGCTGTTAGCAAATCCTCCAGCTAAAATGCCTGTAGAGTATACTGTCATGACTATCAGCAATATCTTTTTCTTACCATAGATGTCTGATAATCTGCCCGCAATTGGAGTCATTACCGCTCCTGCAATGAGATAGGAAGAGAGTATCCATGATGAGGTGCTATATGAGATGTTGAAATCCTGGATGAAGTCAGGAATAGCTGGAAGCACCATGGTCTCACCATACATTGTGATGAGGCCTAAACTGCTCAGGATCGCTAGTGTAATCCATACCGAACGATTGATTTTGGTCTGCTCTTCTACCCCTGTCATTACGTTATATGCACCATCTATTTTTTAGGGCTATCCTAGAAATTTCAGAGGTAAAGAACCTGATAAAAACATTCACCATGAAAAGCTCGAGCTTCCCCTATGTAGACGTTTGTTCGCATCTTCGATGGATTCGAAGTTTCACCTTCTATCCGTCTACTATTCCTGTAGGAAATTCTTCTCTGATCTTTACACTTAAATCCCTTTGTGTCATTTCGATATGGTTGGATCCTTATGTAGTGTTTAGCCTTGCAAGGGACGCCGACAGATGCACCCTAAAAAGGGGGAGATTGACTCTATATACTACATACATATATATCTCATTCTATTGAATCTATACTCTTTGCACTATTTGATAGGCAATATAGACTCGGACTTCTAAATCTCAGTTCCGTGGCCATTTTTCACAATAAAACCGCAGCTCATCTCTGGTCTGAACTTGCCTTCTATGAACAGACAATTGCCAGAGTACATATAGTATTTGCAGTCCTTGCATTGAAATCCTGAAGCGCCTTCTTCTATGACGTATCCTTCCTCATATTTCAGCTTCTTTCCAGCCTGTTTTACATACATCCAAACAATGTCTCCTGGCAACATCCCCTCGCCCTTTGAGGAGAAAAACTTTGAGATGCCTTTTTCGTTATTGATTTGTCCTTCGACTATATGACACTTGCCTTCATCACCTAGGTTGAATTTGCATTTGACACACGATTGCTCGCGCAGTTCTTCATTTTCTATGTAATTTGCTTCATCTTTAGAAATTTTTTTCTTATTATAAAGTACTTTAAGTAAGGCTGCATCCGGGGGAGACATATCACGTTCGTCTTGCAAGCCCCTAGACTTTGCTACTGCCGATTCTTTTGTATCCATAGCTAACGATAAGCCTAATCCTATTTACTAGTGTGTGCTGCTATTATTATTGATAATGTTGTGAGAGGCCATCTGTGTTAGTAGCAAAAAATTCTAGTTCTTTCTTCATTTTGGAGACACCGAAATGCTCCGTATAGGATCGCTTGTACATCTATATGACATGCATATATTTCTGGTATGAGAAGAAATTTCTTCTCTACTGCTGATTAGCCACGCATATGACAATTTTTGTCTTGTCATCCCTCCCCACACTCACACCAACACCTTTACAGTCTTGTAAGCTGCCTTGGCAGACATTATTGCAAGTTTTAAGAGGGGCGAGTCTGCTGCAATATTGTCAATAGTTTCAACAGCTCTCTCTCTGATAATCTCCACTATATTGTCAAATAGATTTCTTGCCTGTTCAAGTGCATCAAGTCCCTCGACTGTGATTATGCAGTATTCTCTTGAAAAGAAAATTAGTCTGCGCCTTCTAATTGTCTCGATATAGCCTTTCAGCATCAATTCGGTTACCAATGGGGAAACGATAAGAGTATCAAGCTTGATCATTTTGGCCATTTGCTTTTCGGTTCGTGACTGCCCCTTTATGCAGCTCAGTATTTGGAGCTCACGTTTGCTGAGTTCTACTCGTTCCTCGTATGACTGCTGTCGTTCTTGTTCCTGATGCTGAGTCTCCTTTTGATTCTGCTTTAACATGCTGTTCTTATACCTTATTATGATCCATCTTCATTTTATATTTTTTCTAATTGTTTGGCTGTATTTACAAAGACCCTTGACATTTCCCTTGAATTGTCCCTATTATATTCCAGCGAAAGCCTGACGGCCTCTGCATTGGCATAAATTATGTTATTGCAAATCCTGATTCCTGCTACAGTAGCATCAGTTGTATTGCTTACACCAGCAGCATAGTTCTCTATCGCTTTTCTAGTAGGTATCCATAATACATTGTCAATATATGATTTCCAAAATGACTGAACAAAATTAGTAATTTCTCTTTGTGATTCAAGATAGTTCTCTACGGTATCTCTCATCGCACCGACTGATTGTTCTTGGTTGGTTGTGACAATCTGCATGTATCGTGGAAGCTCTCTCTCTGCCTCTTGTACAGCTCTCCTTGTATTCTCTTTCGCTTCGTCAAAAGTACTGTTAATCCGTTGTGTAGTCGTTGTAATAGTGTTTTCATCATCCTCTATTCTTGTGGCAGAAGTTGTTGTCCCTGACAAAGTGCTATCTTGTTCTTCTTCCTCTCCTTTCTGTCTTTTGGGATTATTATTAGGCATTCATCTACAGTGGTAGAATATTGCAATTAAGCATTAGATAACAAACTTCAAGGAGACAGAGAAGTGAGAAGAATTTTGTGATTTTTAGAATCATGTACTATAAGTATTTAATGAAATAGAACTATGTTTCTTATCATATTCTGCAATCGTTAACATCATCATCATCATCTTCTTCTATATTCATCGCCGCAATCCCCTATTGAATCAAATAGGTCGTTTGATTTTTCGCTTACTTCTTCTATACTATTACTGTCGTCTTTGTCCAACCTAAAGTCAAACACACGTGCATTGTCATCTCTGTGGTCAGCTATCCC
>JBJMEA010000011.1:0-9726 GCA_045809625.1 Nitrososphaera sp. | reverse complement strand
TCGCAAGGTCATCTCGCTGCAGGGTGACGGTGCGACGCAGTACGTCGTTCAGGCATTCTGGAATGCGGCCCAGCAGAAACTGCCCATTCTGTTCATCATCTTTCGTAATCACGAATACAACATTCTCAAGTCGTTCGCCGAATATCTGGTCGCCCCCAACGTTCCAGGATTCGATCTTCCCGGAATAGACACTGTGCAGCTTGCCAGGGGATATGGCTGTGACGGCAACTACGTTTCGAAGCCTGGCGAGCTGGAGGCCGCAATCAAAAAGGGGTTTGCAGCAGACGGCCCCTACGTGGTTGAGGTCGAAATAGATCCCGCAACGCCAGCGCTCCTTGGCAAAGTAGGCCCAAAGACCCGGTACTCCACTATCGAGTAGCATCCGGGACAACAACGAGGCTAAGTGTAGCAAGATATAACCTTGGTTAGGCATTTATTCATTGTGTGACAATAAATACGCAAATCATGTTAAAATTTAAGAATGTTCACATTTACTGCAATCAGGCAAACAATTTAGACTTTGACGTTATAGTACCAGAACTACAAAAATATTTCACAAACATCCCAATAGATGTGAGACATCCCTTTTTGAATAATACAGTTAATGTACTTGCAGAGAGTTTGGTGTCCATTAGGATATCTGATATCAAGAAACCTTTTAATGAGCAACCAAGAATAGAAGATCAAGCAAAATCAGATCAAAATGTTGCTTATGAGAAGAATTTTCCAAAATACCTAGTTCTTAAGGGTATCAGTAATAGCAGTAGTACTAATGAAAGGCAGTATGAAGAATTGATATTATATGATGGGTTTATGATGCAAAGGTTATTTGAAACAATGATCAATGAAAATGAGTCTAATACTAATCATATACATATAGTGTTTGAAGATAGATTGATCTGTACTTTTAGCGAAGAAGATTGGCGCTATCATGCAAGAACTATTGTAGGAGGCAATCCCTCAATTATTTCCACGAGTGGTATTGTTGAAGCACCCGCCAAACCAAAAGAATGGTACATAAAGCAAATGCAGTTAGCTACTTATGATATAGATCTTGATGGTGATGACGAAAATGACGGGATACCATCTAATGAGAAAGAAAAGTATCTTGATTATGGTGATTATAGAATAAACTTCGCAGCTGTTGGATATGCTCTTCAGGCGTTATTTTTCTTTATAACGGAAGGAAATCCTTTCTGTAATGATATTAATTGCAGACTTTATAATGCACACTGGCAAGAAGAACTGATACATTCACAAATACAAAGCCAGAGACTATGTGATGAGCATGCTACATTGTTGCATCAATTCAATACCGTTTGCTGTTGAATAATAGATACTTAGTAATATTCGATATTCATTTATTTCTTTATGCATAGAATTCTATTTCCTATGAGATCTCTTTCTTTTTTGCTGTTGCTCACTCTGGCATGCAAATAAAAAGAGGAGTTGAATTTATTTATTATTCATCAATGTCTATTGATCAAGAACCTACAAAATTGGATAATATATTGTAGATAAGTTTGAATCAGTGCGTATATAAATTCTATCAATGGCCCTGTAGATTCTACTGGCGAAAAAAGGTGTGAAGGCATTAGCTAGTTATGGAAAAATACCATTCATACAATTCTTTATTGTATTTCTAGAGAAATCTGCATCACAATGAGAATGCTATTGGTTTAACAATAGTCTTCTGTTATTGTTGTTGTTGCTGCTGTAGTAGCCGACGATGATGAATACTTTTGACTACCTGCTATTCTTTTGTCAATCTCGCTCTTTAGCCAATCCCGATAAACTCTGCTTTCGCTAGCTATTGTTATTGGTTAGGCTAGGAATGGCAATAGCGATACGAATCATGATTTTACTATGAGATACAACATAGAACAATTAAGTGCTGCACAGCCAACTCAACCCGTAATTTCTAGACCGCCGGTCGTTATCAGGTAGCTAAGGGTTGACAGATGGCGTGGTAGTTGTATGAGGCTTCAAGACCTTTGTAATAGCATGTTGTAATAGATCTTATCATAACACTGAGCATACAAATTTCCAGCCAGTAATTCTGCAGGTATGGTGATGCTTGTTAGCTCACATTTTCCCTACGATGTATAGAAGATAGAATTTTTACTGTTCTCTTTTTTATTTTGGCGCAGCAAGAATATTTCCCGCAGATACAGGTAACTACATATCAGGGAGGCCTTCGTTAAGACACAAGTATAATAGCAGATAGAATATCCGTTAGAAATTCCTTTTCTTTAGTTGTTATGGGTAATCAATTGGTCTGTTACCTTTAGTAATTGGCCCAAATTTTGCATTAATTCATGCCATGAACTTTCTCCCATTTCTTGCTTTACCTTATGTTGAATTTTATTCCAGAGCAAGATAGTCTTGAAATCATTATAAGGATCGACTATCAGTAAAGCAGTGTCGTCTGAAGAGTAGTGGGTAGTCGTCATGAGTTATCCCTCCTACTTCCCGTGAGCTGCCTCATTTACTGGTTTCAGTAGGTTTACCACTAAAGAAATTGTTAAGCATATTTACTACAAAGTCTGGTCGCTCTTCTGGAATCCAGTGTCCTGATAAAGGTACCTTAACACCGGTAACATTTTGAGCTAATTTTTGCATTCCATAGAGTGCGTAGTTAATAGTAACATCACCTCCAAATGCTGGAATATATCCTGCTCCTACTGCTAGTACTGGCATTGTAAGCTTTGTCTTTGAATAATTTTCATTTTGAACTGCATCTTCTGGAAATGCTCTGAAGTAGTTAAATCCATCGCGCATTCCACTTGGAGCAGAATAATGGTTAACAAATTCATCTATATCTGCCTGAGTTATTGCAGCTGGATTGTACGCAATATTACGATAGAACCATGATAAGTACATGCGCTCCTTTCCATCTACAAGTGCTTCTGGTATATCAGGTGTCTGATGAAAAGGAAACCACCATACTTTTCCTTCAAGCTGAGGAGGCGTAAAACCAGGGAAAATGTATTCCATGATTACTAACTTCCGTACTTCTGTAGGATGTGCAGCTGCATATGAATAAGCCGGCTGTGATCCTACATCATGTCCTACCAAAAAGATCTGTTTGAATCCCAATTGAGCTACGAGCTGATGTATATCTTCTGCAGTAGTCTTACCATCATAACCTGTAAGCGGTTTTGAAGAATCACCTAGTCCGCGTAAATCTGGTACTATCACAGTATAATTTTTAGCTAAAGCTGGCATGACATGACGCCATTCATACCATGTTTCCGGCCAACCATGCAGCAAGACTAGTGGATCTCCATGGCCACCAATAACGTAGTGAAGTTGAATACCGTTAACAGGTGTCATATGATGCGAAAACGTTACATTACCAATATCGAAAGATATGTCTTTTGGACCAGCACTTTGTTGTTGTTGGGCCACTGCTGTGTGGTTTTGATTTAATACTAATGTAAAAACAAACAATATGCTAGTTGTAATAGTAATTATGCCAATCAAGAGAAACGTTATTGCAGTCACATGATGTGAAGCATGGAATGTGGATTTATCGGATTTATATTTTCCATACATTACATAGCCTAGTCGTCAGTTTGTTATAAAGTATGATGGGTACATTGCCTTGCATTGTACGCAGTGCAGCATTATAAAACATAGTTAGTCCATTTCGAGCCAAATAGAAATTTATTCAATTTCAGGAAGAATACAATGTTTATAGAAGAAGCGGGTCTAATCTATTATACACTAAAAATATTCAATCTGAAGATAAAGGAAATTAACATGCAATAATATTGCCTTACAATACCTTCACCCGTTGTTCTCCAACCTCACGAAGTGCTGGAGCGATACGTGTACCTATTAGTTTGGTAGCTTGCATCAGCTTCTCATGAGGTAATGAGGCTGGGTTCATCATAAATGTAATTCTGGATATGCCGCCTAATGCTTTGCTGTGCCTAATTATCTTCTCGACTACTTCATCTGGATTCCCTACAAGAAGTGCACCTTGTGGACCTCGCTGTGCATCAAAACTCTCACGTGTCATCTTAGGCCATCCACGCTCCTTACCAATCTCAGTCATAGTGTGTGCATATCCTGGATAAAAATCATCGACTGCCTCTTGAGTACTCTCTGCAACATAGCCTAACGAATGTACGCCTACTTTTAATTGATCAGGTGAATAGCCAGCTCGCCTTCCAGCCTGCCTGTAAAGGTCTATTAGTGGTCTGAATCTATGCGTTTCGCCACCTATGATTGCGACCATCAATGGGAGTCCAAGCAAACCAGCACGCACGAATGATTCTGGAGTTCCGCCAACGCCTATCCATATTGGCAAAGGATTCTGCAAGGGCCTTGGATAAATCCCCTGGCCATTCAGTCTAGGACGATATTTACCAGACCAGTATACATGCTCATTGTCACGAATCTTTAGAAGCAAATCTAGCTTTTCTGAAAAAAGTGAGTCATAATCTTCCAATTTAAATCCAAACAAAGGAAACGCTTCAATAGATGAACCACGGCCAACAACCATTTCCATCCGACCTTGCGACAGAAGATCCAATGTTGCAAACTCTTGAAATACCCTCACAGGGTCGGCGGCACTTAATACTGTTACAGCACTTGTGAGACGTATGCGTTTTGTCCGCGCAGCTGCAGCAGCTAGAATGACAGCAGGAGATGAATCAAGAAACTCTCTACGATGATGTTCACCTATTCCAAAAACATCCAATCCAATTTTATCTGCATATTCAATTTGTTCGATTAACCTTCGCAAACGCTCAGATGGGTTAAGTGACAAGCCAGCGTCATCAAATGCTGCAAAGCTATCAATTCCTACTTGCATATGATATCCAATGGGTAAATAACTATATAATCCCAGTAGTAACTCCTAACTTAGTTAGTATGGACTATCACATTTAGTAGGCAGAAATTTACTTGTGTCTAAACTTCTGCTCCTTCCCACTTCCCATGAGTTTTAGTTGCAGAATTATGGCTACCCACTGCTACTACTATATCACTATTATTCAGAAAACATTCGCTATTAATCCCAACTAGTAATAGCCTTTTCTGCGATTATTCTTGTGGGTTTTATTCGTACAAGCACTGCGCCTTCTCCACTGTTCCTTATACCATAGGCTTCAGCATTCTTCTTTCCCATGTACCGTCCTGCTATTTTAGTGGCCCATTTTAAAACCTCCTTTTGTTTGTAAGGGTATATTTTTGCGGTGCCGAATATTGTTACAAAAGAAAATGGCCGTATCTGATCATCTATACAAATGCCTACTCTATTATTATGTCGAATATTGTTTGCTTTGACCGAAGTGCTATATGTGGTAAAAATAATATTTCCTATCCTATTTCTTCTTTTGCTGTTCTCATTATCTAATACAAACCAGATTGGAACAACATGAGATCCGCCATCTTTTTTAACTGTAGCAAGTTTCCCTGTGAACGTACCTTGCATGACAAATCTTGCAATTTCCTCATTGGACATTTCTGTCATTGTTATTATTATCTATCTTGTCCCTTGAATAAAATGTGTGTTCTTTTTTTATCCCATTTTAGGATGTTTATCTCTAACCTTTCAAATATGCAAGTCTTTAAAGATCATTTTCTATTTATTGTTGTAGGTATGCTTCAGGTAATAAAAAATGATTAAACAAAGATATAGCACCGTCCACATATGATATTATGACTAGTGTGACTCAAGGAGAGTTTGAAGGCAAGGTCGCCGTTGTTACAGGCGCCGCTAGCGGTATCGGACGCGCAACAGCGACCCTTCTCAATTCACGTGGAGCTTCAGTTGTCGCTGAGGATATCAAGCCAGAAGTCAATGAACTTACAGGTGACAATGAGCGCATTGCAACAATTGTCGGTGATGTGTCTAGCGAGGAGACAGCAAAGCGCGCAGTCGCTTTGGCGATCGAGCGCTTTGGTAAGGTCGACATTCTAGTAAATAATGCCGCGACTATCATCTACAAACCTGTGGTCGATATGACAGCCGAGGATTGGGACTCTATAATGGCAGTCAACCTTATCAAAACTGCGTCAATCTGATGTTCTCAAATAGTTGTTCTCTATTTGCGTAACTCCTATTCCTGAAGTACCTCATGAACGAATGAGATCGCGATTGATCCTTCGCCTACTGCAGATGCAACACGTTTGATGCTGCCGCCTCGCACGTCACCCACAGCGAAAACACCTGGCAAACTGGTTTCAAGCAAGTATGGTTGACGCGTAAGAGGCCAGTCTGCAGCGCTCAGATTTTCCGGAGATAGATCGGGACCTGTCTTTATGAAGCCTTTAGAGTCGAGTGCAACGCAGCCATTGAGCCAACGGGTGTTCGGATCAGCACCAGTCATGACAAATATGTGGCTGGTTTCATGCTTCTCAGTCTGTCCTGTTTGACTGTTTCGCCAGTGAACTGAATTCAGGTGATTGCCTGTTCCTTCTACGGCCACAATCTTGCACTCGAAAGGGTACTTACTATAAAGGCACCAGAAGATCTTGAAATAAGACAAGTTTTCACTGTAATAGTAACGGTACTAGTATCAGCAATAGTAGCATATAGAAATAGCTTAATTGCCGCGACCTTCCGGATCATTGGGATGTGGGGTCAGTGGAGTAATAGTGACCTTCATCCAAATATGAAGAGGCATCGATGCAAGGATTTCACTAAGCTCTGTCTCATCAGCGGCTCGGAATAGCCCAATACTGCGCCATTCCCCTGGACCGAGCGGCGGGCGCCAGAGTCGGACCAAATGGCCTGCTTTGGCGAGCTCAGCGGCACGCACTGCCTCTGCAGCGCGCAATTCATCAACTTTGACTGGACTAGTTCCTTCAGGAACCGTAGTGACCAGATCGGTCAGGTATTCCATATGTTTATCTCTGATTTCAAGGATTTAGTCGTTTCTATCATCGCTTACTGCATGGCGACCTATGTGATGGCTGCCGTGGCTCATTCTTTCATTGCGTGCAGTGGTCAGGTTATACTAGTAGTACCAAAGGAAACTGGAACAAGAAGAGAAACCAGTTAAGGTAGATTGAAATGTTTGGCATTGAGGAGTACATTGTTAGGCTAATAATAGGACTACCTCTGATATAATACAACAACTAGTATTCCATGTTGGAATAAGGTGGAGTAGCTTACGAGTGTGGCGTCCTTGAGATCGAGTGCCTCGATCACGGCTGCAAGATCTTCTGCATAACCATCCATGTCATTCCTAGAAGAGGCCTGGCTCGACCTGCCATGACCACGACGGTCGTGTGCAACCACGCGGAAGCCGTTCTGTACGAGGAAAAGCATTTGGCATCCGAAGAGATGAAGCAGTAGAACAAAGAATGGCAAACACCGTTTTCTGAAGCTGAGTGGATTATGACTAGTAAATAGCGTCACAAAGCATCGCTCTGTAATCACCAGTAAGTCTATACACTTGAGTGTATTGTTATATGGAGAAAAAGAAAATATTAAAAAAGGATTGGAAGTCTTCAGCTTATACTTTATATTTCCTTAATTCTCCAAATGGAATTTTCAAAGAGACTTCTGCACCATTGAATCCTTCTATTTCGGATTTTGGTACATTGTACTCTTGGCGATCTCCTTCGCTTGTAATCACTACAGTATCTCCTTCTATTATTGCATCCACATTTCCAGCATCTTGACCGTCTTTGGATCTTACATTCTTATGAATAATGGCATCCCAATTGACTACTGCATCTTCTGACATTTGTAGATGTACAAGTAATGAATTTTAGTATTTAAGCTTCATGTAAAAACCTCCGTACATGGAATAAAACCAGCTTCATGTACTACCATTGAAGATGAGAAAGCATCAAACGAGCCTGACTATGACGAAAACGAAGATCAGTTAGAAGAAGAGCAGAAAGGGAAGCTGACGAGACCGCAACAACCTATATTTGTGCCATGCCTCCATCTACGAACAGTTCGATACCGGTGACATAACTGCTGTCATCAGACGCAAGGAACGAGACGGCTTTCGCGACTTCGTTAGGATTGCCCATCCGTCCCAGGGGCACAGCGCTCACGAGGTTTGTCTTTAACTGCTCGCCCAGTTCTTCACTCTGTACCATGCTGCTGGTCATCGGTGTGTCTATCACACCAGGACTGATGACGTTGACTCGGATCTTGCGCTGTTTCATATCGACGGTCCAGGAACGCGCGAACGATCGAATAGCAGCCTTGGTTGCGCTGTAAACATTCGACCCCTCGTAGCCTTTGGATCCTCCGATCGAACCAGTTAAGATGATAGAACCGCCATCCTGAAACAGTGGAAGCGCTTTTTGTACCGTGAATAGAAGCCCTTTAACGTTGATGTTGAATATTTTATCAAAATGGGATTCAGTAATTGATCCTAAAGGTGCGAGTTCGATGATGCCGGCGTTGGCAAAGAGGACATCGATTCGGCCTTTCTGCTGCTTGACCCTGTCATACAACCGATCAAGATCTGCTATATTTGAAACATCACCCTGAACACCGGTGACGTTGTTTTTGCCAATCTGCTTAACTGCTGCATCGAGTTCGATTTGGCGGCGACCGGTGATAAAAACGTACGCACCCTCGTCGACGAACCGCTGTGCCGTGGCAAGGCCTATCCCGCTGTTTCCTCCTGTGATGACTGCAATTTTTCCGTCAAGTCGTTTTGTAATTGATTCAGTTTGTGCTTTCATATCTATACTAGCTATAATAGAGTAAGTATATAAATTGGTAAGTGATTACATGGTAAGTGACTGAAGGAATAGTAACAACTTCTTAGTTGTAGCTATTCCATAATATATCGCTATTTTAAATAGCAGCCTTTGATCAATATCATAATGCAATAGAAAAAGCTAAAGCTTAACTTAGAGTAGTATATTTAGTGACATTTAAAGACCTAAAGAAAAGAGTTACTCTAGAAGAACCACATCAACAACCTCAAGGATTTGTTGAATCGTTGTCCAACGTTGACCAAATTGATACGACTGTCTCTTTCAGTCCTGCTTATAATCCTTTGACATCACAAGCTATAATCTTATAGCGTTATTTTTCTCCAATCATGAGCAGATAAAGCTAAAAACTGAATAGTGTAGATTTATGAATATTAGGTGAATACAGTGTTGTTATTTTTGCTACAGAATATGGTGCATATTCGCAAATAATAAAGAGCATATATCAAACAATGGCATAGCATTGATAGTTGAAAGAAAAGATCCTGGCTATCTTGGTACTACAATAATCGTCTCCCATAGACGTTATATTTACTATTTTACATATATGGCAACAATTACTTAGTAGGATTTACTACTGCCTTAAACCGTACGTTTCCATTAACTACTTTATCATATGCATTGCTAATTTCTTCTAATGGAAATGTTTCAGTCATTACCTTCACTTTACCTTTTGCTACATAGTCTAATGCCTCGTATAGATGCTCTCTATCATTTTGTGTGGAACCTATGATACGAGCACGCTTAAATAAGATCTCTGGAGAGACTGTCAGAGTCTCTGTCGATGAAACTCCCATTAAAATTACACGTCCATCTGGCCTGATACCTTTAATTGCATCTGCAGTTGCTTTATAGGAATTACTCGTAGCTAGTATTACTTCTGCTCCTTCTCCATCCTTTAACAATGCTTCTCCATCTGAAACAACACTGTCAGCTCCAAGCTTGTATGCTAACTCTTCTTTATCTTTTGAATGTGTAACAGCAATTGTTTCAAAACCAGCAGCTTTGGAGTATTGAATT
>JBJMEA010000010.1:0-2866 GCA_045809625.1 Nitrososphaera sp. | reverse complement strand
AATGTCGGTGACGACAGCAGTAGTGCTTTGTCAGAAGAGGCAGACGAACTAGCAAGAATCAGGAACTGGACTAGACCCTTTGCGTTATACATTATGTTTTGCCAAGCAATGTCTGTAGGTGACAAGATAAGGGCTGAAGCTTGTATGAACCTGTCAGAAAAAGAGGGCATAAATTCACTTGTGGATCCAGTTTTTGGGAAACCTCAAAGATAAAATGATAAGTCAGGCGAGACCAAATCACAATCACCTTCATCTGAATAGAAGCAGAGCAATACCAACACGAGCAACTTGGCAAACTAAATAGCACAGATTAAGCGGACTTAAGGGTGGTGTACTTCGACCAAATTACATATAGACCAGAAGCTATACAGGCACCAGCAGAAGAAGTATCAAAATCCTAATGAAGACTACTACAACCAACAATGCTAGTGCTGCAACTGTGGCGATTATTGCCATTGAGGTAGTTGTTGTTGTCATTTGGCGGAGATTATAAAAAAGAAGAGACGGGCAGAGTTTATCCATTGAAGCAGCGTGTTTTTGAAGCGTTAGCTCCTGGTACAGTGCCTGGGCACCCAGCGCCAATGGGTCTGGCGGCGTCTACTTGCTGTAGTGGAATAGTTACCGCTACCATTACCACTACTATCCCTAGCACCGCAAGTGCTGCAACTGTGGCGATTATTGCCATTGACGTATTTGTTTTCGTCATTTCGCCACTCCTCCTCTATGGACGGAAGCAACGTCCCTGTGAAGCGTTAAACGCTTGACTCACGGCTCTTCCTCTTTCACACCCTGCTTCCGCTTGCTGTAGTGGAATGCTAACTATTGTGATAGCTACTACTCCAAAGAATGCTAGTGCTGCTACTATGGCAATTAGTACGAATGTCGTATTGCTCATTTCTGAGCTTAAAAAGACGTTATTTTTAAAGAGTTCTGCGACTAGGCTCTGTTATTAGACATTTTACAGATTAATGCCAATAATAATAGTAGCATTGGTTTTGGTTAACGCGTCGGTGTTCAATATCACTAGCCTACGACAACAACAACGACGACTACCCCTATTCCAACTCTTGTGATGATAAAGTCTTCCTAAGCAGTGCTCTTCCCTTTTCAGTCAGATGGTTGACAACCAGAAAATCCAGCTTACACTCAGACGGCTGGTGTGTGTTACTACTACTAAGAGCTTATACGATGCCCCATCTGCAACCGAGCACAGATCAACATCTCGAAACACATACTGCACATAGTGCATTTACATGGTTCCATAATTCCTTTTTACGTTAGGATCTATTGCAGTAATAATAGACATGCGACATAGAACCAGAACCGAAATAGCCACACGTATTTTAGAGATTGTCAATGAAGGCAGCAGCAGCTTTGGTAGTGGGGGTGTTTCACAGACCACGATAATGTTTAAGGCATCTCTTAGCCATATCCAATTGCATCAGTATTTAATGATTCTAACTGAAAGCGACTTGCTTAGCTATGGCAAACAAACGCACACATTCAAGACTACTGAAAAAGGTCTTAGCCTTCTTAAAACCTATGATCAGATGGGGCAGAAAATCAAGGAACGAGAGATCTAGGTGCAGAGAGAAGAAGTCTGACAACTTGAATAATAATAACATGAATTTTCTCAAGTGCGATCCTAAAGGAGTGGATTAGCTCTGAGAGCAACAAGTAACAGATAAAGTTCAAAATTTCCTACATAAAGTCACAACCGACTGAAAAATAAGTCCTCATTTTTTGTATGATGATGAAAATTTGGCACTCAAGGTGGCTGGGCGCAGGCTCAGCATGATGGTCTGACCTCTATTTTCTACTTTCCCTGTACCAAACGAACAAGACCAAAATCTACCGCCCTTGTTTTTTCTTACTGAATTGGCTTGCTTTCTCAATACTTCTCCTGACGGTACAGAATACTGCATTGCATGCAAAGAAGAAGGAGCAGGTGGGATTTGAACAATTAAATGATATTTCCTAGATGCTGCTCCTTTAGATAAGGAGGCGCCTAAGAGAGCTGAGGTCGTGGGTTCAACTCCCACCCGGTCCATTTCTTTCTGTTGTACAACTACGGTATTGTTTTAAGTTCATTTTTGGTATTTGTCGGACAAATTCAGCAGCAATACTCCTGATGGACCTAAATGAAACCATATTTTACGTTTCATCAATATCTCGCTATAAAGTTTGATTAGTGCTTTGGGTATTTTGTGTAAACAAACTTTTTTATCTGATTATTCTATAGGCTTCAAGTTTATTGTCCTGCATCATAGGTATTATTATCAGATTTTCGTTCAATATGACTCCTAAATCAGCAGCACCCTGGTTTTGTAAATCTAAAGTTTCATAACCTGTTCCATTAGAATTGACGACATATAGCTTTCCTCCAGCGTTATCTGTAACGTAGTAATGTCTTCCAGTACTATCTGCCTCTATTCCATCAAGACCACCAATAGGGACAGCTGTTCCTTCATTTCCTAAACCACTAACAGTACGATTTTGTAAATCAACAACCCTAATGCTTCCTGCTGGATTACTAAATGCTCCCAATGAAGCAACAATTAGTTTATTATTGCTATTATCAACATACAAGCCATTAGGACCATTTAATTCTGGAGTTTGCAACCACGCTTGTAAAGATGCATTATTATTATTGGTGTTATTATCTCCAAGATTCTTGGTATCTAATCTGTAAATAGTGTTTGTAACTGTGTCAGACACATAGACATACCCTTGATTATCTGATGCAACATCATTAAGAAAAGCGCTTCCTGGCGCATTATAGCGATTAATTATTTTGCCATTATTGGCATCTATCTCGACAAGGTCTGTTATATCTGATACATATAGAAGTGTATTATTAGTAGTA
>JBJMEA010000009.1:0-4617 GCA_045809625.1 Nitrososphaera sp. | reverse complement strand
TCCTTTGGGGTATATGTGGGAGGGGTGGGCATTTTTAGATTATTTTAGAGCATCTACCATCTAGATGGCAAATACAACAAACATACGCAGCTCATTTAATGACATCTGCTTATAATGAGCTATCTACATATGTTCAAACCCAAGGGGGTTAGGTCCCTGCATGTAAAGGGGTTCAATGGTGATATTAACATTAACATTTGGTGTTGGCGGTGGCAGTTTGCAATCAAAATTTGTCATTACCATATTTTATAGATCAAGGTTGAAATTTGATGTCATATTTTGGCATATTCTGATGGAGGTTAACAGACTTATGAACAATAAACAATAATAACATCATTTATAGCAAAAGGCCTATTAGATTTCTGACAAGAATGATCTCACTACGCTCATCAACATATGGTTGTCAACCTGAGAATCAAGGAAAACTTGTCAAGTACTTGAGGAAGCTACAGAATGTGAAACTACCGTATTTATGAGCAGAAATTTACTTAAATGTACTAAATACACGCTTTATCAATAAGGACATATATCGATGATATCAAACCCATTAGTTAGGCAGATAACAGTTTCAGTGGTAAACCATCAAATACATGCCAAGTTTCTATGATTTTTCCATTTTGAATTCGGTATATACTTACGCCTCTGTAGCTAATTGTTTTATTAGTCTGTTTAGTATCAGAGTAAATTGCCATTGGTATCAATGATCCTTTCCAATATGCACCGACAAGATCAGGGTAAGCTTCTGATGCAATCATTGCCTCTACCACATAATTCAAGTCATCTAATTTATCTAATGAATACTCTAGGTCACGCTTTGCTCCTGCTACTCCTATTCCAGGAGATCCCATATAAGCGGACTGACCATGGTCTATGTAATCGGGGGCTATTATTTCATCAAATATTTCGCCATTTTTGGTATTGTATGCTTCAAAGTAGCGTTGAATAACTGCCTTATTCATTTCAATTTGGGACATTGTTTCATTAGTAGGTCATGGGATGCGATTAACGTTGCTTTTGTTTTGTGCGTTAGATACATCTCCCGCATTCTTACGAATTTCATAGTAGGGTTGCTCTATGTGCATAAGTCATAGGCCATAGGTTATAGTTTGTGACTAGCAATATGCCTTCCTATTCCTGAAGTACTTTATGAACAAATGAGATCGCAGTTGATCCTTCGCCCACTGCAGATGCAACACGCTTCATACTACCACCACGTACGTCACCAACAGCGAAAACACCCGGCAAACTGGTTTCAAGCAAGTATGGTTGACGGGTAAGTGGCCAGCCTGCAGCGGCAAGGTTATCGGAGAACAGATCAAGACCAGTCTTTATGAAACCTTTATCGTCGAGTGCGACGCAGCCATCAAGCCAACTAGTGTTTGGATCGGCACCCGTCATGACGAATATGTGTCTGATCTTATGCTCTTCTGTCTGTCCCGTTTGATTGTTGTGCCAGCGAACGAATTCTAGATGATCGCTTCCTTCGATCGCTACGATCTCAGTGTACTGCCGTAATACTATCGTAGCAGTTTCTTCGATCCGACGAATCAGGTAGCGCGACATGCTCTCTGCTAAACCAGCTGACCTGACGAGCATGTGCACACGCTTCGTAGTTTCAGCCAGAAACACGGCTGCCTGGCCGGCTGAGTTTCCTCCACCAACTACAATTACTTCTTCTCCGCCACATAACTGCGCTTCCATAAAAGTCGCACCATAGTAGACACCTGCGCCTTCAAAGCGCGACAAGTTTTTGCATGGCGGCCTTCGATACTCAGCTCCGGTTGCTATCACGATAGTGTGTGTAGGAATTTGAACTCCACTCTCAAGTTCTACTATGTACGGTTTACTGTCACAGACAAGTCGTGTCGCCTTAGCAGTGAGTATATCTGTACCGAACTTTTGAGCCTGATTATATGCTCTAGCTGCCAGATCCTGACCTGAGATTCCTGTAGGAAATCCTAAGTAATTTTCTATTCTTGAGCTTGAACCAGCCTGGCCACCAGGAGAACTCGTTTCCAGTACCATAACGTCGAGCCCTTCTGATGCGCCATACACCGCGGCTGCCAGTCCTGAGGGACCAGCGCCGATAATTATGAGATCGCGCACATGGGTTTGGTCAATAGATTCATTAAAGCCAAGACAGTCTGCGATCTCTTGGTTACTGGGATTGCGCAGCACTGATTGACCTCGACAGATCAATACGGGTATTTCAGTTGCTGAAACTTGAAAACTATCCAATAGATTCTGTACATCAGAGTCGCGTTCTAGATCCATATAGGAGTATGGCTGTCCATTGCGCATCAGAAACCCTTTGATTCGAAGTGTACTGGCAGAATATGCTGACCCAACAAGTACAGTGTCTCCAACACCAGCAGCTATTAACTCTACTCTGCGTAGGATGAAAGCCCTCATTAGTATCTCACCAAGTTCAGCATCAGTCTGTACCAAACCTAGCATTTGTTGCCGATCCAGTTCTATTATCTTACCCGGCTTGGTGGCACGAACTCGGAATAGACTCCGCCGCCCGGAGAGTGTGCCGACCTCGCCAGTGAATTGGCCGGATTCATAATTTGTGACAAGGGTCTCAACAGGAATCGAAGGTCGCACAACTTCGAGCTCGCCGGAGATAACCACAAAGAATGGTACCGCTTTACGCCCCTGCTCATAGAGCACTTCGCCTTCGCCCACAGAGCGTACGTGTCCGCGAGTTGCAATGCGACTAAGCTGCGCTGGTGTTAATTTTGGAAATATTTTCTCAATACGAGAGCTGATTATAGGTATTCCTCTGCGCGTATTAGACATAGTTGTGATCTATATTGTAGTTACTCCTCATAAATCATCCCTTGAGTCTTTCCGTTTTTTCTCCCTGAAAAAGAGGATTGAATCCTCAATTTTTAAATGAAACTGCGTAGATACTTCTATAATGGCTAGTCTGGTAAAACAGGCTTCACTTTTTCCTATATTATTGGTTAATTTTGTAGGTACTCTTGGTTTTAGTATTGTTTTACCTTTCTTGGTTTTTGTAGTTATGAAGTTTGGGGGAAGTGCTATAATCTATGGTTTACTTGCCGCTACTTATCCTGCTTTTCAGCTTATAGGATCTCCTATATTGGGAAAATGGTCTGATAGATATGGAAGGAAGAAAATTCTTCTTTTGAGTAATGTAGGAACATCAATTGGTTGGTTGCTATTTCTTTTTGCTTTATTTTTACCCTCAAATTCTTTTAATATACATATCAATTTCCTTGGAACATTTGTCCTTGTCGTTCCATTGCTTGTATTATTTGTTGCCAGAGCCATTGATGGCATCACTGGTGGAAACATATCTATTGCCAATGCATATCTTGCAGATCTCTCATCAGATTCAAGTAGGAGTAAGAACTTTGGAAAAATGGCCATATCTTCAAATCTAGGATTCATTCTAGGCCCTGCACTGGCCGGAATTTTAGGGGGAACTATTTATGGAGCGATATTGCCTGTTTTAGCAGCATTAATCTTATCTTTAGTCACAATAATTGTAATAATTCTTATGTTAAAAGAATCCAAATCCCATTCAAAAGAAGAAATGTTAGTTCCAGAGCAAGGAACCATCAGAAAAGCTTTTTCGCAGGAATGCAGAGAATGCTATTCGGATACAAGCACTAAAAAGCCTAAATTGCGAGACGTTTTCAAACTAAAACATATTTCTTTTTTACTTGTGTTATACTTTTTGATATTTCTTGGATTTAACATTTACTACGCTGCCTTTCCTACACATGCAACTAAAGATCTAAAATGGTCAGTAACGCAGCTCGGAATATTTTATGCCATATTAAGTGGAATAATGGTTTTTATCCAAGGTCCTGTCTTGCGTAAAGCATTAAAAAAATTCTCAGAGGAAAAATTAGTAATAATTGGCAGCATTATTTTGGGTATGAACTTTATTTTATTTGTGTCAAATAATATTGTCTCAGTTAGCAGTGCTATAGTATTGTTTGCTGTTGGTAATGGTCTCATGTGGCCATCTTTCATGTCCATATTGTCAAGATATGCTGGATCAAAACTCCAAGGCTCAGTACAAGGGGTTGCAGGTAGTTTCGGTGGTTTGGCAAGTATCTTGGGGCTAATTTTGGGAGGATTTTTGTACAACGCAATTGGTGCAGTTACTTTTCTTATTAGCGCTGGGGTAATATTCTCTATTTTCCTAATGTCTTTTCGTCTATTAAAATGGAAATAGGCTTTTTAATTCTGCAAATCAGATCTTTTTTAACTGGAAGGTATGATAATGGATAAATTAATAATCATTATTTTTGTAGCTTAGCGTTATATACGTTGGGAGAGCTCAAGGCAAGAAGATTTGCAACACTTGACGTTTTATCAGAGGGAAGAGCTATTTGTGGACTTGGTATTGGCTGGTCAAAAGATTGGAGAATACTGGTTATTACACCACATTCTTCCAGAGTCAATAATGTACGTACCAAGCTATTTGCTTGCAGCTGTAAGAGCAGCGGAACTAGATATGTATGCTAGAAATAAATATGGGGATAAATGGTGTAAAGAAAAAGAAGCAGGGAAAGATTTCAGGGAAATAATGAAACCTGGTGCAAAAATAGATTTATCAACATTTTCAAATCTTGA
>JBJMEA010000008.1:0-12325 GCA_045809625.1 Nitrososphaera sp. | reverse complement strand
ACTCCTGCAGATGCAAACCAAACAATATCAGTAGTACCAGCCAAGTTTGCGCAAGTATCATACACTACTGCAATTGAACCAAACAACACGAAGACAGGTTATTTCATTTTAACTTATACAAATGCGACCGCGCCTAACTTGGGTACAACAAAGGGATATGCTCTATTTTATGAAGGTAATAGTTCTAGTGCTGCAGAGACAAGACGACCTTCAAATGGTTTAGCACCAGCACAATTATCCGAACCAGTTAAACAAATATTGGGTTCGTTTGAATTAATAACACCATCTGCAGCAACTACACGTACGGAGCCTCTTACAGTCGAAATTACTTCAAACGAAACAGAAGGAAGAGCTGCACCAGTTACTTTTGAGTTCAAAGCAGATGTGTCAGGAGGTACAGGGACTTATACTTATAACTGGGACTTAGAGGATGAAGGAAGCGAAGAAAGTAATAAACAAACTATTTCGCACACGTTTGATGAGGCTGGCAGTTATACTGTTAGCCTTACTGTCACAGACTCTGGTGGTCAAAGAGGATCTGATAGTACAGAAATCACAGTCGAAGATGGAGCTGTAAATGATGGACAACAGCCAGTAGCAGAAGTCGAAGAAGATCAAGATGAAGAAAATGAAGAAGATAATGATAATAGTGATAATGATAACCAGGATAGTGCTACTGCTCGTGATAATGGGGCTACCTCAGACTCCGACTCAAATGACGTAGATGAGATCGTGGATGACTTTATAGATGACTTATTTAATAGGCTTGGGCTCAGATAATCATAGGATCCGCCGATACTAATGATATCTTCACAAAGAAGACGTAAACCTCGCTAACGAATGAGGCAAAAAATAATGGATGCCCTCAGAGCGTGAAGTGATGCGCTGAAATCGTGACCAAAAGAGATCTATTTTTCCTCTATAATGGAGAGGACATACAACTTATTTTGTAGATCGTGAAACGTAAAGATTTGCCAAGGAGCGTGATGACGACTTTGCCGTATACTCCACAACTAATAGAATAAGCTCAGTCAAATTAGAGAATTTACCAGATCAACAAAAAAAACGAACCAGATTGGAGTCGAACCTATGGTCTCAGCTAGCTTGGTTACTCTTTAATCCAAAGGGACAACAATAGAAAGAAGAGCAAGTACTCATGCCATTGATCCATCCAACTCTTCGTTATAGATATGGCTTTTACAACCTAACTTCTAGAGGCCGGTCGTTTTTGCTCTTTTAAACCTTGGTGCTTCTTGCGCTAATGACCTTATTTCTTTATCTGTCGGCTCCTTATCCATTTCAAACTTTGGTCTAACCAAGCCACTTGGAGCATCAATCCAAAGTTGACTACCATCAAAATCTCTAATGTATGCCTTTGGCACATAATAGATATGGACATCTGCTGTTCCTTCCCTCACCACTACAAACTCATTGCCTACTCTCTCGACATTGCCTATGTCTACATTATCACTTGCTCTTACACCTTTGTGAATTATTTTGTCCCACGGTATGTCGTAAGTAGTGCCGGAGTAGTCTACAGGTATCTTTGTCTCAGGCTCTTTTGCCATGAAAGGTACTCCATGCACAAATTGTGGGTAAGTTGAATCCACCGTACGTATTCTCTCTAGATATTCTTCCGTTCTAAGTTCAGATTCTGTCGGTGGGGAGTCTCTTTGATATTTGTTCTGAATCTCATCCTTGCTAAGTGCAATGTAAATATTGTCTTCCATATCAATACTTTCAACGTAATACTTGGGAATAAAGTAATGCTTCTTACTAATGGTGCCCTCCTCTAATTCCACATAATCTACAGAAACGCTCTTTATTTCTCCAAGGTCTTTGTCGTCATTTGACTTGACATTTTTGTCGATTATCTTATCCCAAGGCATCATTATGTTGTCACTTGATGAAGTAGGAGTAGCGGTAGTTGGTTTCGTGGGCAAGGGTTTTGTTGGTGTTTCCACGTCATGACGAGGTATATTTTGTTCGAAATCAGGATATTTAGCTGTCATTTCTTTTCTTCGTGTTATGTATTCTTGTGTTTCAATTTCACTAACATCTGCCTCCTTATCTCTCTCAAATCTGCTCTTCACCTCGTCTTTTGTTAGCGAGACCCAAGTGTTCTCGCCATCAAAACCACTGACATAATACTTGGGAATAAAGTAATACTTTTTTGCAACCAGACCTTCTTTAGTCTGAATATATTTTTGGGTTATGGCTTCAACTTTTCCCAAGTCTTGCTGATCAACTGACTTTACATCTTTATTGACGATCTTGTCCCAAGATATAATATCAGCACCTGACATACATTTTTTTATCACTACTTAATGCCTTATAGCCCTTACAAAGTAATTTTACATATCATATATAGTAACGAAAAGGTTGGTGAAGCACATTGCAAGTAGCCAAAACAAGTACTATGAGCAATAAATACAGTTCATCCACTATAATTTTTAATACCAATGGCACCCATATAGAAAAAATATGTCAGGCTCTTCAGGTCCCTCAATTCTGTGGAATCAGCTTAAGGGAAAAAAGGTAAAAACACATGACGGAAAGGACATTGGAGAAATTGATGAGATATCACAGAATTACTTGAGACTAGAGAAAGGAACTATTAGCAAAGACAAATTCTGGATTCCAAAATATATTGTAGATACATTTGATGGTGATAACGTGTGGGTGATAGCTAGTAAAGATGAGGTCAAAGAAAGATACTTGTTTGGACAAGAACCACCAAATGAGCAATTCACAAGAGACCTTGAAGAATTTAAAACCACAAAGGGAATGGATGTCTACAATTCAGAGGGTGTTCGAATAAGGAAAAGTAGTAAGCAGGAGGAGTCAACAGAAAGATCCTCAACAGACGAATACAAGAATATTAGAGATTTAGAAAAATAGACAACAGAGAGAGCAAAAATATTAATCAATGCTACACATGAATTTCTGACCAACCATCAAGTTCCCTTGAATTTGCTCTGTTAAATGTACAGAGATGGTTTTGTTCGGCAGCTATGGGGCCGATTAAACTTAGTTCGATGCTTAGATGATATCTTTACATAAATAAGTGGGCCACTTAGGGCCTATCCACCATTTTGGCTATGTGATAGTGATATTACAAAATCAGAGAAGCCTGACTGGTTCGCGCTATGGAAGCAATATAGACCAATAAGAAGAAACCTTTTGCTAATTGTATTTCTAGCAGTTCACTACGCCATCATCATCGTCCCTCGCCACACAAAGTTGTATCTTCAGTATCTTTACTAAAATCTTCTCTCTCCTGATATTCAAATTACAGTTCCGTCACGACCAAACTTTTATATTATTTTATGTTATGTAATGCACTGCTAAATTCAACACAATGATCTTTTTCACGACTATCGCCCCAGCTCTCATAGTATATCACCTCGTTTAGCTTTAATCTTGGGAGCCATCCCGTTTTTTCTAAATCAGGTTTATCTGCAAATTCAGTAACATAACCTAAGCAAAGATAAGCTATCGGGGTAACATTCAATGGTATCGATAAAATGTTCTTCAAATCCTCTCTTGACAAGATGCTTGCCCAACCAACTCCTATGCCTTCTGCCCTAGCAGCCAACCACAGGTTTTGAATTGCGCAGCACACGCTATATGTGCCAGTTTCAGGTATTGACGTTCTACCCAAAACAAATGGACCAAACCGTGTTGAGTCATATGTGACACAAATGTTTAATGAAGATTCCAGGATACCCTCTAGTTTGAGAGAACTGTACTTCTTCTGTCTCAATGGATCACTACCTAACGACAAAATGGATTTTTGAAACTCCTTCTCAAATGAGTCTTTTACCTTTTTCCTAGTTGTGATGTCCTTAATCAAAATAAAATTCCAGGGTTGTGAAAAACCAACAGAGGGGGCATGATGAGCCGCATTTAGAACCCTCACCAGAGCATCATGTGGGATATCCTTTTTTCTGCAATAAAATGCGAACGAACATCTCTACGAGAATATATCGCTTTGTAAAGACCTTCCTTTTCTTGGTTGGAAAGGAAAGATCCCTGACTATCATAGGAGTCATTATTTTCGGGCATCTTCATTATGCAACTGCTTTATCACACACTAGCAAGATTTAATTATTATCAGTCTATTCATATGCTTTCTTACAGGTAAGGTGCAATATTTCTAACGTATTAACATGTATCATTAGTCTACAATAGTGCTAGTCAATAGTCGACAATCCAGTCGGACAATATAAGAAAACAATTTCAACAGAGATGGCACAAAACAGATAGTAAAGGACTGAGGTTGCTTTGGGATCTGTTGCAAGAGGACTTGTGCGACTATTACTCAAAACAGGCATCCACCAATTAATGCTGAATTCTAATTTGCGTTTGTACATTCAATTGGTTAAAGGTACTCACCAACAAGCGATTAGATGGCTTCAAACGTACAACTTTCTATTATAACAAACGGAAAACTTAGATAAAACGGATATGGCATAAGCAGCAGTAGTTGTTGAGCTAATGTTATCTCTCTAAATAGCGTTTTGGTATCTAGTTTTAATTATAGCATAATGGGATCTTCTAAACTAATAATACGATAGCATAGCTGAACCAATCCACTCTCAAAAGGAACTGACCCTTTCAGTCACAAATTTATGCGCTTTTCAATATTCTTAAAAAGTGGAATACCCCTTCCAAGAATGATCGGATGAATAGATAAAATAATTTCATCCACTAGATCTGCATTTAGTAATATTGACACTATTTCTCCGCCTCCCAATAGCCAAATATCTTTATTGCTAATACGTTCTTGAGTTAGCCTCCTGACAGAATCCAGAATGTTGTTGTCACTATACTCAACGCCTGGCATCCTCTTCTTCTTGCTCTCTGCCTTAGAATTATGAGTGAACACATACACTTTTTTCCCCCTATACGGATATTCATCAAATGTCAGGGATTGTTCATAGGTTTTTCTTCCTACAAGGATGGTATCTATAGAATCATAAAATCTCGCATAACCATAATCTGCATCACTAAATAACCACTCAATACTACCATTTTCGCTGGCAATAAAGTTGTCAAGGCTAGATGCAATATACAGCTTTATCTTTCTCACATACTTTGCAGGTTTTGGGATTAATAAAATAATTTGTAACAAGTCGCGAGAAATTTTTGCTAACTAGTTTTTGCTAATACTCTGCTCCCGGGGTCAGTCATATATACAGCTCCACTATGTCATTTCTTCCTAACAGACGTGTTTGCAGCGGCATTTAAAAGACGCAAATGTATCCCCTATCCTGTGATAGATATTATCTCGTATCATCAATAAATGATAAGATTTTACAAAGCTAGCTTCACGGATCATTCTTACCAATCTTGGACGAGGCAAAAATTACTTCTGTGGATTAGCATCAGTCTGCACCTGTGAGGACATTAGTAATTCCATCCAGTTCTTTTCATAGGTATCCCAGTTTCAAATTCCCATAGAGCAGTGTCTGTGTTGCCAGCAGCATCTATATCTGCTTCACCTACACCAATCATCCCATCCAGAAAGGCTAACGCACACGTTGAGTTTGTCTTAAACATAGCAATTACAACGCCTTTTTCTGTACTTGCATTTACATCATGGCGTGTTGCCTCATAAATAGTCGCTGAAGCGTTTTCGCTTCCATCATTTTTGGCCAACAATTCCTCCGCAATCACCTATGAACTTCCAAAGTTAACCAAGGCAGAACCTGTACTGCTTACTGCAATAGATTCTGTGTTATTCGATCGTGCCAAGGTACCGTTTCCAGAGTGTGACACTTGCACATGAGTAGCATTTATTGGATTTTGACCAGAAACTGTAGTGTTTTCGAGGTAAAATGACTTCGAGGCTATTGGGATAGTCGTTGAGCTGCTGGAATATGCTTGATTGCCAATGCTAGCCGAGATAGTTTGAATTGGCAGGAAAACGCCTATCAGGAAATTTGCAAAAATAGCAATAATGCTTCCAATTAGTATAGGATTTCGTGCCTTAGCTGAACTCATTTGGCTGAGACTCAAGTTAATGTTATTTAAAGATAATTCAAAAACTTTGGCTAAATCTTAGTCTCCTCTAAACGTTGTTCAAAAATGCTGTATAATACTCGACTCAACTATATGCTTTCTGTATTGCATCTTGCAAAATACGCTCGGTTCTCGCCCGGTATAAATTATGACACTGTTCAATCTTCGGGTGATGAGACCAAAAATCTGTCCTCAATATTGCTAACGGTCATCCAATGATTCTACAGCGTCAGATCCCTTTTACTTTTTTACCTTCTTTTCGTTTCTGCATACTAAAAACAGTATAAACTGCAGCATTTCGATCGCTGTAATGAGTGTTAGAATATCGTCAATGTTCCTTGATTTCTCATACTCTCGCCTTTTTGTTTTCAAAAGTTCTTTTAGCCTGTCTGCATCTCTGGGCGCATCTTGAAGTATCTTTATCTCTAATTCCCAATGTCGCTTCATTGCTGGGTTGATATGTATTCCTAGCTCTTCTTCTGGACAATCACGGACCCTTATCATCTTTTGAATTCTTTCGATTTGTCTTGCAATGATTTCCTCAGCCGAATTAGAGATTGTTATTGTTTTTGTTTGCTCAACCAAATCCAGAAGACCACTACTACTGTCGCCAAATGCACGGAAATTTAAAAATAGCCCAGCACTTAGGGGAGAGAGGGACAGAAGAGAAAGGAAGGGTTTTTAGTTGTCTGAGTGCCAGTCAATTTTTCCCTTGATTCTTTTCTTCTCATCAATTTAGGTTTGGTTTTATCTTCTTTCTCTAGCTGGCATACATATAGAGGAGTCAGATTGACCTAGTCACTGTTATGTTATAACTTAACACGTAGTAGCGATTAAGAATTATACTCTAGTCGTTGTTACGAGTTAATTATGCTCAAACCTCAAAACATCTTTCTAGTACTATATACAGAAATCCAAAATCGACAAAAATTCTCTACAATGCTTAAGAGGTCGGATGGTGTCAAACAACATGTGTGAATGAGTCTCTCTCCCTTTGTGGGCACAGAGCGAGAAACCTTCATCACACGTAACATGCCCCCGCTGGCTGATATCTCTCCCTCTCGCGATCCATGCTCGGGCTGGGAGGGGCCAGCTGGTGGGTTTTCGATGGTGCAGATTCGAACCTATCGCTTTTATACCTTACAGGTCTTAATGTTTAAGAAGAATATTCAATTGCTGTCTATATGTGGACGTATAAGTGTGGATGTAACTTCGACTATTGCTATACTGCAATATGTTTCTATTTGATAGGGTTCTTCTTAAGTTATGATTCCTATATACTAGGAACGTATATCTCACACTCTATAGCGACCCTTCTTCTCTGAATTCTTTCTCCATAGAATATTCAATATTGCTGTCAAGAGAAATGTCCTCGCCATCACTGAGTAATATGGGGCAGTGGTATCCTTGGCTCTCATAGTCCCCGTTAGGGTTAACAAAAAGACCCTGTTCTTTGGTTTCCATTATTTCATTCATAAATTCTTGTTTTAGATTCTCTGCCACGCGATAAAGCTCTCTGTTACCATTCATATAATCTAGATGTTTGATAAAAATGCCAAGACTTTCTAGGCCTAGTAATAGTGGTGAAAGTATACTTCTATGAGGCACAAGATTCGTGAATGTCATATGACACCAGGGTGAGAGGCAATACATAATATGGTGTCAGAGATAAAAGGCTTTGATAAAACGCAAAATTGATGAAATTGAAAAAATGAACGAACAAGAAATCCACATGTTGATCGACATGATACGAACTATTCATAACAGCAAAGCCAATACTAACCAGGAAGACACCAATCCTCCACCTTCTACAGGTTAAAAGTGCCTTGCCTTCTGCAATTTAGGATCGGCTTGGAGAACGCGGCCAATACCTCTCGGGAATTTCTGCAGGATTCGATTAGTACGCTAGAATAGCACAGAGGAAGCTAAAACAATATCCGTTCGTTTACTTGATTCTGTTTCGGGTAATATGCATGGAATCTTTATTTTATAGGATATTAGAAGGTCAAAGTCTAACAAGTCAACGAACAATAGTAACAATAACAAGAATAAGAAAAATCATTTTTGTGAATTGGGGAACTGACATTATTTACTTACGTCTTGAGAAAAGTTTTGGGAATAGTAATTTGATATGCTCTTCTCCAGATCCCACTTTGGCACTTTTCTTTTTTAAGGCTCGGTTATCCGACTTCTTCCTTTTGATAGAATATGCAAAAGATCATCAGCAACTTGCTTTGTCTCAAAATAATGGGATAAATGTCAATATTAAAATCTTTTTCTTGACTGCTGGAGAACCTTTATAGAAAATGCTAAAGACTTATGTATGTCCAAGCCTGAGTAAGGCTTATTCAAAAGTCATTCCGAGTAAAGACCTAATATTCCATCTAAAATGAAACGTTCTATTCCTAGCAGATCGAAAGTAAGGCTGTTTGAGATTTTCTCAAAAAAGGAAAATGATATCTTTTGTTATGTTTTTGGCATCATGCACTTAAGCTGCCAAAATGAGGCGTATCAGAGTTAAGTGCTGAATTTACCTTATGGACCAAATATCCTCTTTCCATTGGCTTTTTCATGATGTCCTTATTCGTTATATTCGGCAATATGCTTATCAACTCTTCTGCGATGTCCAGAGCAGATGCAAACATTACCTTTGTGGCAGGGCTTATTGCTTTTATTCTGCTGAATAGTTGCAGCCCGTTTAATTCTGGCATCCTTATATCCAAAAGTACTATGTGATAATAAGAAGAAGGATCCGCTAGTTGTACAAAATGATTTAGTGCTTCTTTGGAGTCTGTAAATCCTTGCACGTTATATCCTTCCTCAGATAGAATTGATTTGTAAGTAAAGAGGGTGTCTGGTTCGTCATCTACTATCATAATGTTTGCAGAACATTTTTGAACTTTTTTCTTTTGGCTCTGCTGGAATAGTTGTGATTGTTGATGGAGTTGAGTACCTTTTATGTTAGAAGTTTCAGTTGGCCTAAATAGCTGATTAATGTAACTGATATCAATTGATGATATATTTTTGCTAAATGTGGCATATATAGGATATCTGTGGCCAAGACCAGCAGAATATCCTTCTCTCAATTCTCTAAAGTGATACTCATCAATAAAAGAGAACGATTTTATGAATTGACATAGATCTCCACCTATTACTATTCCGTTTGGCTCTGCCATTGAGTTAATCTTTGCACATATATTCATAGTAGAACCGAACAAATCTTCTGTCTTAGAACTGGTTGATTTGGCAACCTCGACTCTTCCATAATCTGCACTAATTCTATAGCTAACTGATGGCAGGTTCTCTGACCTCATTTTTGCATTAATAATATCACGAGCGAGTGTCATCGTAGTAAAACATTCAAATGCATCTTTGAAGGCTGTTTCATTACTAGAGTCTGAAGTTTCAGGAAAGTAAAATATCAAGGCATCTCCAGCATTCTTGACAATCTTTGCACCATGGTTCTTTGCCAAAATTGCCATTGTGTTAATGAATATGGAGTAGTATTGTCCAATTTTTTGACGCTCAGTAATCTCAGCTGTAGCTTTGGTAGAATTCACGATATCTACAAAGCATACACAATAATTTTGTGAGTGAGCAAGAAAGCAAATTTCTTCAGAAGCAATATCAAAAATATTTAGATTAACGTCATCCGTCCTCAAACCATCTGATGCAGCATCTGTAGTTTGCCTCATGCTAACAAGTTCACTATGACTAAAGTGATTGCAGTTAATAAGACTTGGAAAAGCTTTTTATGTTCTCACATTCCATCTCTTTTCTCCTTTGTAAAACCAATGGCTAGTTGCTTATGCTGCGACAGGCATAACCTCCTATTGATATCGGATGTTGTTGTTATTTTCAACATGCTATTTTATTATAGTAAACGTTACTATCAATTAATTTTTTGTAGTACAATTAATTAATAATGAGATTGAATTCAATCAGATTCCAATTTGAAATTATAAAACAGACTAGGCAGATTTTGAATACTTCAGTCTCCTTTCCTTAATCTGTCAATTTAGGTTATGGATGAATCCAGAATTTTTTAAGAACGAGGATGGGTTCAAAACCCATAATTCAGTTTCTCTGACGGTGAATTGGCATTAATTTGAGCTGATTTGTTAGAAGGAGTGATACTTGAAATTTTTAGTACTGCCTGCTATAGTTAAGGCAGAAGCGTGACTATTAAAGTGCAAGTAAAAGTACATGCAAGGCAGAGCATTAATAATGAGGTACGCTGAAAAGGTTGCAATTCAAGCATCCAATTTACATCTGTTTAATAACAAAAGAATCTGGGGCCAGTTCCTTCAAAGAGTAATTGTGATTGGTTAGCCAAAGCTGAAGGCACTATCTTCCTTTTTTCTGTATATAACTAATAAGAGAACAGTATTATTGCCTGTTTCTATAATCTTCACGTCCACTAAATCATCCACCTCTTCACTACTGGCTAAAAAGTTATTCACTTCTTCCTCGATTGCTTCAATATTTGCACGGAAAACCTTGATACGTTCTCTGACTGGCATATTCTTTTAGTTATTTTTCTTTCTTCTTCCTATTCTATCTTTGTGGCTACCTTGCAAAACGGCAACAATCCATCCCATCCATTATCTAGTCTAGATACTGGTGTCTTAACTCTCTGTTATCGAAGAGGGTCTATTCATCGAGGATTGTCCATAGATTCTTCAGTATATTTGAGAAACATATGCCTGGATGAGGATTATTATTATTGTTACTTGTTGCGTCGCATCAATAATACTTCGTGGTGGGATTTATCAATGACTTGCAAAGAATGCAAACTCTCTGAGGTTATGACAAATGGCTCTGATTCCAGTTGTTGTATACCAATAGCCTTGAACCTTACTAGACTTGGAAGCAAAATGACTCCAATCAGAATAGCCACCAAGAAAGTTAGTGCAGCAGCGACACTTGGAGCAAGACTAGACGGATAACTAAAAGCAAGAATAATAGTCGCTATGGTAAGACCTGCTATAAACGCCATTACAATCGTACCTATCATAGGTTTGATGTCCAATCTCTTATTTCTCCATATTTCAGAGTCCTTTTGTTTATTCTTACTGTTGCACTTGTGCTGCCAATCATTAAACCACCAATTGTACCAATCTCTTCCGGTTGCACCGTCAAGCCTATTAATAGCATCCCTGGCATCAGAGAAGTTCCTGTTAATCTTTAAGCATGTCTCTAATTGTTTTCTTGCTCTGTCATATTTTTTTTCACTGATGTACAATGCCGCTAAATTATAATATGCTCTTACTAACTTGGGGTTTGACTTTATAGCTTTACGATAATGACTCTCTGCATCTTCATAGAAGCCCAATTCATAGTAGCACTGACCAATACTCGTAATTTTCTCGTCGTAAAATGGGAATTGGTCACTTACTTTATGAAAATCTTCTAAGGCATCCGTATAATCTTTAAGGGCACATTTTGATTGCCCCCTGAAGAAATAGGCATCTTCGTATTCCTTTATTTTTAATATCGCATCATAACATTCAATCGCTTCCTCGTATCTTTTCTGGAGATAGAGAGCCTCACCCTTCTGGTTCAATGCGTTGATAGATTGCGGATTTAACTCTATGGCTTTGTTAAAATGCTCAATGGCCTCGTTGTACTTATCCAACTGGGTTAGAGCATGACCCTTGCCATACCAATCGATGGCATCTTTTGAATCTTTTTTTAAGTTTTTGTCAAAGCATTCTATTGCCTTGTCAAAGCATCTTACAGCCTCCTGCTGCTTCTGTCCAGACTCCTTTAGAATTAGCCCTTTGTCAAGCCAAGCGTCTGCAAGATTTGGGTTTATCTCTATTGCCTTGTCAAAGCATCTTACAGCCTCTCTATATCTTCTTGAGTCCTTTAATACTAACCCTACATCCTTCCAAGCGTCTGCAAGATTTGGGTTTATCTCTATTGCCTTGCCATAGCATTCAATGGCCTCATTATTTTTTTCTAGCATGAACAAAGCTAAACCCTTGTTGCATAAATGGATCGGTTTTTTTTCTATCTCTATTGCCTTGTCAAAGCATCTTACAGCTTCGTTGTATTCTTTACTATCTAGAAGAGCAACACCCTTTTCATTAAAAACGAGCGCATTTTTCGGATCTATTTGTATAGCACTGTCAAAGCATCTTACAGCCTCTTCGTAATTCCCTAACTCTTTTAGAGCGTGGCCTTTTTTACTCCATGCAAGTGCAAATTTTGAGTCTATCTCTATTGCCTTGTCAAAGCATCTTACAGCCTCTCTATATCTTCTTGAGTCCTTTAATACTAACCCTACATCCTT
>JBJMEA010000007.1:0-54050 GCA_045809625.1 Nitrososphaera sp. | reverse complement strand
GCCACTCTTGGATGAATGGATCGGAGCTATTAGTTCATCCGATTGGGACAGAAACCAATGTGCCAAGTTAATAGCAGAAGCAACTAACGACTTGGGCAGTTTGCATGAGCACACATCAACTAACCCAAGTATGTATGCATTGGATCAGGATGACCAGCTAGGCCATAATCAAGATGATGTATTCGAACATCATCACTGCTCGCGTTGGTGGTGCACTGGTTGCTATGGAACCATTCAATTGCCATCTGTCGGGAACTTTTATGCAGGTGAGAAACTGACAGATGATCAACTATTTACTGTGCCTGGTAATCGAGAGAAAGCTGAAAGTCTGTCCGAAATATTAGACCTATTGCAAATATTAAATCTTAATAGTATTGTCATGTCCGTGTCCGATGCAATGACAAGGGAGGAGCTAGCAGAACTAAGTAAAGCGCTTGGTCTTGAATAAGAAAAAGAAGAAGATAACATTAAGCATGGTAATAATAATGCAGAAGAATACTAAAAATAAAAAAAGAAAGAGTTTACGTTCTTAGACTACATGCGTTGGTAGGTCTATGGTGTTGGAACTGGAACTCGAAGTACTTCGCCGCTATTGGCACAGGCTGCAGTGCTAGCTAGGAAGCTGTTTGCTTGGCAAGCGATAGCAAGAGCATTCTGGGTAGTAGTCTGAGTGTTGCTGTTTGCTTGACCGACAGTTGTAGTCTGGGTTGTGTCACAGTCATTGAATGCTGTGTTAGTGTTGTCGCCTACTTGAGCAGTATCATCGTCACTTACTGAAGCTTTACAATATGTGTGTGATTCTTGGCCTATGCCTGCAGCGTTGGTCTGAGTAACTGGTTGATTGTTCGAGTTAGCTGCTGCTGCTGCGTTGGTTGGGTCGACAGTTAATTCTGGGTCCTCACCGATAGCTGTTGCAAAAACTGCCTGTCCTGTCATAAAAGCACCGCCTGCGATTAGTCCTCCAACGACCAACATGCCTAGCACGAGACCGGATGTTTTTACAGATTTCATTGTGGGAGGTATCATATTCCTATTCTTTAAAAGAGCTTCGGAAGATAATTCTTCCAAAATGGAGAGTATCAATATCCCTTCTTGTTGCATCATCTCGTACTACAATCAGATAGATGGCAGCTAAAGCAAGAACGAGCAACAGCAACAACCTCGGCAGTGCCAAGGGCTAACCGTCGGATTGGCGACACTCGATAATTGCCATATGTTTAAAGCTGAGCGTGCAGAGGTTACCACAATACGCTTAGAAATGGCACGAATCACACGAAAAGAGCAGCTTGAAGAGCGAAGACTGCAGCCTTGGCTACAGTGGAACCAAAGCTTAACACACTCAGAGATAGCCTCGCTGCTCCATGACAAGTCGTACCATTGGAAACGGAATCAGTTTAATGGAGAAAACAAGGGAGGGGAGAGAAAGCGCAAGGCGGAGTTGCAAGAGTACGAAGCTAAAGAAGTCCTAGAGGAGGCGCGGGTTACGTTGGACGCTTTGAAACGCTAAGCCCTCATTGATTTTAACTCCCTCTCTATCACGACTACTTCAAAGCCGGGCAATGGTGAGAGTGTATAAATAAAATAGAATCAACTCTCTGATCGGGTAGCAGCTCAAACTTCTGTCCGTCCGTCCAGTTTGCAGGTAGTGGCTCCTTTTTTGAACCTGTATCTCTTCCAATATCGTGTCCCGTGGCTTAGTCAGGTACACCATGTGAAAAATTCTAATAAATCCTGTCTCTTGAGACAGATACAGTTCTCCTAATAAGGCCAGTGCTACTTATATATGACAGCACATGTCAACAATAAAAAGTCCTGGTGTTACACCAAGCACAAAAATGAAAACCTTAGTCTTTTTTCTTGCATGTATGCTTGTATTAACTGTGATGGTGGCTATGCCCTTTCCAACAGGTCAGATGCTATCAGCACAGGCGCAAACTGCAGAAGAAGAAAGCTCTGAACGTCAAGAGCAGGAGACTAATACGAATACCACTCAGCCTGCAGGACAGGCAAACGAGACTAATCTCAATAATGGCAATATAAATGAGCAAGGCAGCGAGTCATCAGCAAATCTTTCCACTCTTTCAATAACGAGTACATCTACAAGTCAGGTCAGGCCAGATCGTTTATCTGTCGCTGTCGGAGTGGAGACTAATGGCACAACTGCAAGGGACGCAGTAGCGCAAAACGCCAACTTGACCAGCCAGGTGATAACTGCAGTCATGGCATTGGGCATTACCGAGGACAGAATAGAAACGAGCAGCTATACCGTATTGCCTATTTATCAATCTATTCAGCCTGCAGAGCAATGTATCCAAATTTATCCTCCGCCACCTGAATGTGAGGGAAGACAGGAAATTATCGGATATCGAGTCACCAATACCGTGACAGTAACGCTTGACGTCCCATTTCTGCGATCTGCAACTCAATCTGTGCCTGATGTGAATGCCGGACAACTGATAGACACAGCAGTTCAAGCTGGTGCAAATCGTATCGAGAGTGTCACATTCCTCATATCACCGGATACGCAGCAGGAAATACGTGGAACTTTAATTGGTGAGGCTATATCCAATGCACGACAAAGAGCAGAAATTGCGGCAGAATCGCTTGATATGGTTATAACTGGTGTTGCCAGCGCGAGCATAAATCCTGTAGAATTTCCGGTGTTCAGTGTTGATCTTAGAGAGGCAACAACTGGAGGAGGAGCAGCAAATGGTTTAGCAGTTCCTACGCAAATTCTGCCTGGACAGCAAGAAGTTTCAACCACGGTAAGTGTGGTCTACTACATGGGCGCTGATGGAGCTACTAATCGTTGAATGTAGCCATGATTGCTTGAAAGCATTTATGGTCTCCACCTAATCTTTTGGTTATTTTTTTCTTGAAGTGGAAAGTTGATGATAGCTTTAACCAAAATAATCTTAAGCGGGTTCTTGGATATGGCCCTGGTTTACCAATGAACCGTCTGCGTTTATACCTGTTCACCCATTGCAATTGATAGTTCTGCCAACGAGCCGAAGGTTCCTCTCAGGAGCAGCTCATAATAGTATGGAACTCGTGACATTCCTGAGGCCGTTGCTTGCTGACTATATCCAAAGGGTCGGATTTCGTAGGAACATAAATAAATCACAAGGTCATCTTTGCATATATTTATCTCTGGACCCGTTAATGTCGGAAAGTTAGGCTGAGAATTTTTCAGCGAAAAAGATCTCTGGAACGAACGCAGGGATTCTTGGAATCTTTGGCCCATATTCAAGGTTTCTATAGCACTTTGAAACGAACTTTTAGATTTGAACTTTAGACGGTATATTACCAAAACAGGTTTCGTATTCTCCATTGGTTATGACCAAGATTACTCCGGTTCTCTTGAATAAATATACCATTGATACAACGGACCGTTCAATATGGGGATTATAACCTTCTTGCCTTATCCTTTCTTTGTTCTAAGGAGATATTCATTTGGATATGGCATTAGATTTCTTTTCAAAAAATTCCGCTGCAAAGTCGCGCCAGACAAGTCCCCCTCCAGCCGTTACAAACACCATGAGCTAAGAAGCAATGAGAAGGGTTGAGCGAAAACCTTCTTCTATACTGTGGTGACCTGGATTCAAGAGATAGATTAATCAATACGATAATAAGGTGCGGGGTATGTTGAATAATGGCTTTATCCTACAATTTCAGGCCCAAAGCGCGGTTGCAGAACGTGGTTGAGGACGTTTGGTTAAAGCTAGAATGGCTAGCAATTGAGCCGACACCTGTATTGTTCTGCCATAATTACAAATTGCTTATGGAATTCCGAAGAAGGGAAAGAGAAATAAATGACACAATGTCCGTCGATAGGCATAATAGGTTAAATTTGCATTACAATGAACAATAGCAACAATTTTTTGATATTTTCTCACGAGCAGGACGTGGACGGTTTATTCTCTGCCGCTGTATTGAGGATGGTTTATCCAGGATCTCAAGTCGTTTTGACAAACTATGGTTTTCAAAACATGCTAGCAGTAAAGGACAAAATTCTTTCTTTCACTCGATCATTTGATTCTGGGACGATCATAATATCGGATATTGGAGTTAACTACCAAAGTTACCTTCCTATCTATGAAGCGCTCAGCACTTCAAAGCAAAGAGGCTTTTCAAACATATGGATAGACCACCATGTCTGGCCGAAGGGTTTGGAAGAAAAGATCTCTCCAGTATGTGAATTTGTGCTGTATTCGGAAGACAAAATTCGAGCCAATGAATCTAAAAAATGTGCCACGGAACTCTGCATCGAACGGTTTGACCCTGCCAGCCCCCATGCAAAAACCCTTGGCTGTATTGCACATCGAACTGACTTTCCAGATTCCGCTCGCTTTCCACTACCCCCTTTTACTGGCCTAATTTCATACTACCTTGGAAACAAAGAATTGAAATACAAGTTGTATTCCGTGATTCTGGAAAATGCATGTCAGGGAATATTATGGAACACCGAAATGCAGGAGGATATGATTCAAGCGTCTCGCCGGATAGACGAATCAATAGTGAGATCTATTAACTCAGCCGTGATAAAAGAATTTGAGTTTAAACCTTTGGGCAGAGATGAACAGGTCACAAAAACAAATGTGGCAATCGTAAAGGCCGACTCATTTGTTAGCAGATCTCTTCTTCTTGGAAAGATTATTGATGACATAGAAGTTGACCTAGCGATAGCATATACATCAGACGGCAAGTTAAGCCTAAGAACTAGGCAAGGCATATCTGAAAAAGGCATTCAAATAGACTGCAGCAAGCTTGCCGCTGCATTTCGGGAAGGTGGAGGGCACTTATGCGCCGCAGGAGGATTTCTAAGGACAGACGTTGAGCAGAGCGGTGAGGAGGCTGCATTAACAGAGATCGAACGTACCGTCCATAATCACCTAGGACAATTAGACTCGCGTAATTCTCTATCTAACTCTAAAGATTGTATGAGAGATGAAAGCTATTGAAGGTTTGAACTATAAGAACAGAAATTAGGATTCGGTATGCTGAATGTGTTATCCTCGAAAAGACGTTTAAAATCAACCCAACGATTATTCAATTTAGGACATACAGCATTACGGATTAGTTTCTGCTTATCATATACAAGTTCGTTGCTGGAGTTATCTTTTGAGTCGACTTAATAAAAAATTCTAATAACAATGATTCAGGTAATTGATAAGTATGTGTTATGGCTTCAAGAATGTACCAAGTAGAGATTCTAAACAAAGAATGAATGCTGTCAGAAGATATATCCATAGATCTTTAACTCATTGTTTTGAAAAGATATTCGCACTCTTAAAAAGAGGAATAGCTGGGAGGGCTACAAGTATAGACTATCTGACGGATACATTCAATAACTTTTTTGTAACCAAAAGATTCCTCTCATTGACATCTTGCATTACACCATGAGAGATTTTTAATTATGATATTGTCCACTCTCTTGTATGGATCAAAACAACACTGGTAAAAGAGAGAATCCTGATCAAATACCTAAAGATGATGACAGCCAGAGCGGAACCGGCAGAATGGTAAGCGAACAAGGGGGGGTCCAAGGGCAAAGAAAAGAAGTAAATGTGGAAAGCTACTCAAAGGTGGCAGCCATAGGGCAAATCTTGAAGGATATGAATTTCCCCGCTGACAAGAAAAGGATTATTTCCTTTGCGCAGCAACAAGAAGGTTTTACTCAGGGCAGCAACAATAAGGAAAACAGACAAGAGTTATTATCAGCCTTGCAAAACCTCGAGGATAGAGAGTACAAGAATGTATCAGAAGTGACAGCCGCCCTAGGAATGGTACATTAACTAATGGAGATTCTATTTTGACATGGGACTATCTTCTTTATCCTCTTTTTTATGTCATCTATTCTCCAAGCCGGCACAAGGCTTCATCAAGAATTTGCCTAGTTTATTCTATCTCTCTCTACCTACCTTTCAAAAAGGCAACACTAATATCTTGTGATTATGTGTCGCAACACCATCTCAATTGCAATAAAACTAAAGTCTTCCTTTTGTTATATAACATAATATCATTCTTCCATTACAACCTCTTTAGTGCTGATTAGACTGTATTTGACCTCTTCCCATTTTACTAGAATAGTCTCGTTTCTGTTCTGTAAGAAAGCTGTCTGCGCTTTCGAAGTTGTTTTACGCTCCCTGATACCCCAATGGTAACTGCAGGTGGATCGAGTAAAGCAATCGAGAGGAGGACATTTTCCAATTGCTCTAGTGTACACTTTATTATGGATTCGTTTCCGCTCTGCTCTATGAGTCTTATTGCAGCCTTCTCTGTAGCAATTGTTCCAAAAAGCTCACAAAAGCGCTTTTTGACAGCTTTGGCTGAATCAATAGGTTCCCCCGTTCGCACAACAGAAACGTATCGTCTCTTAGGTCTCCTGTTTAACATAATAACCATTCCTTATCAATTTATCCTGTAGCCATATCTCAATGCTGCTCCAATAGCTCTGAGGTTCTATTCCAACGATCTTGAATATTGCATCAAAGCAAGGGCCTGAGACCATTTCGTATTTCGAACTTGCGCCGCTTGAAATAATTAGTTGACATCGTGACGAATGGCAGAACCTATACAGCTCGCGTAGATCAGCAAACCACTTAGCAATTGAATTACTATCCATCTTTCTTACAGGATTAACCGTAACCTCTATGCCAGTACCTTTCTTGAGTTTCATTTTCGCCTGCTTCCTAAAGCTATTAAGGTCATCGAGTGTTAGGATATCTGATGGTTTAGCTAAATTATCTGAAACTACCAAGTAAGGATAACTCACAGCTTTTGATGGCGCAACTCTTAACCTGTAGATAGCTCCCTCCACTAGCTTACCATCATATGGTATACCTACTTTGGTTATTGATAGAGCCTTTATGGCCGGAACAATATCAATATCGCTGCTAACTAGGAAATCTATTCGATTGAATGGGAGCACCTCCTCTTTTCTTCAGTACGTGTTTATGCCGGTTTTGTGACATCTAATGACCTATATATCTTCGAATCTAAAAACGAGATCAGCTTTTTATTATTATTGTTATTATTGTCTGCTCAAGCCCGACTGAAAGAGGCTTGCATAACTTTCTACAGCGTCTGATGGCTTGAAACGTCTCACCGGCTTAAACCTAATTCTTATGGCATCGGCTTCAGATAATGATAACCTACCTTGACACGCTCTTTGTTTGTCAAGCCGAATGAACAAGTTTCCCTTCTCGTCAGAGTGCTCCTCGGCTAGCCGAGACATATGTTCTCTGTCAGCGCTGTTCAAAAGCGAGATAACCCTGTTCGCCAGCAAGACAGCTTCATGACTCGAAAGTATAGCCTTTTGTACAATAATTCGATTTTTGTAATGCCCTTCAGAAGTTGACCTCAAGAAGCGTTTAGCGGGAACTAGAAGCACATCCTCTATTGCTCTCAGTACCTTGTCTTCATCTTCTGTAGCGTGCAGGACAAGATTAATTTCTGCTGATGCAAATTTGAAGTGTCCATCCTTAGACATCCAAAAGAAGGTATAAAAAATTGGCTAAAAAGCTATGCCATCTACTGCTGAGGCGCTGGAGCGGGAGGGGAAGCAGGAGCCTCTATCATTTTGGCCTCATTAACTGCTCGCGATTCTGCCGTTGAAATGAGCTTAGTCTTTTTGATGCCGAGATGACGCATTGCTGTTATTTTTTTTGCTTCCTCAAGTACATTGGCTCCAAGCTTGCTATTCGTCTCCCTTGGAATATCTTCGCCCTTGTTCGCTGTGATTTCTTGTATAAATTGGTCGACCGTCATTTGCGGAATCCTTTCAGCGAGTATCTTTTGTCCTATCAACCTTATCTGATGCTTTTTTGACGAATTGACCCTGCGAAGAGTAAAGGCAACCATGGCAACCCTAAACGTATGGCCATCAATTGTAGTATAATCATGAATAAAGGTAATCATCGAACTACCTCGCCTAACGAGGCTTCTAAGAAATTCCTTTGCATATTCGTGTCCTTTGAAAATAGTGCTTGCCACGCCATCGTTAATGCTATTTATCTCAACGAAAATTTTGATTTGATGCTGGTCCATGCTCTGATCGGGGTTCCCCTTCATCATATCGTGCAGCGTATTTTCTATCGTACGTCCCTTTATCTGATTTGAATCCGTGACTGGAATATAGTTAATAGGCATCTGAGGCTCAAACCCAGATGGCTTATTAACAATAACCCATTGTTTGTCACGCCATTTATCTCGAACTCTGCCTCCCTTCCTCGCTCCTTTAGCCATCTGTATTCTTCTTCCTACCCTTTGACTTAAATGAATAATATATATACGATGCGTCAGCTGCGAGCTGCTATCTCATTGATGCCGCCCATGTATTTTTGCAGAACCTTTGGGACGACAACTGTACCATCTGATGTCTGAAAATTTTCAAGAACGGCGACCATTGTACGCTCTGTTGCGATAAGAGTGCTATTAAGCGTGTGTACAAAACGAGTTTCCTCATTGGGCTTATCGCGGAATCGGATCCCAAGCCTCCGAGCTTGGTAATCCAAACAGTTTGAGCAAGAAACAACCTCCCTGTATGCATTTTGACCAGACATCCATGCCTCTATATCATAGGTCTTCGAGGATATCTTTCCAGTATCGCCAGAACAGAGAAGCATTACTCGATATGGAATCTCAAGCCGCTTAAAGAAATCCTCTGATAGTGCAAGCATTCTCTCATGTTCCCTCCAGGACTCATCCGGGCGGCAATAGATAAATTGCTCCACCTTTTCAAACTGGTGAACTCGGAATATACCCTTCATGTCTCTGCCGTGTGCACCTGCTTCTTTGCGGAAACAGGTACTAAAACCACCGTATCTTATGGGAAGCTTTCTGCCTTCAATGATTTCGTTCATGTGCATGCTTGCTATCGCATGCTCTGAGGTCCCTATCATGTAAAGGTCATCATTCTCTATCTTGTATATGACATCCTCAAAGTCATTTAGTATTATAGAACCAACCATTGGTTCTTTTCTAATCATGTAGGGTGGTTGAATGAGGGTATAACCATGCTCTGATAAAAAGTCAAGGGCAAAATTGACTAATGCCTGATTCATCCTTACAAGTTCATTTTTCAGGAAATAAAACCTCGCTCCTGATACTTTTGCAGCGCGACCTAGGTCTACTAGATCAAGTGCATTTGCCAGATCAATGTGGTCCTTTGGATTAAAACTTGGCCTTGTGACCGTACCATGTTTGCGGACTATGATATTGTCATGTTCATCTTTTCCAACAGGTACATCCTCATTCAACAAGTTTGGCAAAGTCATCATCAGCTGGTTGAATTTTTCTTCAACTTGGATGGCTTCTGATTCCGTTTGCTGCATAAGTGCATTTAGCCGCTTCATTTCGCCCAGTTCAAAAGAAGTGTCCTGTTGGGATCTTTTCTTAGTTGCGACGGTTTCAGAAACAATGTTTTTTTGTCGGCGAAGGTCTTGAGCCTTAGTGATAAGATCGCCTCGATGTTTGTGCAACATTATCAGTCGGTCAATTGGAAAATCCAGCATGTTCCTTTTTTTCAGCATCTCTCTAATTGCTTCTTGTTTTTCTTTCAAAATCTTTGGGTCTAACATCAGCCAGTCATCACTTTTTTAGCTAGCGAGATATGATTGAGAACTTCATCGAGCGTGCTCAAAATTGTTGCTGTTGCAATATTCTTGCCCGTCAACTCAACAGCAATAGTAGAGCCTCTCGAGAACAACTTCATTGATAGACCCTTTGGAAAGTCTACATTATCTGGTATTAATGCATTCATGATCAACTTGGCTTCTGCTCTGTTATGAAAAGGTATTTCGATCTCTACTTCAACCTCAAGTTGGCTCAATGGCATCTTGTCCGTCACCTATTTCAACCCTTATCTTGGCAATAAAATCTTCAAGTTTGGAGGACGGTATAGTACAGCCTGCAGCAGCCGAGTGTCCTCCTCCCTCTCCGTTTAAAGCATTTGAACACACACGCATCAATTTGCCGAGATTTGCCTTTGATTTACAATCCATACACTTCCTTGATGAGAACCTGTGTGTCCCTGTCATTGCGAGTGTCCTGACAAATAACAATCTGTCCCTAAAGGAAGGTGACCTACTCAGGAAGGTCGAGACTGCTCCTAACATGCCCTCATCCAAAATGCCATCACCATTTATAAAGACACACGTGCCGTCATCTGCAATCCTCCATTTTTCGCTAAAGATTTTGGAAAGATATTTGCGCAAAGTTCCCTTATACGTATTGATTGTCTCTTCGCCTTCAGTGAGTGCAGCAGTTCTGTCTCCCATACAGATTGTCACACCAACTCCTGGCCTTCCTATCCTGCCGCAGGCATTGAGCATCGTTGAAAATTCCCTTGCATCTCTCAAGTGGCTTCGCTTGTCTTCTCTTGTAAGAGTGTATACATAGCCCATTAGGTCACCTATCATAATTTCGGACAACCTTTTATCCGAGTCCGCCACAAAGTTGGCTACTGCCTGAACCACGCTGGTCTTTTCTTCGTAGGAAAACTCTGCCAAGACACGCCAGCGACCACTATTATCTTTAAGTTTTATGCCGGCATTCTTGAGCAAAAGATAACAGGCTTCCTTGTTCCAAGTGAGCCCATCGATGTAATGAGATTCTGTAAATGCAAGTGACTCATGCACTGGCCTCGTTTCTCTGTCGCTAAGCGCAATATCTAGATCTACGCTTATATGTCCAAGTGTTTGAGCAGTCTTCAAGATTTCTGCATTCAGACCTGAGAGTGACTTTTTATCTCCTTGGTCCTGTCTGTCGGCCACTGCAGAAACAATTGCCATAGGCGATAGATCATTATTCTTGAAATCAAGTGCCTTTGCTACCATGTATGCCATTCCTCCTGCAGCCACTTCTCTTCCTCCATCGATGCCAAATTTCCACGGATTTAGTATCCTGCACTCGACATCTGTCATTATCTCCTCTTCGGCAAGTTCGTGGTGATCGATGATCAGCCATTTGTTACCAAGGACTTTACCTAGGACAGAAGACCAGCCTCCACCAAGGTCAGTTATAAGATAAAAGTCACGACCATCAGCTTTCATCATCTCAACAACGGCTGGACTCATGCCCTGGACGGTCCTTACAGAGCAACGTGCGCCCATTCTTCTGAGTGCCATTGCCATTATGCTACCCGATGCAATGCCGTCTGCATCAAGATGCGTGACAACGGCAACCTCGTTTCCCTCTTCTACTGTTGCTCTCAATATTTCACAAAAATGTTTAAGCGCATCAGCAAAAGTGTCACTCATCTAATGTACCTTTGCTATTCGAGTTGTGCGATCACTGCTGCATATTTCCAGGTTTTTGGAATCCTGCCCTCTCTTTTGTAGTACTTCGATAACCTGTGGATCTTTGACTCAACTAACTCAAGCGACCTGACGTTCCTGTGGTCGCTATTATGGACTCTTAGGTGCTTCTGTAGGCCAAGAGCCTTTCTTACCAACTTGTCTAGATCTTCTGGCATATCTGATTTTATATTGTTTTCAGCCAACAGCTCGCTCATACTTTTTCCGAGTACGGGTTTTACGAGCGGTATGCCATGAGCATCCCGTAACCTCAGCCCTATCTCGCTTGGGCTTAGACCTTCCTTTGCTAGTTGAAGGACAAGGTCAGAGATCTGATCTCTGTTCAGGCTAAGCCAGAGTGCAGGAGACTTTGAAGTGGGACGGGTAGAATGAGACTTGCCATGAGTATGAACGTGGATTCGTGCCATTTCGAGGGGTTTATGAATGAACTGCTCATATAAGTCGTTCTAATTTTTTATTATCAACGTATTGAGGAAAATTGTTCAGATCCGTTAGAAATCTAACGAGCAAAAAATACATAGTCGTTTTTTTATCTTTCTCCACAAAATCAGAAAACCAGTAAAGGAGAGTAAAACGTGCTCACCTTGGAGCCGAGCTCACGCTAGTAAAGTTTACAGACCTAAGCAAAAAGCTCGCTTGCATATCAACCAGGAAATGTAGACCGACTTTTATTTACACATATGGGCATAAAAAGTTATATAGTAGATTTCGAAAACCTTATGTAACATGAATCAGGCCATAATCGCGGCTCTAGCTTCATTGGCAGTATTGACTTCTACTGTAGGCGTAGCCTATGCACAATATGGGGGGACTGGTGGTACCACGGGTTCTGCTTCGCCAGAACAGCTTCAAGAATGCTCACAGTTGGGGATACCACGCGAGAACTGCAGCGACGTCACGATTCTAGCTAAAAAGAGGCTTACAGCTGCTCAGGAAAACCCTAGTACTGGATCTGGCACACCAATGTTTGCAACTGAAGGAGGGCAAATGTACATCTTTATTGGAGTTCTAGCTGTTATCTTCGGCGGTGTAGCTGCTGCATTCTTCATCAAGGGCAGGGGCGCAAAGCCAGTCAAGACCTAACCTTCCCTTATTTTTGTTTTTTGCTAGAGATATATTACGGCTAGGTTTTCAGTAGCAGAGACCTACGGTCTAAGCGATGGCAAGCGGCTTGATTGCAGCGAGTAGAGTCCTCAGAAACATATATTTTATATTTGATAGGGATGTACAGCCCACCGACAAATATATATATTCGGATTTTTTTGCATAGTGATAATGGTATTTGAACTTCTGATGCAGCAGATTGGACCGGCTTACGACCCTCTGTTCTACGACGTCATGGTGTACATATTCGGAACCATGCTGTTCGCTGTCTTCCTGTTGGGCGTTATCGCCTTTTGGCTGAGAAGAAAGGGACTTGGCGGTGGCACAGCAAAAGAAAAGTGGGCACAGGAGCTGGAAAGATACTTTGAGCGCGAGCAAATTGGCTTGATTCCTGACGAGAAACATCACTGGTAAAAGTCCGCTGGGGCATCGTCCCCATTATATTATTTTATTTGTTTTAATATAATTATCCTGTTCTCACGTTTGTATAGAGTTGAGCGTAGTCCTGGTGTTCCCGACAGCTTTTACCGATGACCAAGCGCTTGGGAAGGTAATCAAAAGGTCTTCGACAAGAATAAAAAGTATTAAATTCGAAGACAAATGTATAATATGTGAAGGTAGCAATGTAGTTGAGCTGGGCTCCGAGCTCGCAAAGACGTTTGGAGTTGAGCGTGTAGCTATCGCTAAAAAAGTATCCAACAACTTCTCTGAGCTTTCAGACGCAATAGTTCATTTTGCAAGTACTACAATTAGCCCTCGCGACAACTTCTTTGTCAAAGTCATCATACTTCCTGGGGCAAAATGCGACTATGTCAGTAGGGATCTAGAGTTTGCCGCTTCCGGTTTTCTTTCTGCGAGACTAGCCTCAATTAATGCGACACCAGCAAGGTCGGAAAAGGATGCAAGCCGACTCCTTCTTACAGTCGTAGGCGACGAGGCGGCATACATTTGCATCCAAATAGTGGCCGGGCTAGGGGGATTAATCTCAGGTTCGCATGGCTCCGTTCTAGGAAGTGTCCATAGCTCACTGTCTGTTCTCTCAACTTTGGTGGCAGCTAAGGCGGGCTTTGAATGTTCCAGTCTCGCATTGCCATATAGTGACGGAAACGAACTTGAAATTAGCGCCAAGTTCGCGCACCTTTTTGCGACAAGAACGGGTAGAAAAAAACAAACAATCCTAGCAATCCCAATTGAATTACCATTAAAAGGCCCAACTTCAATTCTTATGAAGGAAAAAATTATCTCAAAGATATTAATGCAGCTCAGTGACCATAGGGTGATTTTTGGCTTCACTACCGCAGTTCATCCAATTTGGTTCATAGAATCTGTAATTCGAGAAGCATTCCTTGTAGGTAAAGTGCCACTAACACCATTGATCTGCGTATCAGACGAGCTGAGCAAGTTTGCAGAAAAGGCAGGAATAGCATTAGATATCACGATTGCAAGAGCCTCAGAAAGCATACTGCAAAGATATAGCGATGCTATTTACTCTGAAGTAAAGTCAGCTATTAAGCATACAAAGAGATTGCAGTTAGAGGTAGGACCTAATTATTTGCACGACATTATCGATTCCGTTTAGTCTCTCCGCCAGTCTTTGGAGTTCAATGACTTCTTTATTGTAACTCTGGTCATAGAGTACTTTTTCGATTGCATCGCATAGGTCTTCTGGTCTTAACTGCTTTGGATTCAGCATTACGCCTGCGCCCAGTTCGGCAATCTTGGCGGAGTTTCCTAGCTGTTCGCCATGATTTTCGATAGGAATGGTAACTACTGGCTTGCCAAATTGGATAGCCTGAGACAAAGCAACGTGTCCGCCTCGTAACACTAGAATATCGCTCGATGCGAATATCTCGTCTCGCATAGGGCACCATTCATAATACCAGCTTACTCTTCCAATCCTGACTGGTTCACTTTTACCCTTTGGGTTTCCGGCTGAAATGACAAACTGTATCTTGGGATCCATCCTTCGAACGGTTTCAAGCGAGATTTTAAGAAGTGCCGGCCGAGTTTGTTCAGGACCGCTTACATGGACAAAGACGAGTGGTTGGCTCTTATTAAAACCGAGCGTATCGGCTACCTTCATAACTCGTTGCTCGTCTATTACGGCTCTTGGTGAAGTGAATCCAATGTATTCCACTTTTCTCGATGTTGCGCCTATGTTCCATATGTTGTTAGCAGAAAGTGTATGAGGTGGGGGAAGATCAGGCACCACCATTCTCTCAGCCATGGCCCACATTGATCCTAAGAATTCCCCTACGATATTTTCAAAAATACGAGGTACTGTAGAATTGTGAAGACGCGGTGATAGCAAAAGCTTAATCTGATTAAGTATCACTACAGAAGGAACCTTTAGCATTTTAGCGACTACAAGCGGTGATAACCTGCTGTCTGATACCACAATATTAGGATTGGATTTGTGCATGTTGCGTATTTCCTGGTTAACCTGCCTAGAAAAGTTGGCAAACCAGATAGGTATATTAGCTATGCTATTTTTTACAGAGAAGCCTCCTTCCATGCTCCACGCAAACTCAACTGGATAAACACTAGCACATTCGTAGCCTCTGAGAGAGATGTAACTCGCAGCCTCGCCGTATGACGAAAATTGTATCCTAATTCCATCTCGCTTAAGATGTTCTGCCAGCATAACTAGTCGACTTGCATGTCCAAGACCTACACCATAAGGTGTCAAGTATGCTAGCGAAGGCAATGCAGGGTGACAATATCATCATGATTATATATTATTGTCATAACCCACTTTGACGATCTCGCCATTGGGGTTGACTTCTTTAAACACTTCTGCCTGAAACTTGAATAATTTTGACTGTGGGTCAAGCCATACGTCAGGTGGTGCGCTAGCTTTGTAGCAGATATTGGCAAGATATTCATCAGTATTCCAGTTTAATTCCAATGGCACCTGTGGCAGTAATAATCCCGAGCCGAAACGCCAGCGCAATAGTAATCCGTCTCGCCCTATCGCGATCTCTTTTCGATAGTCTGCAGGGTTTTCGGCTCTTATCTCCTGAGGAGGGGACAGTATGGACACTTCAAAAATGATATTGTCAAGCTCTTGTACATCTAATGGAGGGAAGCGAGGATCTTCTGTTGCTGCTGCAATTGCAGCATCGATTACACCTTGGTATAAAACTTTCTCCGGAAGGGGAAAGCCAATGCAACCACGCAAGTATTCTTTTTTACTCGAGGTTAAATAGTTAAGCGTTACAAAAATTCCAGCTTTTTCTGACGACTCCCTTTCAGGGTTTATCACAATCGATTCATGCAAGTATTTTTCAACTGCAGTCCTTGCAAGACGGACTAGTTTGGCGCCTTCAACAAGCGATATCAAATGTAATTATCGGCTCAGAACAGACTAAAAAATCCAGAGCCTGATGTAATTCAAATTTATTTCTTAAACATCCCTCCCATGTGAAGAAACTTATGGATGTAGCAAGCTACGATTTTGTTGTTAGATCAGCAGCGGCAGTTATGACTGTAGATTTTTCTCTTTGCCTTTGTTTGCGTGGGTTTCGATGACGTGAGACATGCATAATCTTATACACTGAAAACCGCAATAAACTATACATTATGAATACCAAATTTTTGACACGCACAATACAAAGTGGGACACGAACCTTTGAGTACAGCCCTCGACGGCTCAATAAGACATATTAAGTCTACGCTCTTAGCTAGTCCAGACCCATATATGATGAATTGTCCTAACTGCGGCGCAATCATGGTATGGCTTAACGGCTCAGTGCTACACGATCCACCAGTCAAGCAATATGAGTGCAGAGGTTGCCAATTATTTGTCGTAAAGTATCAGGACGGGAATTATGAGGTCGTGCCTGTTGAGCAAGAGATAAAGCAGCAGGACCAGACTGAATGAAAATAAACAAGATCGTTGAGACATGCCTCTATTCCTCTGATCTCGAAAGCATGAGAAGGTTTTACGCAGGAATTCTTGGTTTGGCTGTTATCCAAGAAGAACCAAGTAAGTTGATTTTCTTTAAAGCAGGCAAGAGTATGTTGTTAATATTCGATCCTATGATAACCAGTACGGATAACGGGGGTCTGCCCACTCACGGTGCAATAAGTCCACCATCGAGTATTCACTTTGCTATAGAGATAGATGAGCAAGAATACTTACGTTCCAAAGAACTGCTGGGAAGGAATAATATAATTATAGAGAAGGAAGTCGTATGGAATAGCAATACAAGGTCTCTTTATTTTCGAGATCCAGCGGGCAATCTTGTTGAGTTCATAACCCCTGGAGAATGGCCAGTGGAAAGCTAATATAACATCCACTTTCCTCTCTTTGTCAGCGATGTACAATGAAAGACGCGTCTATCTGAGGGAGCAACTGGAAGACAGTAACAAGATTGTTGTGCTTCCGGGGGTTTTTGATGCTTTGAGCGCCAAAATAGCAGAACATGTTGGTTTTGAGGCGATGTTTCAGACAGGATATGGGTCAGCCGCTGCTCTGCTCGGAATGCCAGACTTTGGATTATTGAATTCTGGCGAAACCTTCGATAATGCTTTGAGAATAATCAGGGCAGTTAAGGCCCCAGTCATAGTTGATGTGGATACTGGCTATGGTAATCCTCTCAATGTTTGGCGACTCGTTAAGGATCTTGAATGGCTAGGTGCTGGGGGTATCTTTCTCGAAGACCAGGTTTGGCCCAAGAGGTGTGGGCATATGATTGGAAAGGAAGTCATTTCTAAAAAAGAATACCTGCCAAAGCTAAAGGCTGCTCTTGAAGCGCGACATAGCAAGGAATTTATCATTGTTGCAAGGACAGACGCGCGTGCTCCGATAGGTCTTGATGAAGCAATAGAGCGTGGCAAAGCATACAGGAAGGCTGGAGCCGATGTTATATTCGTGGAAGCACCCCGCTCAGTTGAGGAATTAAAAAAGGTGGCCGATGAAATAGATGCACCCCTTGTAGCAAATATGATAGAGGACGGTGCCACCCCAACCCTTCCTGCAACCGAGCTCCTGAAGCTAGGCTATAGGGTAGCAGTATTTCCTCTCTCGGCGCTCTATTGTGCAACATTTGCTATGAGGCAGGTACTCACGGAGTTAAGAAATACGGGTGCGACCAGAGACGCTCGCAATATGATGGTAACATTCAAGGACTTTAATCAATTTATGGATCTTGACCGCTTTATTGACCTAGAGAAGAGATATGCTTGACATACATACAGGTTTAATGGGTTTCATGCAGCGTTTCGCATAGGATAGAGTACTGCAGAAAACTCCTCATGTTTAGTCGATATGCGAGCTTAAAATGAAGAAATTCTTTCATAACTTTAGCTTTGTCCGCTTTTATGGGGCTTCCGCAAAAAAACCAGACATATCATCAAACTATCTTATCTCTTTTGGATACTCTGTATGTTAAAACTTGTCTGATGATCTCCCTGAGCTTCAATCAAGTATACCTGATATCCTTGCCGTAATAGTGCTAGTGAAAGGGCATTTGGGTCATTTGAGAAGTGATACGTCCTATCGCCATTTAGATATAACTCCATGAAACCTCGCCAATACGGTTCTCCAACAATAACTGCATTATATTCAGTTTTTTCGTTTATCTCTTTAATCGTCTTTAATAGGTTCTCATTATCTTCTATATCAAGCGAATTGAATTGCATTGTCACAGGTGCGAAATATGTAGTATAATTTCGGGCAGCCCCATATAGGATAAACGGGCTATCATAGGGCATTAATGCATATCCCATCCCTATAACACCAAATCCAACAAGTACCAAGCAGGCAAATATCGCATAAAGATTACGTTTGAGCATGTTGAACAGGCATAGGAAGCCATAACCCGCGAAGATTGAGAGGAAAATTCCGCTTAGGATTATCCATCTATCTGCTACTAACAAGCTATTTTCTGGAAACGCAAGCCAAGAGAATGATCCTACCAGAGTAACTAGCAGCGGAATCTTGAGTAGGTGATTTTGTAGCCTCAAAAATCCAATTATTCCCGGGACAAATAGTAGACAGTTCACCACAAGAAAATAAATAATAAGGTTTGCTTGATTGTAAAACGTATGTGCACTGCTACCTGATTCTCCCTTTACCATATTGTTCATCCCCTGGTAACTTGGCTGATAACTTGTAATAATTAAGATAGAGAACAGACTCAATGCAACAATAGTGGGCAAAGCTTGGTCTTTATTCTTGGTTATTATCAGATTCGCCACAAGGGATACACATAGAAGTGCTCCTATCATTCTGTCTGCTGCCACAGTGGCTGCAGTTAATGCCAGAGTCAAAGAGAGCATCCTCCAACCCTTATTCCATTCTCTTCCGAGGATTGAGAAAAGAAAGATCATAGTTGTTAGTGCTAGGACATCTCGATGCAGGTCCCAAAAGGTCCGGAGTACAGCCATCTGCAAAACAGTAAATATGGCCAGAAAGACACTTTGTTTTATGTGAAGCCTAAACAGCGTCCTTCCCAGATAAAATAGCGCTACGCCAAAAATCCCGGCTACCGTGACGGCAGCAGATGTAACTACGGCGGATGGTGCAAGCCCCGTTGCCATTCTTAGAGAGAAAAGAAGGATAATATACAAGGGGAATTGATTGGATAAGATGCTCCAGTTTTCCTGGAAATTTAGAACATTTGGTATATAGTAATTTACAACATCGTATCCTATCGGAATAGGATAGGCTGCTAGTTCAGGCAGGGTTCTGAGTGTTATACATATTACAAAAACTATTACTGCCGCTTGTTTTTCGCTTGAAAGAAATGAAAATTTAAAAAAAGAGGGAGAAGATGAACTTTCCACAATCAAACTTATCCTGACGACATTGCTTTTCTCAGTTGTCATCCGTAATCTGCGTTGAGTGTAAAATGGTTAGAAACTATTTGAGAGAAAGCACAGCATTTCATCCGCAGCTTGCCATATATGCAGATCATATCAGGCCCAAATTGATTTTCGAGGAAACAAAAAAGACTTTCTCCCACACTAAGAGATTAAGCAGCTTTGAATGACGAATTAGATGTCCTTGAGCCATCAAAAATTTTTTATTAGAGTCAAAGAAATTTTTATTGCGTCCTCCGTGTTACTATAAAGCGTTTACAAAGCGAGTCATTTTTTCTAGACTGATCTCAAAACCAAATCTCCTTTCCTGTTTTTTCATATTAAAATACATACTCATCATCAGATTCATGTGTCTCAAAGTACTTAATTTGCCATCCATCTTTAGTCTGACAATTCTGTAAACGTCGTCATAGTATGCGAAGGTATCAAGCACTTTTTTCCTATATTGTTTGAAGTCGAACTTTCCGTTGCTTCTATCGAGGACTTCCAAAAATATATCACAGCAAATTAGCGTGGGGATTATTCCTTCGCCAAGCATCGGGAAAACACAGCCAATTGACTCACCAACACCTATGATATTATCATTAAAAAAAGGCTCCATGCGCTTTGAGGGCGCAAGCCTAATTGGCCTGCCTATCTTTTTGATGACCCTCGCCTCAGGGTGCTGTTTGAAAAAAGCAGCAATTCCATAGTACTTTTTCTCAATGTCACCTGCTCCCATGTAGCCGCGGCCTTGGTCTAACGGAAAATACCAAAAGTACCCTTTTGCTCCTTTGTAGCCTATAACATAAAAATCGTCTGCTCCATTCACATTTTCAAGAAGGTATTCATAAGCCGGTATCAAGAAATCTTGGGTTGACCTTGGAAGAAGCGAACGATGTAATCCAGTGCAATCAATTATGTAATCGTATTTGTCAGATGGGAATGCTTCCCGAGTAACCTTTGTGCCAAAAGTAATCTTAATATTTTTCAGCAGATCGCTCTCCCAACTATATTTGTTGTATGTCACTAAACCCTTGAGGTCCAAAACTTCTTCATTGTTATTTGGCAATTCTATCTTCAGTTTCTGTCCTACGTGAAAAATGTAATTATCAAAATCCAGTCCCGCTTGTCTTGAGAATTTCTCAAGCATATGCCTGGAGGCTCCCCAGGCGCAGACGGGCCAGTGACTTTCTTTTTTGTAAGCCTCAAATATCTCAACATCATGGCCTCTTTTTTGGAGCATACTAGCAAGATAACTACCTGCGACCCCGGCGCCCGCCACCGCAAAGTTCATCCAGTCTGAGTTATCATAGTTTATTTATAATTCTTCAGAATTAGGATAATAGTTATATCTATCTGCTATCCTGTAGCGAACGTATTTATCATCAGGTGAGTACTTTGGTGGATGCGGATCTATTGTTCTAAAACTGCACTTCAGACAATTCTGGTTGAGCGTATATGTGTTACAGGAAGGACACTTTCTTATGAGGTGCTTCATCTTAGATCCATTAAGAATTCAAACATATTAGACTTCCTTGAGTCTAGAAGCTTAAAATTAAGGTACTTTGTTGCTTGCCAATATCAGTTCGAGTCTAATCAACTGCATTGTTCAAAAATCTGTCTGCCATTTTGAAGTTTTCAGCTATGACTACTATGCTGTAGCGATGAGCCCCCGAGTCCGTTTTGGTGCTGACTACACCTCCATTACTGCCCTGCACGTTCGCAAGAGTATTTTTGGTGATCTCAACGACATTTGATTTTTTGACGTAATCTCCCTAATCGCACTTATTTGAGCTTGCGAAACGGGATTCTTTTGCTCACCTCCTGTATTGCATCTTTTGTCTGCTATGGAAGGTCAATACCACTAAGGGCATCAAAACCGTTCCTAGATACTGCTTCAAATACATCGTATTCACCCGAGTATTTCTGGAGAATCTTCTCTTGTACATCTTGAGCCTCTTCTTCTTCCAGTTTGAATTTGGATTTGATAAAATCCAAAAACGCGACTGCTTTATCGTTCTTTTCAGCTTCAATTATCTTTAGTTTACGCTCCTCTGCTGAAACCTGCTTTAGCGAAGTATCGTCTTCGCCCCTTGACTTAATAATCTTTATCGCTTTTAGAACTGCTTTTTGCTTTGGACGTATATAGCGCTTTATATTTCTAATCCAGCCAGTTGCAATGCCGGCGATATGTAGAAAGCCAGTCATATTGTTGTATTTGTCAAGCGTGACATATGCTCTATGTCCTATCACTTCTCTAACAGTTAGAATTATTATTATCTCCGCTTCTTCGGGAAGCGTCTGCACAACATCCATTTTAGCCCATTTTATAGTAATGATACTCACAATGCGCATGTATTCTTTAAGATTTTGATCTAGGAAAACATCTATGATTGTATGGTCTGTAGTATCTCACTGCAATAACCACCTAGTCAAATTTAAGTTCTCAGTACACTAGGCTAATGAGCAAAATGGTTTTGATCAAATTCTTCCTATTTCAAGTGTTTAGTTGTCAAAATAAGCGCTCTTGAAATTATTAGAAATCAATTCCTTTCATAGCCTTTATCCCTCTCTGATACGGATGTTTGATCTCTGTCATCTCTGTAACTAGGTCTGCTGCAGCCATAATTGCTTCTGGAACATAATTTCCTGTTAAGATGAGGCTTGTCTTTTTTGGCCTCGAAGCTATAAGATCCAAAATGTCTTGTAGCGAAATCAAATTAAGTTTAACGGCATAATTTACTTCATCAAGTATCATGATATCGTAAATGCCCGAACTAATCTTTTGCTTTGCAACAGCTATAGCCTCCTTTGCGGCTGTTTGATGATCTTCTATTGGATGATCGTCGTCAATTATGCCGACAAATCCCCTCCCAGCTGCTATCATTTCAAACTCCGGCTCAAGTCTCTTTGAGCTTGTAAGCTCACCATAATACCACTCGCCCTTGATGAACTGAATCATGCAGACCTTATATCCGTGACCTACAGCGCGCATCACAATGCCGAGGGCGGCTGTGGTTTTGCCTTTACCTTTTCCAGTGTAGACTATTACAAGGCCGTTTTCTGACATCTGCGACCAGATAACAAAACGGTTCGAGATAAAAATCAACCTAGTTTTCTAATAGTTATACTGCCGTCTGACGGGATGAGGTCGAGCAGATTTCTTTAGCTCGGTGTTTGAAATTGTATGATCTCTATCTGTCATAATTGAGTAGAAAAGCTGTCACAAATTAGACTTTTAATGTCGCCTCCTGTATTACTCTCTCTCCCAATAGTAAAAATTAAAACTCAAATGCGTTTAACCATAATAATTGCCAATTAAAGTACCACGCGTCATACTCGCAGGAGTTACAAGCGGAGTAGGCAAAACTTCGGTTGCTCTTGGAGTAATGCACGGCATGGGCAAGAAAGGTTTGAAGGTTCAACCTTTTAAGGTAGGACCTGACTTTATCGATCCCTCTTACCATGATCTCATAACGAAGAGAAAATCGCATAATCTAGACGTGTGGCTGATGGGAAGTTCTGGAATACTGCAATGTTTTGCTACTGCATGTCAAGACGCTGATATTGCTGTAGTGGAAGGAGTAATGGGACTGTATGATGGGATGTCTGGGAAGAGTAACTTCGCCAGTACTGCCCATGTGGCTAAGATTCTTGATGCATCTGTGGTATTGATCGCAGATGCAAGTAAGGGTGCACGGTCAATAGCTGCAGTTATACTCGGCTTTTTACACTTTGACAGAAAACTGCGCATAGCAGCCGTAGTCCTAAATAAAGTTGCTGGAGAAAGGCACGCAAGATACATAACCGATGCCATAGAGGCAAAAGTCAAGATTCCTGTGATAGGCATAGTCTACCGCAATTCAGAGATTCAAATGGTAGAACGACATCTCGGTCTTATTCCTGCAGTAGAATTGGGCATAGCTAAAGGTCAGATGATGTTAAAGACTGCAGAATATGTCTCAGAATGCATCAACACCGAGCGATTATTGGGACTTTGCAGTAAAACAGCTCTTCCTGATGCTCCTGATCTACAGAAGCGCCGGCCACATAGAATAAGGATTGGTATTGCGCTGGACGAGTCATTTAATTTCTATTATGTAGACAACCTTATTGCCTTGGAAAGCAGCGGAGCGGAACTTGTTTTTTTCAGCCCAGTAAATGACAAAAAGCTACCTGATGAGTTGCATGGATTGATACTTGGAGGGGGATTTCCGGAGGTGCTTGCAGACAAGCTTGAGAGCAACAAATCAATGATAAGTTCGATTAGATCAGCGGTTGATCAGGGAATGCCTGTTTATGGTGAATGTGGAGGGCTGATGTACCTAACCCGCTCAATAAGCGGTTATGATGGTGTTAGCACAGCTAGAAAGATGGTCGGCCTTGTAGAGGCTGATACTTTAATGACTGGAAAGCTCACCTTAAACTACACTGAGGCCGAATGCAATGGTCCAATATTTGGCAAGACTCACCTCAGAGGACACGAGTTCCACTATTCTTCAATTCAAAATATAGCAGGCGACTCACGCTTCGCTTACAATCTGAAAAAGGGCAACGGAGTTAGGGACAGTCAGGATGGCTACATCATCAACGATAATAGTCTTGCGGCTTACATGCACTTGCATTTTGCAAATAAAAAACTCGCAGACCGAATAGTGCTCGCAAGCATAAAGTTTTCACGAAGATAGAGTCTTCTTGCTCAGGTAAAGAAGCATTAGTGCATTTATTATCGAAGAAACCACAGCGCTGCCACCCTTCCTTCCAATATTTGTAATGAAAGGCACCTGATCGATTTTGGCAAGATCTTCCTTTGATTCGGCTGCCGAGACAAAGCCAACAGGTGTCCCAACCACGAGTGCAGGTCTAGTAATACCCTCAGTTATCATGTTAATGACCTCATATAGAGCCGTTGGAGCATTCCCTATCGCAATAATTCCACCATCCATTTCTTTGCAAGCATATCTCATTGCAGTCTCAGATCTTGTCTTACCTTTCATCCGCGCCTGTTCTGCGACCGTTGCGTCTGAAATATAACAAGCTGCCCTAAGTTGTAGATCATTTAATGATTTTTTGCTTATTGCGGCAAGCACCATATCGACATCTGTAATTATGGTACGATTCTTTTTGAATGCATTGAATGCGGATTCTATGGCCTTTCTATGAAAAAGTAATCTTCCCTTGCTTGCAAAGTCAAAGTCGGCCGTTGCGTGTATCACACGTCTTACTATTGCCCATTCATTTTCGTTGTACTGGCGGTTATCTACTTCTGATTCTATAATTTCAAAGCTTCTTTTCTCAATATCAAAAGCCTTTTCGGACATAGCTCGGCCAGCAGCGGTTCCGCTGTATTGATTGGCCTGAGCTTGATGGTTGTGATACTGGTGATCGTCGTCGTCTTTAGATTCTATACCTCTTCTCGACCTCTCGTGCTCTTTCTATAACAATATCAACAAGCTTTTCGTCAACTCCTAAGTGAGGGCACAAGTGCGCATTTTTAAAACTAAATTTGTCCAATGCTGCGTCTAGATCCTCAATTACATCTCGCTTGATGTGCGCCCCTTTGTGTAAAAAGTAAGGCACAATCACTATTAAGTTTGGATTCTGACAAACTGCTTGATGTATACCATCTTCAATATTTGGGCGGTCAAGTTCAAGAAAGCAAAATACCACATTGCGATAGTAGCACTCAATAGCCTTCGCAGTGTGGACGAAGGCGTCATGCGCGTTTTTGTCGCTGCTACCATGACCTATCAGTATCACATCGCATTGCTTGTCGGGTCTAGAAATATTTTTAATTTTTTTTAACTGGTTTATCCTATCAATTATCAACTTGGGCATCATTGGATGGTAGGAGAGTGGTTTCGTTATCATCAGCTTCAGGTTCTTGTCCTTACCTATCTTTGCACTCTGCTTGACAGTATCTTTCAGTTTCATACCAGGATAAAGAAAATATGGCATAACCGTGATATGGTTGGCTCCAGCTGATACACATCGGCTGATTCCTTCAGGGATAAATGGCGGCAAAACTTCAAGGAAGGAATAATTTACGTAAGCATACCCACCTTGCTTCTTCGCCAAGATACAAATCTCTTCTAACTCCTCTCTAACTTCAGGTTCTCTACTACCTCTATCAACTATCAACAGTGCATTTGTCAAATGTATATATGGATTCAGATTGGTCCAGGACTAAATATCTTTTACCTCTCCTAATGCTTGTCCGTGTTGTCAAAGCACTTTAATGTTCCAAAGTTACATTGTGGTTTTTAACATTTCTCAGAGGAACCTGCATTTTGACGTGCCTAGAGATCCTTGCGATTGTCAATAATTGGCTCCGGTTTCCTAACTGTTACATCACTATTGCATATATACTCAACAAGAGGTCCCATACGTTGGGCTAATGCGAGATCCTTGCTATGGAAATTGTTAGATTTGGAGGGAATTTTTGTTTTGGAATTATGAGCTCACCTTTAGAGCTCACAAGTGCTGCAGCCTCCGAGACGCTGGGCGTTCCTTCGAATTTTTGGACTGTTGGTGATGGATTAGGTACGCTTACGGAGGCGAGTTGACCTTTTTCATAGATTTCAAGTGGGATTTCGTGGTCACCACAGAATTCTTCCAGACCTTTCACTTTTGCTTTGCGATTAATTGATGCAATATTTCTGATACTTTGAAACGCCAGTCTGTTTTCTCTTAGAACTGTAGTTAACCCAGATTCTAGAATATCTTTAGTGGTATCCCCGTGCAATCCTAATCCGACCACAAGCGACTTGGGACGATAAACAACTGACTTACTCTTGATATTCTGATCTAAAATCAGCCTGTCTGAAATTACCAGCGCCCCTTTGAATTCGTCTGATTTTATTTTATCCATGTTGTCTACCATGATGACGTTCTTCGGGATCGGTTCCTTCCACCAATTTCTTTCACCTGCATCTTGATATAGCGCAATTCTCTCCTCGTTTACCATCAGGGCGCTCACCCTTGTCACATTCTCAAAATTCTCAATAGTCCAGCCAAACTCTCTTCCTAACAAGTCAACTGCAATGGTCTCATTAACGTCCGCAGCTGTAGTGATAACAGGCTGTGCGCTAAGAATTGAGGCTATTAACTTTGTAAGAGCGTTTGCTCCTCCTAAGTGTCCTGAGAGTGTGCTTATAACATTTTTTGCTCGGTCATCTATTACCAGCACTGCAGGATCACTTTTTTTATCAATAAGATAAGGTGCCACCATTCTGACAACGGCACCAAGGGAAAATATGCAAATTAACGCATCATGACTCTTGAAAAGATTTCCAACAAGTTGTGTGCTTTGTTCTGTAAACCAATTGATGTCATTGCTGCCATCGTTATGTTTTGCAGGGACATATATCTCTGCTTCTGGCATTCTCTGCTTTATCCTGCGCGCTATTTCGATGCCGTTTCTTGTAATGGCGACAATCGCTGTTTTCCTAACCATAGGCCAAAGTTAGCAGAAATCAATTGGGGAAATAATCTTTTCCGTGCCAGCAAACGATAATAGTCTTGTGCTTTCTTGATCAGAGAGGAGTTTGCGTCTTATTTTCAAGCAACGATGCTCTATGCCAGCGTTCCTTATATTGGTTCCATTAGCATTATGTGCTTATACACACTTGTGGAACCCAGCTGGGTTCCCGAATCTGTATTATGATGAAGGAGTATATATGAGACGGGCCATGCATGTGATGGAAGGTCTTGGCCCACAGGAGGCATATTATTATGATCATCCGTTTTTTGGACAGCTATTTCTTGGGACTATGCTAAAACTTATTGGCTATCCTCAATTATTGAGTCCTTCTTCAACTCTTGACTCGATAAGACTACTCTATGAAGTTCCCAGAATGTTGATGGCTATGCTGGCGGTAATTGATACCTTTCTTATCTACAAGATTTCCGAGCGCCTATATAGCAGAAATGTTGCCCTATTGGCCTCTATTCTTTTTGCAGTAATGCCCTCGACCTGGTTTACGAGAATGATACTGCTAGATTCCATCCTTTTACCATTTTTGCTCTTTTCGATATTGCTAGCGGTTTATACAACAAAAACAAAACCCGAGAAAAATAGCCGCAGCAATAATAATATTTTACTGGTATTGCTGTCAGGAGTATTTCTTGGAACAGCAATCTTTACCAAGATTCCTGCATTCACGATGATTCCTTTAGTTGCTTTCTTTATTTACCGAAATAATGGTGGAAGTATCAAAGCCCTTGGAATATGGTTTATTCCTGTGATTTTAATACCATTAATTTGGCCTGTACAAAGCATAGTAGCTGGAGCTTTTAACTCCTGGACAAATGACGTGCTATGGCAAATAAATAGAGAAAATGCTGGACTCCCATGGATCGTATTTCTTTTAGCCGTAACAGATCCCTTCATTTTTGTAGCTGGGTTTGCTGGACTTGCTTATGCCTTTCTAAGGAGAGATTATTTCATTATTTTGTGGAGTATCCCGTTTATGGTATTTCTTGCATTCATGGGCTACACCAACTTCTTTTATTGGATTCCAATGCAGCCTGCACTTTGCATAGGAGCAGCTAAACTCATATTCGATATGATAGAAAAGTTTAAGAAAACTAGGCATGCGCCCCTTACTGCAGCGACACTATTATCATCAATTATTCTTCTTGGATTGACCAGTACTACTTTACTAATCGTTTCGGATGTTTCATCAGCTCAGTTTGAATCAACTGCCTATGCAGTTAATTACTTTGAGGAGAACAGAGATAATGGACAAAAAGAAAATCTAATTGTAATATCAAATCCCGTTTACTCCTGGATATTCAAATATGTATTCGATAAGCAGAATGTATTGTCCGATTATCGTGACATGCTCTATTCTCCTGTCAATACCACCAGAAATAATGATTTTCTTATAATTGATGATCCCAGATTTAGGCTTGATATGGGAAATGAAAATAGCCAACTAGTACAGAGTCTTATAGCCAGCACAAACACAATTGAAACATTCAAAGGCAATGTGACTAATTTTGACCTAGGTTTGTATCCTTACACTAGTATGATAGAAAACTATGAGGGAAGCGAGGTTTCAATCAAAGTAAATAATAATAATAATAATAAACATTCATAAGGTTTTTAAAACTCACATAAAACATGAGCAGGTAACGAAGTTATGGCAAGTCGGCAAGTGTCACCGGTTCTGGTAAACCGCAAGCTTTTGTTTGCAGGGATTTTCCTGGTATCTCTCTCCGGGCTAGTACTTGAAGTAGCAATTACAAGAATATTCTCAGCTGCAATTTGGTATCATTTTGCATTTGTGGCTGTTTCCGTGGCCCTTGTTGGCCTTGGAGCATCCGGTCTAGTTGTACAGCATCGCGTTAAGAAGCTAAAAGGTAAGTGGGCGGAAAACCTAACAATATACGCTGCATGGGGTATAACTATGTTTGTCCCGATAACTCTATTCGTTATGCATGCACTTGCTTCACAGGTTATCTATCTTCCGCTATTTATGGTCCTCTTTTCGGTTCCTTTCTTTTTAATCGGGATCATAATATCGTCAGCATTTAATGCCTTTGCTTCTGTGGCTGGTAGGTTATATGCCGCAGACTTGGTAGGTGCATCCGCCGGAGCACTATTGGTAGTTTTATTTTTGGTGCTTACAGGTGGCGAAGGGGCCACGCTTGTAGTAGGGTTAATTGCATCTATAAGCGGTGTCATATTTTCGAAAATCGCAAAGAATACCAAGAAAACTATTGCAAGCCTAGCCTTTGTAGCATTTGCTATATCACTTATCTTGCTCAACCAGGCTACTCAGATCTTTGCAATACCTACAGATCCTACAGCGCAAAAGGACTTGCCAATCTATTTGCGCGAGCACCCAGGATCAAAAATTGTGAAGACACAATGGAATTCCTTCTCAAGAATAGATGTAGTTGAAGGAGGCACCAGTAGTGAGGGACTCGTGGCGAAAGTTTTCATTGATGGCGGGGCAGGGACCAATATAATATCATGGGATGGCAATGTCAGTAGCAGACAAGAACTTCCAACTTGGATGCAATATCTGCCTTTTAAAATGATCCAACATCCAAAGGTGCTTGTTATCGGGTCTGGCGGCGGAAGAGATGTGGTTGCATCGCTGGTAAGTGGGAGTAAAGATGTCACCTCAGTTGAAATAAACCCAATTATCTATGATACTGTAAAAAGTTATGGTGATAGAGCTGGAAATGTGTATACCCACGAAAACGTTAGATCCTACGTAGATGAAGGTCGAAGTTTCATAACCCGCTCCCCTGAAAAATATGATATTATCTACATACCTTTTGTTGACACTTGGGCGTCTGTTGCCTCAGGCGGACTGAGCGTCTCAGAAAATTTCCTATACACAATGCAAGGATTCCAACAATATTACGATCACCTCACTGACAGAGGCAAAATTGTCACAGTAAGGTGGCTGATAGATGCACCTCGTTTCGTCAGTACATATGCCAAATTGCTTGAACAAAATGGTATACCTCAGGATCAACTTTATAGACATCTAATAATGGTAACGTCTGATTCGTATGCACAAGACCCAAGTGTGACTATGACGATATTCTCTAAGGCTCCGTTTACAGACGAAGAGATCAAATATTTCTCAGAGTCCTTCTCTCATTATGACTACAAACCGATACTGGTGCCAGGACAAGTGGAGCGAGAGCCATATTCTGCTCTTCTGAGCGGAGAAATAAACCTAGATCAATTTTACGATATGTTTAAAACAAAGGTACATCCGGTGACGGATGATAACCCATACTTCTTGTCATTTGAAAAGCCATTACCACCTGCAGTTGAAATACTTCTTTATGCTAGTATTGGCATTGTAGCAATCTTTTTGCTTCTCCCATTCTCTTGGATCAAGCGAAGAGGTTTAGTGTCAGCAGAAGGAGATATGGAAGAAAATGTAGGGAAGGCAAAAAGTAGTGAAGTCGGAGTTGCACGTATCATACCTTATTTTGCAGCTCTTGGAATAGGCTTTATTTTGATAGAGCTTGCGCTTTTACAAAAACTGATTTTGTTGATGGGTAATCCCACAATGACTTTCGCACTACTCTTATTTACTCTGCTTTTATCAAGTGGAGCAGGCAGCCTAGTGAGCTCAAGAATTGCAAAGAACAATATGAAAAATTTGGTCTTTGTGATAGCAGGTATTGCAGGACTAGGAATTGTCTACGTCATTTTCCTCCCGCCAATAATTTATTCAACCATCGCACAACCTATCGAAGTCAAAGCATCAGTAAGTATCGCCATCCTAGCCCCTATTGGATTTATGATGGGGATGCCTCTGCCTACTGGTATGCGATTGCTGAAGGCTCACCGACCTGACTATATACCATGGATGTGGGCTGTCAACGGAGCATTCTCTGTCCTGGGTGCAGTGCTCGCCATAGCACTTGGAATTATGGTTGGTTCATCTGTGGCTATGACGCTTGGAATACTGATTTACCTGGTGGCCCTTGGAATATCATTTGCCTCAAAGAAAAAGACCATTGCACAGGTTGCGACATAAAAACGCACAGTTCGTCTGATACCCAGATAGCAATACTAAATAAACTCGTATTCAATTTCTATCTGCTCATAACATCATTATAACAAGGAATAGAGGGAACCAATCGCTGAGATATAAGCTACGGATAATCCTTGAAGAATCGACCATATAACAATGCTGCATATAATGAGAAAGCAACTTTTGTACTCTATCAACAACAAAATAGGATCAAATCTCTCCATATTGTCAGCTTTTACTCAGTTGTTTTGCTCATATCAGTTGTTCATTCAACGAATATTTTCATCGCACGAACACCAAAAATAACCGTCCTAGTAGTAATGATTGGAATCGATTTTAAAACCAGAGTTGTAAGCCGACAACTAAAACCCGCTCGTATGCATCAAGTATTCTTTTGCTCCATTTATCTTTAAACGTATGTTCAGTTTAAAGATAAATGGAAGTTATAACCAGACTAAACACTCAGAGATACAAAAAATTGCCTCTACCTACCTATTAGGGTAATTTTTTGGATAACTGCCAATCACTGTGCCATCAAACTCAAAAAGTACAATATGCATCCCTAGTTGCCCCTTTGTGTGTGCATCCATTTGCTCAAAGACCTTTTTGCATATGCTGTCATAATAGTCGACGACATTATTTCTCTTTATTATCTCTGAGACATGCCTTGCGGTATTTGCGGACCTTATTTCTTCAATGACACTTAGTTGTGCTTGACATTCGGCGGCAAGGTGGGCCATAAATTCCATATCGACGTGAGATCCCGCCACGTGAGTTTGTTTAATGCCCATCGCCATTTTAGTCAATTTGCCGATAAAGCCTGCAATGATTACTTCTTTTAGCGTCGCCTTATTAGCACACTGCTTTATTGAGTAGCCTGCAAAGTCCCCTATTTGAATAAAGCAGTGATCTGGGATTCTGAAGATCTCTTTGGCAAAGTCCTCACTCCTGCCTCCTGTAGTAAGAACCACGGTATCGGAACCCATTGCAGTTGCAACTTCTACACCCTGCCTTATTGAAGCAGCAAATGATGCAGTCGAATATGGTAGGACTAATCCTGTGGTTCCAAGTATCGAGATTCCGTCTAGGATTCCAAGACGAGGGTTATCTGTCTTTTTGGCAATTTGCTCTCCTGAGGGAACTGAGACCAGAATGTTAATGCCGCGATCTTCCAATTGATGACTAGCTACTTCACGCGCTGCCTGCTCTAGCATCCTCATGGGCGTCGGGTTAATGGCAGCCTTACCGATATCCAACCCTAGTCCTGGCTTAGTCACTCTGCCTACTCCTTTGCCTCCGTCAATCTTGATCTCGCCAACGTTCTCGCTAAAGGATACCGTTGAGCATATTTCTGCGCCATGAGTAACATCTGGGTCATCACCCCCATCCTTTATCGCCGCGCAGGTAAAACTGCCGTTATCTTCAGACTTTGTCCAAGCAATCCTCAGAGTAACAGTTTTGCCTTTTGGCAGGGAGACGATAACCTGCTCGGTTGGCCTGCCAGTGATAAGAGCCTCTAGCGCTCCTTTGGTGGCAGCAGTTGCAGTCGTGCCGGTAGTATATCCAGTCCTAAGCGCCCCTCTACGCTTCTTTTCCTTTATTTCGGGAGGCAGGTTCTGTTCCTGCTCAGCTAGCATATCAAAGTCTTGGTTCTTTGCTTTGGCAAGAGACATTATAGCCTTTACCACGTCAGCGTCTATAACTATGTTGTTGCTTGTTTGGAGACAAAAGCCATATTATTCGTTAGCAATTAACAGTCCTTAGCCCTAGAACAAATTATTTGACCAAACAGAGTCATGCAAGTATTGTTATTAATATAATATTACCATTTGGGAGCTTATGTTGTATATATGTACTCGGCCTTCGAATCTTTTTAGAACCTTTAGGAACCCCCGTGCGTATTCATATCTTATAAACTAAAGAGAGCTAGAAACAAGAAAGACCTTCTTATTATCTTATTATTCACCAAACTGGCCAGTCTCTACCCATTCATTTTTGATTATACTCCACCAATCTACCGCAATATCCCGTAGTACATACTCGTAGGGCAAATATCCATAGCCTTGATCACCCCAAGTGGTGCCCCAAGAATTGCGTATAACGAATGCACCAGTTGTTACGTCTCCACAGCCATTATTTTTTATCTTTAGATTATTATCGTAACCTACCGCCATTATGGCGTGCCCCCCGAGGACTTTCTCCTTAATGCAAGGAAATGGAATCTTGCCGTCGCTTGAAGCCTGCTCGATTGATTCATAGACGGTAAAACCGAACATTGAAGGGATTCCCTTTGATAGATTTTCCTTTATTGAATCTACCAAAGCTTGCTTGGTAACATTGGATTGATCAAGACGAGCGTATTTAATTGCCTGATAGTTGCTAGCAAAGGCGTAACAGAATGCAGGTGGTTCCTTGTCAAATTGAGCTATATCGTATTCCCAATATTCTTCAGGAGGCAAGCCGAATAATCGCAGTGCTCCCATTGTACTTCTCAAATACGCCCCCGTATCTCCTCGAAGCCGAAGAAGATTCCTCGTAACCTTGTAAAGAAATAGCCTTGAGGCATCGATATGTCTTCCAAAAGCTTTCCTTTCAAAATATTCAACCATTCCAACTCCTGCATTTGCAGTACAAGAGCCCAATTTGCCCTGATCTTCAACAGGTGAACAATATTGTCTTATAGTATCCGATTTTGCGGGGAGAGATTTTGCCTTACTCTCTATTTTTGATTGAGCCGTAGTGATTCCTAACTTGGAAAATAGGCCCTCGACTTCCGAACTCGATAAAGCGTAGTCACGAATACTGGGATGGTCAGGTAGCCATCCTGTTCCTCTACCATTTACAACCGTCATGTGATTAATTTTCAATTTTTCATAGAATGTTGTTAGTAGTATATAAGGAATGTGGTGCTACCACTACGTCCTCTAATTCTAGCCTAAGCCCAAAGTTAATCCCAATACGGTTTAGAAATATTATACAATGTACCGTCTCCCATGTATAGCGTGCAGTTATCAGACAATGAAACATAATTGATACATACTTCTTCCATTTGACAGTGGATAAGGCACCGCCTCAAACACTTGAAATAATGAGAATACTGCCAAGTTGAAAACAAAATTACGATTTCTAGTTCTTTATCTGTCCCGTAGCTATTTGAGGACTAGTAAAAATAAAAGTACTCCAAAAACCTGATAGGATGCTTGAATCAATGGGCTTTAGAATAAAAATAATCTCCTTTATAAGATATATCCGGAAAGGGCTAATTGAAATGAGATGAACGCTCCCAGGTTTCAGATGACATAATTCTATAAATCTAAAAAGTTCTCAAAGTATCTTTTCATATGTTGTTGTTGTTATTAATCAGCGAAAGAATAGAATAGAAATAGGTCTGACAAAAAAGTTGAAAGTATATGCCTTGTTAAAGGACTCTTCTCCTGGTCAATAAGCGAACTAAGGATTAAGATATGCAGAAAAAATCTCACCAGAGCAAAGGGACGGACTATATAGCAACAAACGTGAAATGCTCCAGGCTAAAGAAGCCCTAGTTGGTATGGGCGAGTTTGGTTCTAATTTGAAATATATAAATATCTTCTCTTGCAGCAGAACCCAACCAATGGTTTCACTAGCAAACTCTAATTTCCTTTCTTATTCCATCTAGGCAGATCCTATAATTATCCAGAATATCTCGGCCCACTAGTGCTTTGGCAGGAGTCTGCTCTGGTAAATCTAGACAACCGACATGGATATTATCATAGATTTCGTCAAAAATTTCAATTGATACTTCGTAGTAAGGAATGTATATTATTCCCGCTCCTGTTGCTGTCTCGTCGCTTCCAGCAAATGAAAGGTTCATTTCATTTGCTATATAAGTGGGAATAATCGTCTTTGATGAAGCGAAGTCTAAGTGAGCATCAACAACGATTCTCTTGTTGCTCCCTGCATCAATTATCCCCACGCAGACCAGCGGCAAATTGTTCTTGTAAGGTATTGTAACAACTTGCGGCTTACCCTCTTTTTGTATTTTCACACTTTATCAACCCTCGGCAGGACACAATGATCTAGTCATCCTAAAATGGAAACCTTCTCTTATATCATGCCATGTGCAGGTTATTAAAGGCCTCAAACCAATTGAACTTCCACGCATCGTATCAAAGTGAAAGATTAAAGTACTCCCGAGTTTGATGTATATAAGATATATGGTACGCAAATTTGATGACTGGTGGAATACTGTTCCAGCCGACCTGAAGCAAAAAGCTCGCAAAGGTGATGAATCAAACAAACCCTTACTCAACCAAGTTAACTATGTACTTCTGCATCTTCATCTGGCTGGCAAACATGACGCCAAACCAACACATGATGAGCTGAAGGATTGGCTGCACAGTGGCCAAGTCGATGTTCTGAGAATGAACAAGAAGTAGGACCCCGATTAGCAATCCAATCCCTGTCTGTGCTCTTTAGCACAGGACTTTCTTTTTTCTCTCCCCTGGAGGTTTGGTTATTGATTAAAGAACTGGATAAAAAATATTTGTAAGATTCCAAGATCTGTGGATCAAACTTGTAAAATCTAAACAGGCCACAGAATGAGTGATTGTGGGGCCTATGAGCGCAAATTAATTCTCTGTATTGCCCCGATTCCCCAGGTATGATTGTACTCGCTTTTAGTCTTTTACTTGCTGGTTAGGCTACAAGGTAAGATAGAGGCGAGGTTCAGCTCTCCTCCCGCCACTTACCTGTAATAAGAAAGCGCTCTTGTTTCCTCAGGCTTTCTTTCCCTTTGAGTTCTTATCTTCTTAACCGCTTCGTCAAAGTGTCGCATAATAACGTGTGCCTCCGACGCATGCTTTGCTGCTTCCTCGGGAGTAGGGTACCTGGCCAAATACTCATGTAAAACAAGGGATACTGCAGTATTTACAATGGCAGCCGTGTCAGCGCCGCTAAAGCCATCCGATATATCAGCTATTTTTTCTAAATCAACATCAGTTCCTATTGGCTTTTCCACAGCATAAATTTCTAGTATTTTCTTCCTTGTCCTCTTGTCTGGGTTGGGTACAAAAACTATTCTATCAAATCTCCCTGGCCTCAATAATGCAGTATCAATCATATCTGGTCTATTGGTTGCCGCAAGCACAACTACGCCGTGTAGTTCGCTTATTCCATCCAACTCCGTCAGGATCTGCGATATTACTCTATCGTTGGTGCCTGCACTGCCTCCGCCCATTTCACTTCCCATACCACCTCCTCTTGCCATCGCGATAGAATCAATCTCGTCAAAGAATATGACGCATGGCGCTGCCTGCCTTGCCCTTCGAAAGATCTCTCTTATGCCACGCTCAGATTCGCCAACCCATTTGCTTAAAAGCTCGGGGCCTTTTACTGAGATGAAATTGGCTTCAGATTCTGTTGCCACAGCCTTTGCCAGCATAGTTTTGCCGGTTCCAGAGGGACCATGCAACAAGATACCTTTCGGAACAGTATGACCAATCTTTGCGTACAGGTCAGGATATCTAAGGGGCCACTCTACGGCTTCCTGTAATTCTCTTTTTACTCCTTCCAACCCTCCAATATCTTCCCATTTTACATCAGGAGATTCCAAAAATACCTCTCTCATAGCTGAAGGCATCACATCCTTTATTGCCTGATTAAAATCACTTTTTGTTATGATCAATTTGTCAAGAGTCTCTGGTGGCAACTTCTCATCTTCGAGATTTAGATCTGGCAACAACCTCCTAAGGCACTTCATTGCGGCCTCTTTACAAAGATATTCTAAATCTGCACCTACAAAACCATGTGTGACAGCTGCTATTTTTTTCTGATCTACGTCTGTATCAAGGGGCATATTGCGGCTATGAATTTGAAGTATTTCCAAACGTCCATTCTTGTCTGGTACTTTGATCTCAATTTCTCTGTCAAATCTGCCAGGTCTTCTCAAAGCTGGATCAAGTGCGTTTTGCCTATTTGTCGCCGCAATAACGATAACTTTGCCTCTTCCTTCAAGCCCATCCATCAAAGATAGCATTTGAGAAACAACCCTTCTCTCAACCTCCCCCATAACCTCTTCTCTTTTCGGGGCAATAGAATCAATTTCGTCAATGAATATAATAGTCGGCGCTTTTTCTCTTGCTTCCTTGAATATCTCACGCAATCGTGCTTCTGACTCACCGTAAAATTTGCTCATAATTTCTGGTCCCGATATGCTGATAAAATGTGAGTTGCTCTCGCTTGCAACTGCCTTGGCCAACAATGTCTTGCCTGTACCCGGAGGGCCGAAAAGAAGCACACCCTTTGGAGCCTCGATACCCAGTTTTTCAAATATTTCTGGGTGTCTTAAAGGTAGCTCTATCATTTCTCTGACCTTTTGCATTTCGTCCCTAAGTCCGCCTATATCCTCGTAAGATACCTGAGGCATTCCTCGTAAGGCCTCGTCCTTTTCGGTTATCGTGAACGTAGTCTTATTTGTAACTATTGCAGCGGTGTCTCCTGCTGGTGCCGGTGTGATCCCTATTATCTGAAATGTCAGCCTGCCGCCAAAGTAAGGAACCATCACGTTGTCCCCTTTGATTAGAGGCACACTTTCAAGAGCATCTGCCAGATAGCGCTCATCAATTGGCGGTATTGCCTCAAGAGGGGAAATAATTACCTTTTCTGCTGGAACAGCTTTGACCTTTCTCGCATTTATGGCATCTCCTATGCCTATGCCCGCGTTATTCCTCACCAGTCCGTCTAACCTAACAATTCCTTTTCCCTCATCAGAAGGGTAAAGCGGGAGGCACTTGACAACTGTCCTTCTTTTGCCCTTTATTTCTATGATATCACCGGTACTTACTCCTAGAGAACCCATAGTATCATAGTCAATTCTTGCTGTGCCCCTACCTACATCTCGAGTATAAGCTTCAAGGACCTTTAATGATATGATGTTATTATTCTGCGACATAAATTTTGCCTGCTTATCATGTACTGGCACGCAACTCCTAATTAGTCTTTTCAATGCATTCACTGATTGAGCTGCGGATACTAATTCTGAAGTGTCAAGATATTAAAGAGGTGACCTTTTTTCGAGTCATATCCTGCATTATAGAAATAGATAAAAGTAGTGAGGTCAAATATACGAATTCTGCATATTTAAGTCTCAGTGTTATGTCCGCTGCTTGTTGATATTGTACCATTTGGTACATGTCTCTCACGTAATCATGGTGGACCCATTTTCCATTAAAAGAGACAGACTAACTGTCATACCACAACGCCTGAATAATCTCAGCTAGTCTAGGTCGATTATTACAAAATTTTCTTTCTAACCGGGTACGAGGAAGCATATTATGTGAGTTTTCAATAGAGCATCACTCGATCTATCATCAGAATAGATGCCTGTCTGTTTTTTCCCATGTAAACAAAGGGTTGTTTCTTCCAAAATGGCCGTACGCTGCAGTTTGCTGATATATAGGACGCTTAAGGTCTAGAGTTCGTATTATTCCTGCAGGTCGCATTTCAAAATTTTTCCTGACAATGCCTTCTATCTGATCTTCGGGCATCTTGCCGGTTCCAAACGTGTCTACCATAATTGAGATAGGTTCAGCCACACCGATTGCGTACGCAAGTTGCACTTCACACTTTTCTGCCAGTCCAGCTGCCACGATATTCTTTGCTACATACCTAGCCATATAACAGGCTGACCTGTCTACCTTTGAAGGGTCCTTCCCTGAGAAGGCTCCGCCACCATGTCTTCCCATACCACCATATGTGTCAGCGATTATTTTTCTTCCAGTTAGCCCCGTGTCGCCTGGCGGGCCACCGATCACAAACCTGCCGGTAGGATTCACAAGAAATCTTGTTTGACTGTCGATCCATGTATCGCATACAGGTTTGATAACCTTATTAATGACTTCTTCTCGAACCTGGGCCATACTTATATCCGGTGAATGCTGTGTAGAAATGACTATAGAATCAATGCGCTTTGGCACCCCGTCTTCATAGACTACTGAGACTTGGGACTTTCCGTCGGGCCGAACCCAACTGAGCTCCTTTTTCTTTCTAACCTTCGCAAGAGTCATTGAAAGTTGATGTGCTAGTGTAATCGGAACGGGCATCAATTCTGGTGTTTCGTTCGTTGCGAAGCCAAACATCAGCCCCTGATCGCCTGCTCCTTGCTCTTTGTCTAAACTTGCATTTACGCCCATTGAAATATCCGGACTCTGCTCGTGCAGAGATGCAAGTATTGAACATGAATTATGATCAAAACCGTAATCTGGCTTGTCATAACCTATGTCTTGGATGGTGCTACGAACAATCTTGTGCACATCCACTCTGCCCTTAGACGTGACTTCCCCTGCAACAAACACAATTCCAGATGTTATCATAGATTCTACCGCAACTCGAGAATCCAGATCTTGTCGCAAAAACTCGTCGAGTACAGCATCAGATATTTGATCACACACTTTGTCAGGGTGACCCTCAGTTACACTTTCAGAGGAAAACAGCGATCTTTTTACCATTTGGAGCCTGTCACCTACGAGGGCACTTTGTCGCAGCTAGAATTCGTTCTCCAATTTGATGAAAAGAACATTGTTGCCCCTTATGACAACCTTGCCATAGTTTGCGATCACAACTGAGCCACTGAATTCTTCTGCATCTGTAAGTATTAGGTTCATATAGGAATCAACATTGTTCATCCTACCCTTGTATTCAATCTCGCTTTTGAGTCTGACGGCAACTTTTCTGTTAATAGCCCGTTGCAGTGAAGTAAGAGGACGCTTTGGTTGCTGTTGTGATGACGGCGAAGAAGACATTCTAACTAATCACTTACGCTTGGAAAAATCGTGCCTCGAATAAAAAGCTTCCTTCAACCGCAAATTCATAAGCAAGCAATATTACAACACAGCCATCGCTATAGGAATGTTGCCAGTTATATCCACGGGCTCAAAGGCAATAGACTCATTGTTTGGAGGGGGAGGGATACGTACTGGCATGGTTACCGATATTTTTGGAGAAAGTGGCTCTGGAAAGTCGCAACTATGCTTTACACTCGCTGCTAATTGCGCAAAAGATGCAAACCGTATTTTATATATCGATACCACGGGAACCTTCCGACCCGAGCGTATAGTGGAGATCTCTCGATCTTCACTAACTCTTGAGAACATCACGTACATACGTGCGTTCACCACAATGGATCAGCTCAATGCAGTATTGAAAATAGGGAAGATACGACCGAGACTTGTTATTATTGATACCTTGACGTCACTTTTCTCAGCTGAGTATTCCGGATCGGAACTACACCGTGCAATCATGAAATATCTGCATGGACTAGCACTCTTGGCGATAACATCGATGACTGCTATTGTAGTTACCAACATGGTTCGAACAGCTCCACCAATAGCATCGACTGACCAAGCGAGTCGCAAAATCGAGGGCGTGATCCCCTGGCATCAACGCGAATTTTTGAGCAGTAGCGTGTCAATCTTTTCTCATATGAAGATGAAATTTGAAATAGTAGACAGTGCTAAATCTTTGTTTCAAGCATCGCTCATGCAGCCACGTGGCAAAAGACGAGTTCCCTTTTACATTACACCCGCAGGGATTTCCGACCGAAACGATGATTTTATTGATCAGCAGCGGATTGCGTCCACTGACGAGGGTTCATAGAGCAGAGACCTGATTGACTTCCAAAGCATGGCTCCACTTTGGAGCATAATGGAAACATACGCAATGTTCTATGTGTTCTTTAGCTTTGATCTTTAGGGGATATCTTTGATTTTTGCTGATCTTGCTGTGCGAACCTCAAGATACGGTTTGCCAAATATTTTATATCCCTGCCCTCGAAGAGAGCGTGTGGATCTGCCGACGCAGGAGAAGATGGTCGAGCCAACTAAGGCGAAATTGTCAGTAGTTGTTCCGACGTACAATGAATCACAAAACATAGTCAGAATGCTCGACTCGATAGCTGAAACGCTAACTCCATATACTCAGACAGAAGTAATAGTGGTAGACGATAACTCTCCTGACGGTACCGCTGAGATTGCAAGATCGCACGCTAAGAAGATATCGCGAAAAGAGAAACTACGCATTGAGGTCATTCGAAGAGATGGCAAGTTGGGGCTCAGTTCGGCCATAGTCGAAGGTCTACAAACCGCAACAGGTGATTTACTGGTCGTCATGGATAGTGATTTTTCTCATCCTCCAAACGAGATCCCGTCTATAATTCATGCGTTACAAGATTCGAATTGTGATATCGTTATTGCTTCTAGGTATGTGAAAGGTGGCTCAATAATCGGCTGGCCATTTAAGCGTAGACTCATGAGTAAAGGCGCAACTAAGATAGCACAGTATGGTCTCGGTATTGAGGTTAAAGACCCGGTATCTGGATTCTTCGCGTTTAGGCGAGAGATCATAAAGGGAATAAAGTTTGACGCAATCGGTTACAAAATGCTCCTTGAGATTCTGGTTAAGGCAAAGGGTGCCCGAGTTAAAGAAATACCTTATACTTTTACTAACAGAAGAATGGGTGCTAGTAAGCTTGACACTGACGTAATGTTTGATTATATCAGATCCGTTATGCGCCTATATCGCTATGGAAAATCTATCACGCCAAAGGAAAAGCGCACGTCTGTACGCTTTCTCTCAAAAGCAGGAAGGTTCTACACCGTCGGCGCCTCCGGGCTTCTTCTCAATTACATTGCTTCTCTGCTATTCAATGCATTCGCTCCGAACCTGTGGTTTCTATATTCTACGATCATTGGTATCCTGATTTCAATGACGTCCAACTTTTTCCTCAACAAGATTTGGACTTTCGAAGATAGAAAATTTGCTCTGAAGGAGACTGGAGCGCAGTTCGGAATGTTTATTGGCTTTAGCTCGCTTGGAGCCATTCTACAACTTGTTCTGGTTTATATTCTTGTGCAGAATTACAATATGGAATATCCTCCATCACTATTTTTGGCTGTTGCTGCGGCATCTATAGGCAATTTCTTACTAAACAAGAAATGGACATTCAAGGAAAAAGTCTGGAGCTAGAAGACGTCTTACGTGCAATAATCAAATTATTAACCTTGAGTTAATTGTTATATACTCCCTTCTACCGAGAAGCTGCTCGATGAAGGATGATATGGATGGCAAATCTTGGTTCTCTTTTGGCCGGGTAGAATATGTATAAAAAAGAATCAAGCCAGCTATAAGTATGTTCCATTTTATATATCCCGCGTGCTCGTATACTCATATTTTATGCAATTTTTTGTCCGTCGCTACGATGATCAGGGATTTGTTCCACTTTTGAAATGTATTCATTAAGTAATTAGCGGGTTATTCATTGAAAAATTATCTCATGGAGTGGAAGAAAAGGCACATTAGATCGAAATAACAAAAAATCTTTTTACACAATTGATCCCATTACAATGTTATGGATTCGCTTGAAACTATCTTCTTAATTCAAAAAGAACTTGCATCAGTGATGAATCTCTCTCGGTATCCTTCTTCTACAGACGAAAGGGTGTCTGCGCTTTCCACCGCCATAGTGCATGAGGCAATAGAACTCCAAAGACTTACTAGTTGGAAATGGTGGAAAAAGCCTACACCCTTTGACAGTGAGGCAGCTAAAGAGGAACTCATAGACATTTGGCATTTCGTTGTGCAGGCATCGATAGAGCTTGGAATGACTCCATCAGACGTGGTCAATGAGTACAAAAAGAAAAATGAGATCAATCGCAATAGGCAGGTTTCAGGCTACTAATATGCGACTAATCTCTGCAACATCAACTTTCCCGATGAGGTCTATGATTTGCACTTGATGTCTAAAGATCTCGACATTCATCTGAGGTTGCATGATTACAGGATTCGGTCCACTGGCTCCAATTATCCTTCCATTTGAGTTTATGCCATTACGTGCAAGGGCGATCAGTGCCTGTCCTGCTCTGTGACCTTTAACCTCTTTGCCACAGACTATTATCCGCCGAAGTTCTGGATAGTTCATCACACAGTTAACGATTGCATCTATGCCTCTATTCTCAGATAGAAGTCTACCTACAATGAGCACTTTTTCCATTAGAGATGATGTAGATATCATCAACTCTAGCAGGTCTGTGCTTGACAGTGTACATATTGCATCTGATTTTCCTGAGCCAAAATAGTATTCCTGCCTAATCGGTAGGATTACTTTGCATAAAATCCCGGCCCCGTCCTCTAGCTTTTTCCTTATTGATGTCATCTAAAGCCCCAAATTGCTTTATTTTTCGGACTTATCTTGACAAATGGCGCTTCGCCTTCGTTCCATGGGTCAAGCCTCACCCACTTGAACCTATCATGGAACATCTTATAAAGGCGTACAAACTCTTGGCCGCTTTCTATGATTTCGGCTGTTCCTTGAATACAGACGGCCTTGTTACCAACTGAGCTGTATAAATCCACTACAAGAGCGACGGATCTATTACGCTTTAGGTTCTTGTATTTCTTAGTTTTATAGTCTGTTGCTATAAAAAACAATCCATCCTCGAAAATATAAGAGACGGGGACAACATGAGGAATTCCATTATAACATGTTGCCAGTCTGCAGGCTTCATTTCTCTTCAAGAAATCTCTCTCCGATTCACTAAATAGTATTTTGCTCAAATATTCGATTTGTGCAAAGTTCATATTTATATGCATCACCCTGAGCTTCCAATCTGCGATTCTGTTGAGTCAACAATGATATTACCTAAATAAATTAAAGAAGAAAGGTTGCTGGCTCTGAAGTTAAGTTCTTGCAAATTTTCGCCTTGATAGCAGGATGATTCAATCGATACGACGATAATCCCTGCTGCTTTTTGCATGGCTAGACAAGTACTGTCGCTACTTACCCTTCTCACATGCTCTGCTCTCTAACCACCTGCCAAATCTCAAAATCAAAATCCCCGCAGATATTGTTAGAAGGGAGATTGCCAGAAAGGCAGGTTGCATTATCGATTGGAGCCCTCCTGGAGCCGTCGATCGGTAAGAGCATTTCGTGTCTTCTTCACCACAGTCTTTTATGACAGGGAATGCGAGTAACGTGATCACGAACACGACCATAAGCCCCACGCCCGCGGACGATACTATTGCTCCTGACCTTGCCAGAGCTACAAACGACATTTTCTCACTGTACTCTGCATTTGGTGAAGATCGTTCATAATATTTTTTATCTTTTATGACTCTCTTTCATTATAGTAATTCAGGATTCATCGTCACATACCTGTATGAATCTCTATGACCTACGCGTTTGAATTGATTGTCAAAGTATAGGTATGGCTCAATGTTGTAAACATGTTTATCCCATACCTCATGCACCTTGCCAAAAAAATCCTTCTTGGTCTTGCCTCTCATCCTCAAAAGTTCATGGGCAAGAACATGTGATACTCTGGTGCAATTATTGTCAGCATAGAAGCGAAAACGATCAATTTCTGATATGCTTTCATTCGGCCTTTGCCACCATGCGATTCCAATCCCAGGAGCTGTATAACCCTCTGTATTGCAGTCAGTGAACAAAGGCTTAAAGTGCGCAAGATAGAAATGAACAGTATCCTGCCCCCTCTCTGAATGATCTCTTATCAGGTAAGCAACAGACACTCTATCAAAAAGCTTTCCTGAAACTATTGGAAGAATGTCAGCCTGGACAGGTATTGAAATTGCAAAATAACGTTGCATCCACCATTTAAAGAAACGTGTCATCGCTGAAACATAAGTCCAATCTTCACTCTCAAGCCTCTGCCATTCTTTTTCCTTTGCAGTATATATGAAGAAGAGCCTCTCTACTCTCATGAAGGTGCATTTGGAATTGTGTAATGCAGGTTTATAATTGCAATTCTTACTGGGTGTGTATGTACTTATTACTCAGTCAGTATTGCTTTTTATGGATTTACTGCGCTGGACTAGAAATACTAGGTATCCCTAACTAACTGTGAAGTTATTGACACCAATCGGTTTAGACGTCTTTTCTAGAAAAAATGTCTCTACATAATCCTGATTTAGTCTAACATGTAAATGATGATGTGGATAGTTTATCAAAACATAAGAGGAAGCTATTTCTGCTAGCAGGAATTGGCTTTGTGGTAATGGGCATAGTGTCGATGGTTCTTATCTCAATAGTCTTACACTAATTAATTATATCTAATAATATTGTACCTTATATCATGGTGACGCCATGAGATATTTGTAGACGAAAATACAATGACGTTTAGGAGAATAGCATGAGAAGGAAAGGAAGAAGTAATACTAGAAGACCCAAGCTTTGACCGCAAGCTTGACCTTATTACTATAGGCGGCAGACCTTTTGTAAAGAAGCACTTGCTAACCAAGATTTCAAGGGAGAACTGCACAATCATAATCAATTATATCCTAGCCATGCAGACTGAAGTAAATCCTTCGGAACGGTATAGTATCGACACAACTATCAAATTAAAACAGCTCGCCCAATTCCACAATCCGAAATCCTTTAGAGATATGACAAGACAAGACATAGTTGACTTTCTAGATAGACTAAGGAAGCCTGAGCAAGGCGACCCCCTTCATAAATGGATAGGTAGCTATGAAGTTAATCACATTGTTTTATTGAGGTTTTTCAAGTGGCTGCATTACCCAGATGTTGTTCCTCACAACAAAAGACCAAAACCTGCAGTTATAGAAATATTCCAAAGATAAAGTGTAAAGAAGTAAGCACTTACAAGGCTACTGATTTACGGACTGAAGAAGACGATATTTATTTTACAAGTATTGTCCTTCTCTTCGTGACAAATGTCGGCATGCTGTTAGTAGAGACACTGCTTGCCGACCTTATGAGTTGTTAGAGCTCAAGATAAAAGACATAGTAGTTCAGCAACTTGAAAATAGCTATCCGATAGCAAGGATAACCGTTAAATGGTAAAACAGGCACACGTAATGTCAGATTAAACAATTCATATCCTAGGGTAAAGGACCGGCTGTCGAATAGTCACCCATATGCGGGAAATTCAAACGCCCCATTATTCTGTGGTCAAGGCAGAAAGGATACTGGCAGAACAATAGCCGACACTCACACAATCCACGCTGCATATACTCACTACAAGAACGTGCACTTTCCCCTTCTTTTGCAAGACCCTTTACTTCCTGAGGAAGATAAAAGGAAGATAAAGGACTTGCTACAAAAGAGGTGGAACCCTTACGTGCGCCGACACACCGCTGCGAGCCAAGTGGTGGAGATTGCGCAGAACAGTTTGACGTGTGTGAGTCGAATAACATAGAGCCGGGTAGTATTATGATACCTAATCAGGAAGGAGCAGGGAAGCTAAGTTGCAAACCATATGATAAGAGAGTAGCTGTGGTCGTTTCAGGTGCGGGCAATTTGAAACCGGAATTTTTCTAGGAAAAATGAAGAGAGAGAAGAACAAATCAAAGCCAATGTCAATAGAGCACCAATAGATCTGATTGGAACAGTATATACTATCTATAGATCGCTGTAGACCGCTCTTGAATTGAAGCTGAAAGTTTACTCAGGAACACTTTTAATTAATAAGCTGATAGCAGTCAAGGAAAGTGACAGCGATGTTGATACTGGCATCGATATCGAACCTGGAGATGATCTAGCCTTTCAGGCCAGCGGAGAGATCTGGGCAGGTGTGATTCGTACAGGTAATAATGGATCGAACGGATGGGATAACATTGATCATGATAAGAAATTTCCTTTACATGTGGGACCAAATGCACATCCTTACTGTCTGTTAGGCAAGTTTAATCAAGATGGAAACTATTTCTTTATAGGCGCGTTAAAAAATCGAAGTGCATCTTCCCATTCCCAGGTCCGTAGACTATTTTTGAGAATAAATGATAATAAACCCGGCAATGGAAGAGGCGAATTCCTTTGTCGTGTTCGTGTATGGAGGTAGTGTTTTTTTGAGAAGGTCTGTTATACAAGAAGAATTCCAGAAAGAATGGTGTACAGCGTCATGAGTTCGAGTTCTCATGGCTTTCGTAAGTTTTTGAGATGTATGTTGAAGCTGCCGGTATCAAGACAAGTTATATCAAGATTCTAATGAATAATAGTCAAGCGGTTGAGGACTCTTATAATAAATCACCAATGGAGATTCTCTTGGCAGCATACCTCGAAGCTATGACAATTTAACTATCAATACTGGCGATAATGAAAGCTCAGCTTTACTGGAAAAACAAGTCGCAGAGCTTGCAGAGAAAAACGAAGAACAAAATTTTCTCATTAAAGGAAAGCTAGTCGAGAAGGAAAAAGAAGCTGAAGAGAGAAAGAAAACCGTTGATAAAGTGCTAGCAAGACAGGAGATGTTGGAACACAATAGTGAAAGCCTTGCAAAATGGGCGGTTCAGCTTATTTCTAGATTGGAGGGTTTGGTAAATGGCACATAACTGAAGATACCAAACTGGAACCGATGGAGGTTAACCTAATGGTCGAAGGACCAATAAAGGAAATAACCTCTGCCAAAGAGGCTCAGGAATATCATCGTGACAGTCATCGTTGTAGCATTCACCACTGCAGCAGCAACAACAATGAAAGCAGCAACTAAACAATTTGAAGAAGAACGGCCAATTTGACTCTGAGACACAACCCAGTCCTGATGAAAACATAGCGGAGAGAGATGAGGGGAAAGCTCCTTTGTTATGTGTTTGTTCGTATGTTTGTGTTGTCATCATTCGTGCGCTTCTGTTATCCCAAAGTTCAAGGACGTACGCAATTCCTCCTCCTGTTATTCTTGCCCTGTTGTGTTGCTGCTATTGCTGCTATTGCTGCTATTGCTGCTATTGCTGATGATGTTGTTATTACCCATTACCGATGATGGTGACAGTAGTGAGAGTCCCGGTAGTCGTGACTGAGTTATTGCAATTGAAACGGCTACAATGATGACCATGGCAATAACAGCAAAGATGACTGTCCTATTCATTATGTATCATATATCTTCCGCTTGTATTTCAATAAGCTGTCATGTTGTGTGTTGTGATCCTTCTTCTTCTTTCAAAAAAGACTGAACTAACTCTAGCGCCTTATCCACTATGCCACTATTGCCTGCTATAATTTCGACTTTATCCCTAGCTGTCTTAGTCACTGCCAGCGCAGCCCTTATCTTTTCTTTCCTTGGGGTTTGGTCATCCTTTAACATCTTTATAGATTCTCTATTTGCTAGGTCTATCTGATGGGTTGACTTGTTGATTAAATGTGGTATGGTCTTAACCAGATAGTTCTTCATTAGGTCTTCTGCGTGCTTTTCAATATTTTCCTGATCTTCATCTATAAAGCTTGGAGAAACCTTAAGCTTGGCCGCGAGTGACTAAAAATTTGCTTATCTTTAACAAAAAATTCAAAAATTCACTAGAAATCTAGTCCCAACCATTTTGCATTTTTAAACCAGCTCTCGTATTGTTTCCTCATTATAATACTGTGGTCGTTTGTACCGCCGATGTCTGCTTAACTGCCGCCATAGGGATACGGTAAAAAGGATGGATGGTAGCAGAAAAGCCAGACGGATTAGCCAAGCCGTCGAAATTTTTGCCTTCAATGTCCCTCTTGGCATTTCTACTACAGCCTTGATTTTTTACAGATAGCGATATTAGCCGATGGCTTATCCCGCTATGTTGCTGAGGTGCCTTCTTCAATTGAGGCTGTGGATGTGTCTGTTAAAGTAGTAGTATCCAATTTCGGTGATCGTCTAAGTTTCTTGGTTGTCTTTCTGACTGTTTCTGCGGTAACTGGCGCAGCTTCACCAACTTCTCGTGCAGCTACTCTTACAGTTTCAGCTGTCTGCTGTGCAGCTTTTGTCGTTTCATCTATTGCAATAGCAGTCTCTCTTATTGCTCCCCGCTCTCTTAAACTACGAGCGGCCTCGTTAATTTCCTTCGCAGTGTCGCGTGTTGCTAGAGATGCCTCCCTAAAAGAATCAACAAGTTCTTCGACGGCACCGCTCTGTCGTATAGCAATTACTAGCTCTCTCATTCTAATCGATTCCTCTCTTATTCGACGTGCTATATTTCTAATCGTTTCTGCTGTCTGCTGAGCGTCCACAGACGCCGTCACGTCAGCACCAGTTGTTGCAGTGTTCCCCGCAACGCTGCTAGCGTTTGCAGCAGCCTCACTCTCATCTGAAGGCAAATTAGGAGTAACCATATAGACTTATCATCTACCTACCTTAAAAGAAATACTGTCCATAATATACATTCTTTATTCAGGTTCTTGACACATATGCCATGCATACTAAACCTAGACGTCATTTGATTAGATTCTTGGTCGTTAAAACGCCTTTAGCGCTTGACTTTGGTTACAAAGCTGAGCGATAGGTTCATAATTTACCGTTTGGAACATGGTATAAGGGTGTCAATGTTTGTCATTTAGAAGGGTCGGAGCAGTAGTCCTGTTAGTTTCAAATATGGAGAAATCAATCAAATTCTATGCTGAGACATTAGAGTTACCGATCAAGACTAGGTCAAAGGATTGGACTGAGTTCTTCAATAATAATACAGTGCTTGCTCTTCACCCAGCTCCTAAGAAAAAAAGATTGTTGAGGACAGGCTCAGGTACCCTTGTGGGCTTCGAGGTACCAGACATCGAAGATACCGTAAAAAAATTGAAGGTAAAAAGGGTTAAATTTTTTAAGAAGCCAAAAGAAGAACCGTTCGGGAAGCACGCGATCATCCAAGACCCTGATGGACACCTTATCTCGATAGCAGAAATTAATGAAAAACCATCCGAAGGCTTTGACCTATTAGGGCTTATAGGTGCTGAGTAGGTTCGTAGTAGCCACTAGGACCTCACTTCTTCATTGCGGCTACAAGATATACATTACCACCGAGGTGTTCGAATCTGATCGCTGAAAAATTATTATTCTTAAGCAACAGGACGATGTCTTTTTTGTTCATGAACTCTTTGCCTTGCAATGCAAAGTCAAGCTGCATTCCCATTATAAGCTGGCTAGTTGGATTGTCAAATTTAGACTGTGGTAGTAGCCCTTCTATTATCAAAATTGTCCCATGACCTTTCAAGGCGCGCCAGCAATTTGCTAGAACTTTCTGCTTGTCCTTAGTGGCGTAGAGGGTTTCGCACAAAAACACAATCTCAAATTCATCGGTAAATTTCATAGACTCACCCGATCCCTTTAGTATTGTAGCGCGCTTGGCGCCAGTTATTTTGCGAGCCGACGAGACTGCTTTGATCGAAGGATCAATGCCGACGAATCTTGAGTTAGGATATTTGCTTTGGAGTTTGGAGATCAAGCTACCTGTCCCACATCCTACATCAAGTAGCCAACATCCTTTCGATAGAAGACCATTTAACTTTTTGTCATCTCGAGCCATAGCAAGAAATGCATAGTGATCCCAGTCGGTCGCCTGTTGCACTGCGTTGAGACTGTTGCTCATTTTTGTTGTTTTCCCAAATTTGAATAGCTTCTCAAAATCGGCATATTCAAGGCTCCTTAACGCAAGATACGAGAACTGACCACCCATGTAGTCTATACTTGACTTATCAATAAGCATATGCTTCATTTGATTTTTTAAATGGAGTTTGCCATGCTTTGTTGTTACAAATCGATATGATTGCGCCGCTATACACCAGGCTCTTACTGCAGCCGGGTAAAACTCAGTAGTGCGGATCAATTCTTCAATAGATAGAGGCCTAGACGCAATATGATCAAATAATCTCATTTGCCTTCCAATGTGTGCTATCCAGACACCGTAAAAGCCCACAGAGTAGCCCCAGAGTGTCGCAAAATCCTGTGAGCATTGCTCCAAGCTATACAAGCTGAGCTGCTATTATTCATAAATCATTGCATAGGAACTTTTTTGAATGGATTCATTGTAAATTGTGGGTCGAAAAGCCTTTTGACCTCCGAGAAAATTGAAGCAATTGACTTGCCATACATCATTTGAATATAGTCTGTTCTAGCAAAGCCATCGCCATGCTCGCCAGTAATGGTTCCTCCTCTATTTATGACATATGAAAATACTTTTTTTGCAATGCGTTGTATCAATTCAAAATCCTTTGCCGAGTTAATGTCTATTAGCGGTCTCGTATGCATGTTGCCGTCTCCTACGTGGCCGTAAATCACATAATCGAGTTTGTTTTCCCGGTATATCCGCAGAAGGTTAGTGGTGTATTTCAAAAGAACACTTGGGGGTACCACTGTATCTTCTATGAGGCCTACGGGCTTTCGCGAACCCAGTGTAAGCTTCATAATGCTGTTGAGGGCGTTTTTTCTCGCCATCCATATCTTTGTTATACTCTGTTCATCTGATGCGTATTCGAGTATTGAAGTTCGGTCCGCAAGCTGTTGTTTGCAAGCTTTCATACTTGCTTCAGCTTTGTAACTGCTTTGATCGCTTACAAATTCGGCAAAGAGCAGACAGCCGTTTTCTGTTTTGTTAGCATCGTTTAATCTTAAGACCGTGTGATCTAACATCTCTAACGCAACAGGAGAAAACTTTAAGATCGAAGGGACTACCGAAACAGCACTTAGCAAATCTTCAAAGCTTAGAACCATTAGTGATCTATATGCCGGGATGTCCAGGATCCGTAGCTTTGAAGAAGTAATAATACCGAGTGTTCCTTCTGAAGCCGCAAAGATTTTCTGTGGGTTGAATTTGTTGGCGATAGTAGCATCGAGTCTGTATCCACATGAGTTCTTTGTGACGATCGGATAGGAAGATGTAATCTCCCGGGCATAGCGAGATAGCAATTTCCTGAGTTTTTCTATCTTGTCATCATGCCTCGTTGGGCTCGCAAATCCCAGTTGACCATCTGCATACACAAGGTTGATTTCTTGAAGGAATGAAATCGTGCTGCCGTAGCCTAAACAGTGAATTCCGCCAGAATTGTTCGCTATCATGCCACCTATGGTGCAGTAGTTGCTGCTGGCTGGATCAGGAGGAAGAAATTTGTTCCTCTTTTTTAACTCCTTTTCAAGTACAGCTTTTACAATACCGGGTTGGACTGTGACTGAATCATTTACTACGTCTATTATCCTATTCATGTGCTTAGAAAAGTCAAGAATTATTCCAGAACACAAAGCTTGTCCAAGGAGTCCAGTACCAGCCCCTCTTGCTGCTATTGGTATGTTGTGGGAGAAGCTATATTGACACAATCCTTGAACGTCATGTTCGTCAGCAGGGCAGACTATTGCTTCAGGGTTTACTTCGTAATGACTAGCATCAACAGAATACACCTGTCTGCTCCAATCATCTCTAAGAACGTCACCTCTTGCAATTCTATGCAAATCATCTGCTATCCTCATAATTGAAGATGACCATACACATATAACAAATTTGCGTACGTTCTCCTCGAGAGATCCTTCTTGTATCTGGGTGATAATAGAATGGCTTCAGGTTTAAAGCGTGAGTGCAACGAATCATGTGGCAGGTTGTAAAAACCACAATGATCTGAAGTAGAAAATAGCGCATTCGCTATTGTACCATAGTCCTCATGTATGCCAATTAACTTCTGCTTCTTTTAGCGATAGATCATAAAATTTAAACGATCTAAATATTGTAGCCCCAACAACAAGCTCTCCGAGTTTGAGTTTAATATTGTGAGCTTTGAAGTCGAGGCGGTAGAAATGAAAGAATATAATCTAATATCTAGAATGCAGGAAGTTCTAGAATGCAGGAAGTTAATCTAGAAGATTTAATATCTTGAATTACATGTCCATTATTGTGGTATCCGCATCAAGCACAAGTAGCAATGCTTCGACGGTTGCATGCGCATTCTGCGATAGAAAGATCCCCTTCAGCCAGAGCGCCTGTCCGGCATGTATGAGAAAATACAACATCAAGTCTTATGACCTCGCTAGCGATGGCTGCGGTTGCGATAAATAGGAGCTAGAAGGGGGTCAGCGAGTTGGTATTCATAATCATGTATTTCATACAGCCACCACATCTTCATCCCCCATTCTATTGAAGCATAATGCTATCCATTATATCTTGTGTTTATTGATTAAAATTTCTTATTTCATTTTGGATGGTTACTGAATGTAGGTACAATTCACCTATCCCAGCTTCCCCATTTGTCTATCAAGTATATGGCGCTCGTGAATGAAATGATAATAACCTTACAATCAAAATAGGAACTTAAAACTAGCACTCAAACCAAAATAAAACGAGCTGTGCAAAAGAAATAACCAAAAATTTCAAACAGAGCATGTCCGGAGCATGATACCTTCGTTATATGAGAGCGCTCGGAATTTTTGCTCCTTTGTGTAAAGTGGCTTTATAGAATGATCAACCGATATCGACCTGCATCCTTTTCTTGTTTTTCAGCAGGGATTTGCAATCATGGCAAAACACTATTTTCAACGTTTGTTGCCTTTAATGATTAGTTTTACTCTAACGACAGCAGTTTTTCTCGGTAGTAATGCCTGCGCAGCTAATTCCATAGATGTCCCAAACCAATCACTAACAAGCCAAGGAGAGGATAGCCAGTTCTTGAGCGCAAGTCAGGATTTTTCTGTCAAGATACCAGACGGCTGGATTATTGAGGAAATCGATAATACAAACACCCATGCACTATTGAATAAGATTATGCAAGGTTCAAGATTGCTAGCAGTCCTTTGTCCTAGAGAAGAAGCGGTGGTCGCGGGGGAAGAAAAATACAGCTGCGAGGAATCCAAGCAGAGAGTACAGGTCCAGCGCTATCCTGACCTCTACCATGAACCTATAGTTACTTCTAACTTGGCTGCAAACAAAAGCGATCAGCTCAGCTTTCTGGACTACTATATATCCAAGCTGGAGAAGCTCGGTTATATTGATATAAACGTCATACGGAACACAATGACTTCGATTAATAGAATTGATGTTGAGACCAATACTATAACCGCAATAGTTCCAGCTAATCTTGTTGAAATGACCTACAACGCCTCCAATTCCAATCACACAAGAGGCTTTTTCTTGTTAGCGACTACAAATGATGATACCTCAAACACGGAAGCAGTATCGGGTTGTATTCTATCTTACGAGGACTCAGCAACCACACAACCATCTGGCAGTCCACCAGAACCTATTGCGCAGATATTTGAAAGTTTTCAATTTGTGAATCACGCAACGGATGACAAACCCTTCATACAGGATAATAATAGCCAGCGGTATCAAAATGACCCTAGTGCGAGAAATCGCGGCCTCCCTCAATATCTAGACGAGATAATATCGCCTCCTGCAGACCACCCTGCAAATATAACTGCTAACGTCAAAAATTCAACAAGTAACCATAGCTATGACAACCAAAACCATACTGGCAGAATCGAAGAACAATATAACGAGCACTTGCAGAGGATAGTTGAAGATAATGAAAATCAGGTTATCTCGAGAATCACTAATCAACTATAAAACACAGGCT
>JBJMEA010000006.1:0-15449 GCA_045809625.1 Nitrososphaera sp. | reverse complement strand
ACAGGAATTCATTGCAAAATCTAAAGGAAAAAAATTGTTGATGTTCGTAATGTTCGTAACAGTTGTTATGGGTTAGTTATTTGAAGGTAAGTGTGGATGTAAGAGCTCTGCTTTTGAATGAATTCTATGCAAGCTACTTTAAGTATAAGTGAACATAATTCTGCATTATAATGGCTGAGAGAGAAGAAAAGGTAAAAAGAGAAATAAAGACTGACGAATACGGAAATGTAAAAAAGGAAGAGGTAAGACGAGAGGTTGATACAAAGAGTGAAGCCGGACGAGATTTAGAGGATGCAGGAGACAAAATGAAAGCGGGTGCAAGGGCAATGGGCGCCAAGATGGAAGATACAGACAGGGATTTAGGTGCTCAATACGAAAAGAAGAAGGCAGAAGAAAAGCTAAAAGACTGACAACAACAACAACAACAACAACAACAATCATCTCAACACGATAAGAACCGTGTTACTCTTTTATAGGGTAATGGTTTTAATAAAAAACGCCAAGATGTAAATAAATGATAAGGTCTTAAAGATTATTTTTACACTTTTATTTACTAATCGTGATATTACAATATCGGAAGATGCTCGTGGATGAGATGAAGATTATGACGGTTATGGAGATTTGATTAACAACAACAGAAAACACTCAGATGTCAGTCAGTGATTGGATACTACGGAAATAAACGAGTGGTAGTTCGTTGCAACACACTTGGATAAAAGAAAGGAAATAAAGACTTTATTTCTTGAGCAAAAAGGTCATCTCTTGCATAGGCTCTCACAATATAACCTAACTGAATGTTTGGCCTTGCCTCCTAAATAAAGCCTTCAAACTAAAACTATGTTTAGATTTTCTTAGCAACAGATCCCATACGAGCACAGGTCAATAGGTTCAATTTGGACATCGACGATCATAGATAGTTTAGTTTTATGTAGTATTAACGATTCCGCACTCCTTTTGTTGTAGCGGTTACAGCAGTCAAGCCAAAAATAGCGAATGCCTAAAAGTCGGCGGGATCTGCAGCACTTTGAAGGAAGGGCAGATATGTGAATAGGAGCCAAACAAAGTCTATGGCCAATAATGAGGGTATCTGCAATAATTGTGGTAGAAAAATGGAAGAACTTTTTCCAGTATTCATAGAGGGTCGGACAAAAGCCGGCAAATGTGAGTATTGGTGTAAAGAATGCTTGGGAAATAGAAAGTAGCCAGATTCTAGGTCAATTCATTTGCAGGAAATGCGGTTCAAGATAATCCAGTTTGTATTATTGGTTAGGTCATGTCATTATGAGGTGATATATGCAATAGGAAGTCTCGCGTATGAATACATTAGCTCGCCATGTGTTAATAATAATAATAATAATTTAGATGAACCCTGATTTTATTAACTGCCACATTAGAGTCAAGGTTACTTCTAGCTTTATTTCTCATTTCTGTGCACGCCTATTTCTTCCCATACCCCTGCTTGATATTTCCCTTGTTCAGATAGCTGTGAGAGGTTTATCATGTCATCTATCTCGTCATAGAATTGAATAAACATCTTGCCCTTTTCAGTAAGCTCGTATGTATGTGAGCTCAGATTATAGATAAGCAAGTCTATATCAGTCAAATTCTGCACATAATCTCTGGTTTGTGCATGACCAAGAAATGCTTTATACATTATCTGACTCTTTGAGGAGCAACCACCATCTACTGCCTGCAGAATCAACCCTGCAATCTCGACACGGCTTCTATTTCTCAAGTCCTTCTCGTTATTATGAGAAATAAGAGTAAATACCCATTTAGAACTATGGTTAAGAGACTGTATTCATAGTTGTTGTACTATCTTTTTATTATGAGACAATATGACTATATATAGCGGCGTAACGTTTTTTATGACAAAGTCAATAGAAATTGGTATCGAATCAATAACTGAGCATTAGGCAGTTGTTATGATTGCTTTTCTTCTTCTTCTTCTTCCTTGTCCAATATTTCAGGATAATATGAACATGAAGGCAAAGGCAAACATGCTATAGAGTATATACATCATGCAGTTCATCTTAAACTCTGGTCAAAATTGTCTGTCTTGTTATTATCATTGCACAGTGAGAGACCGCAGCGTCATTTGCTGTTATTATTATTTGCATGTCTTAACGGGCTAAAACATAGCTTTTGCACAAGACAGAATTTTAGTCCAAATCCAACGAGCGTTATAATATAAGTTGCTTTAGAAAAGCATTATCGCAAGAAAATTTCAGCAAAAACTCGTTCACCGTCAATGAAACGAGTACTCGGTATCCTAATATTTTATCTATTTCGGATAGGTTGGGTTCTAATTGGATGTCATTGTCTTTATTCATCTGACCTCGTAGCATCTGCAGTTGGTGTTTCTCCAGACATTACTTTTTCTCCATACATTTCGATTCCTTTTTTGATATTCCTGCCGACATCAGATTTTCGATCTTCGGCCGATCCGTCTCCTGCAATTTCCTTATGCTCAAAACCTTTCTCCATTCCATTAGTAAGATAAAAAAGTAATTGAATGTTATATAGACCATCATCGATACTAAAATGAATTAACACATTTTGAGGAAAAGCTAAATTTTCGTTCTTTCACTAAATTAACCTATGATTCACACAACTGCTGAACTATATCTAGAAAATATAGTCCTCATAATCTCTTCTTAACTTTCCGTTTTGGCATATAAATATAGAATATATATCGCTCACTTCTTTCTTGGGTAACTTAACCTAAGCCTTTTTCGCAGTATTTGACAATGAAGAAATGCTCTAGTTAGCTCAATTTAGCCTTGGATCTAATCTTAAGCCTCCTTCGCTTTGCTAGCATAATTACTGTCATAGTTGTCACAGCCACCACCAATGCAATTGCAATCAATGAAGTGACATAATCTTCAAAGAAGAACTTTTTCTGAAACCATGCAACGGGTAAAACAGTTACAAAATCAGTCAGGCCAAAGTCTTCGATCTCACCAATTGCTAGGACGTATTTTCCACTCTGTTCTTGACTCACAACCATCAAGTAATATGTACCACTAGCAGGCATACTATCTATTACTAGCTTTTGTCTTTGCCAGAGTCTATTCTGACTAAATTCTTCATAGAATTCTCTACTAGGTATCGTCACGATGTACTCTATGGCCAGAACATTCAAACCTTGTTCAAGTAATGAAGGTGTAGTATCAATTTCGCTTACGGCAATATCCTGGCCGTTTACCATGTTTTTGTTAAGCCCTTTTCTGGCTAATATTATAGATGGAGTAAAGTTCACTAATCTATCAATTTTTGGAATATCCATCTCAGCATAAAATCTCTTACCGGCGTTTGCGTTGAACTTGTAGTAATTTATGTCGCCCGCTTGAAGCTCTTTGTAAATGACCCATGAGATTCTATGGCTGGGTATTTCCAATGAGTTTTCAAGGTCATTATTGTTTTTCGCCTGCAAGGGTTTGTGAGCATTAGCTGGAATGCACACTGACGCCATGAATATTACAGCGATGGCTATTCCCATAGTCTTTAGAAAAATCAACCTATTATTTTTCCTTCAATATTGAGAATACATTTTTCTTAGAATGTGTAGACTTGTATTGTGCTCGCCTATTTTGTCTCGTGGATCGCAATATTCTTTTTGTTGGTTTATTCAAACCCTGTCGACTACGATTTGATTCTTTTTAGTAAATAAATGGAACTTAATCAGTATCTTAATTAGGCACTAGAGATAAAATGAACAGTTTGAGCATAAAAATTAAGGTCTTCTATCAGGGTAGCCTTATATATCTACTTCAGTTTGGCACTAGACTGCGAATAAGCAATTAAAACTTAAGTAGATGGTTTTCCTATATACTATAACAAGATTTCAAGATAGCATGATAATGTATAATATCTTTTATTGGCATCTTACGCATTCATTAAGTACCAGAGGTGCTCCATAATCCTAAACAGATTCAAGCCATATACAATCGGATCCTGAAAGCTCCTAACACAAGAGGTCATAGAGCCCAGGATCATCTTTTCGTCAAAGTTCCTTCAGCATTTCAGCATAGTTGAGATTAGTCAAACAGAACCCACCAAATTCTGCTGCATTAGTCGTTGTTGCAGTTGTTCTTTTTGAATTTGCTCTCCTCTGTTAATCCTTATCATTTCTCCATAGCAAAGAAAACAGTAATTCTTCTCCTTTAAATCTTGGATCATTTCAATCTGGTCTTGCAACGCTTCTTCGGGGTCTTTTGGATGTATCGCTATCCTAATGAGCCTTGATTTTTTCTCTATGACCTCAAGCTTATACTGAAACTTATTCTTTGTAAGATATTCTTTATTTTTCTGAGGAGAACCAGATTGATCCCAATTCAGAACACCGGCGTTCAATCTAGTTGTGTCTTTCTGATCTATGATTAATAATTCTTCTTTTCCTTCTACTAGCGTAAAGCCTATCTGAACTAGATCATCTATGGTAGGCTTGTTTATGGCCCAAGTGGGAGGTACAAAAACAGAAGTATTAATTCCAGCATCTTTGAGCACAGTCATGGCATTTTGGAGATGCTTTTTGGCCTCCTCCGCTGAAAAGGTATGAAAGTCTTCAATCTTGCCGTCGTCGGTCTCATGATAATTTCCGTGCAAGGCAATCTCCTGTTTAAACCCAAGCACGTTCTTTACGAACTCAGGGTTTCTGTTAATGAGATTATCTCTCCTTTTCTTTAGATAAGGAATGATTGCTAAATTATAATGGATATCCAGTTTCTCAAGCTCGTCTACTATGCGAAATATCTTTTCAGAATATTCCGGAGATACGTCATGTATTGTGACAATGGCAAAAAGCTTCTCGTTGTTCTCGTTGAAGACAGTATTATTATCTATTTCTGTATGTTGTTGACTCTCTCCTGAGGGTATGTGAATTCCATTCACAGGCATGAGATGGTCGTCGCTGTAGTCTTCCCTGTGATCCTTCACGGCTCTATCTATCGCTGTTGCATCTTCTTTGTCATTATCACCTATTAATTTAGCCATACTGGTCTTATTATCTCCAGTATGAGCAGACAATGCAGTACAATAAAAAATAGCTGGCACTAAGGGAGACTGTGTGTATATAAGAAAGTAGAGATGAATCGCACGACCAGTATATCTTGATTAATTGTTGGAACTAAAGACAACCCAAGGATCCTATAGAGCGGTCAAGAAAAGCATCTTTGTCCAAGTATCAATCAATCTCTTTCTGGGATTTGTTTGTCAACTACACATTTGAGTTTGAGCGAGAACCAATCAGTGGCACATCATATTGTTTTATTCTTTTCATTATAATTTGAATGAAGAAAATGTGCTCTACCTCTCCATTTGACTGGTTTCATACCAAGCCCTATTAGGAGAGGAAACGTGCTGTATGCGTAGGATGCAATCAAGAACGAGCCTCCAATAAAACACAATACAGAGTAAAATGGCACCAAACGGTACTTCATCAGGCTCTTTATTCCTGTTGCAGTTATTACCAAAAGACATAGCGACAGGTCGAGCCAAAAGAGTATGTTTTTCAGGTATGACTCTTCCTTATTTGCAGGATTCAGGACAAACGGATAATTGGGAATGAAACTTTGGATATGTGATTGCAGAACTCCACCCGAGGAATCTGGAGCTGTTGATGAGAGAATGAGGGTGTTGTTATTTTGAAGGTCAGATACAACGGAAGACTGCGGAATATAGCTGGACCTTCCATACAGCATTGCTGCATTATAAGGAAGCAGGAGAAAAGGCAGGGCAACCATTGCAAACAATAGCAACTGGTGTGAAATTATTATCGATTTGTTGTCAACTAATGCTGGCGTAATAGTGCGACGAATTCCATGCCACAAACTGGAGATATCTCTGGACCATAGCGCCGAAACAAGGCGGTCAATTTTGAACATCTTTAACCGGTATTGGCTTGTTTTAAGCAATTTACCGATCGCTCGATCTTCTTGAATTTCATCTTTCACGCACTTGTATGTACCAATGGTTTCAAATACTACCCTCTTTATCATGAAGAAACTTCCCATCACGAATGCAACGTTGGACCGCGGATCATTTGCATCTGCGATACCTCGATTAAATACTTCAGAATAGAGATTCCAAATAGGCATAACAACCTTTGACCAAAAATCTATGAGTGGAAGATAAGGGACACCTGTAAGGGCATCAAGTTTTTCGGATAACATCTGTGCCACTGTCAATCTAATGGCAAACTTACTTTCAAAGAAGCTATCAGCATCAGTAAACAGCAATATCTCTCCACGGCTGTTGAGATATCCCTGCTGTGATGCCCAAGCCTTACCCATCCAACTATCGGGTTTGGCAGATAAAGAAACAACTGTAAGTTTCTTCTTACTAGGCAGTTCCTTTGAAGAAATTTCCTTCATTATTTTGAGGGTTCGGTCCTCAGAATTATCATCAATAGCAATCACCTCAAAATTAGAGTACTCCTGCTTCAGTATTGACAAAAGACATTTTCTTATGTTGTCTTCCTCATTTCGAGCAGGAACAATGACGCTCACAAATGGTTGATCATTACTAAGATTCTTTTTGTTATTTTCAGATATTTCTACCGCCGTATTTCTGATTACAGGTGTTTTCATGTATGAACGAAGTGATTTTATGAATAACCATACCCAAGAAATAAGCACGAGCACTAATGCCGTAAGTAGCACATACAGCTCAAACCTCCAGCTCGAAAAAAAATCAATTGGCAAAAAGAGATCCATTATGACATATGACATACGAGGACATAATATATAATAAAAGAAATAATCGGACTCTGCATCCTATCAATTATAGTAATATTATATCTATTCATCTGGGCTGGGCGGAGCCTAGTCTTTAAGAAATTTTTTCATACATTTGTCTTGGTATGAGTAGCCAAGCTTTTCATAGAATGGCATTGTTTCCTCAGAGCAATCAAGCACCATTTTGATGCAACCCATTTCTTTAGCTACTTGCGTAGCATGGGAAACCAGTCTGCGTCCAAGACCCCTGTCTTCATAGCCCCTTCTTACACTTACGTCCTCGATATGCCCCACTCTACCGCCGCTTAAGATAAATTTCGGCTCTACCAGTAGCGTGGTCGTTCCTACCACTGCGTCTCTACCACCCGGTCTTTGAGGGAGTACCGCAACAAAAATTCTGTGAAGTGGATTCGATCTTATTTCTTCAAACACAGTCCTAGCCTTGCTTCTCTCTAATCGAGAGGTGTCTGGCAAAAGGTTATCAAGACTCTCAAGAAAGCCGTTATCTAGGTCTTCGAGTACTAATTCTCTTATTGAGGCTACGTTGATATCAGTATTATACTGCGGCTGCCCTCTGTTTGCGCTTTGTGGAAATCTTGCGTTTGGCTGTGCCATTTTAATTCTTACTCCAGATGAGATCGCTACGGCTTTGCTTAATTGGATTTCCAACCACCACTCCTAGGTCTTAACCGAATAGCGCTTCTATTTTTATTCTTAGGAACCACAAAGGCAAAGTCCATTTTGATTCCCTGCATCATCTTTTCACTTTGCCCAACGTTCTTACAATTTCTTAATTCATGTAGAAATATACTATTGAAGGCGGCCTTAGCAAATGGCAGTATAGAAGGAGAAGCAGAATAGTCTAAACTTAGGATCACTGGATCGATAGGCGGCTGGCGGATCATCGTCAATTGTCTTTTTGATCTTACTGAATCCCCATTGTCTTCATCATCCCAAAGGTAAACTGAATAATAATAAATCGGTGCAACCCTTAAATAGGTTGTATTAATTACACAATTGTTTAAAATGGTAAAAAAAATTTTTTTTATCGAAGGAAAGAATAATGAAAAGCGCACGGCACATCTTTTGGCACTATCTTTTGTTTTTGTCGCCATCATGAGCGCCACAATACTTCTGCCTTTTCAATCACTAAATGCACAGAGCGTTACTATGCAAATGGGAAATGATACTACTGCGAATCAGGCACAGGATAACGCCACAGCACAAGTTGCATCTAATATTACTACTGAGGATGAAGTCAATGTTAATGTACTTGAAGCTATAGCACAACCAGGCTTTGCTAACGTGTATCAAAAACTCACAGACAATCAGGGAAATGTGATACCTATCAGCTATAATGTAGTAGGCGGCACAGCATTTGGAATGATAGGAGACCCTTCAAGACATGCCATGTATGTCCTAGTCAATCCTGGAATAGATGGAGGAGCATTGGAGATAGACTTACCTAGAAACGTGTTAGACTCTAAAGCTTCTGACGGCTCAGATAGTCGTTTCGTGGTCCAAATTGATGGTCGGCAGATAAGTGGCGAGCCAACCGGCATATGTATTGGAGAGTGTGCTAATATTTTCGATAGTTTCAAAGAAACTCAAACCACAGAGACAGACAGAGTGTTGACTGTTCTCTTTAGCCCACAAGATAGGGTTATAGAAATCGTTGGTAACGAAGGTGTACTCTTTTAATCCTTGAGTACTATTCGGAGTGGTAAGCTGGAAAATCTGTCTATATTGGAGAAGGTAGAGGGATAGATCTTTTCTACTCTTTTTTTATTCTCCCCAACTTGCTCCCCCTCCTCATCTTTTTGTAAAATTTTAATCCCCGCGGTCCCCCAGGGTGCCTGCTAAGTTATAATATCCATCTGGACCATGGCACAGCTGCTGAACGAATTGCGAGATTTATACCATTTCTGTTTCCAGAAGGATGGCGAGACGCCCATCCAAACTACAATTTGGCCATTTCAAAAACCACACAGCTGACTTCAAATCATAATTTGAGCTTAGAACTCAATGCAGCCCTAGTCTGGAAGGGAGCATGAGTCGACTTTACGAAATAGACAGACCTACACTGGTAATTGTAGGTGCTGATGATGCTGTCATGATACCTCCTGCCAACTCGCTAACGATCTCAGAGTGAGTGCCCTAAGCATGGCTTATACAAATACAGAATGGAGGGCGCGGAGTGATTTATCAATATCCAGAAAAGCTAAGCGATGCGGTCTCGACATTCCTAGAAACTACAATACATCAATGAAGAATATAGGCACATTTGGAAGTATGCTAGATTTCCTCTCTTTGTTTCTGAATATGTCAAAATCTCCTAATAAGAGTAGTTGGTAAATTGTGTTTTGATATAGAGCCTCAAAGTTAACCAGTACCAGATTGGCGCTAAATATATGCATGCTTTCCCAAATTTACTATTGGACTCTGTCTGATGCGTTCAGACGAGTGGAATTAGTTATACAGAATCAATTTTTATCGTACTACATCTATGATAAATTCAGGATAACGATTACCTGCCACAGCACCTTCATGGAAGGTCTTGTCAAGGAAAGCTAAATCCGCAGCACTCAATTGAATATTCTCGCATTTCAGGTTCTCAAGAAGTCGTGTTCTTTTGGAAGTCCTTATGAGCGTTACTATGTCCTCGCCCTAGTGCAGGGCCCAAGGCAGGGCCAGTTGAGCAGCCGTCACACCTTTGCTGTCAGCTAATCTTTTCAATTCATCGACTAGCTTGTCATTGTGTTCTTTATTTTCAGGTGAAAACTTAGGAAGATAGTTTCTGAAATCACTTGGTTGAAGAGAAATCGATTGGCAGGACAACAAGCCTCGAGACAGAGCGCCATAGGCCACCAGACTGATTCTCAGCTCACGGATAGTTGGTAGGATCTTGGATTCTGCAACTCTACTGGCAAGAGAATACTCGATCTGAACTGCGGACACCGGGTGCACCTTATGGGCTTTTTTTATCTGCTCAGAAGTTGCCTCGGAGGGGCCCAGGTATCGTACTTTGCCTTCTTGAATTAAATCTGCGATCGCCCCAACTGTGTCTTCAATTGGAACTTGCGGATCCAGCCGACCTGCTTGATAAAGATCGAATATAATCTGTCCCGAGCCTCTGCAAGGAGTATGATATGAAATTTTTAACAGCAACAGGACGCATACCATATCGGGTGAACTCTCCCTTTGTGCCGCGTAGCGCGCCAAATTTGACAGAGATGAAAATCTTGTCTCGCCTTCCTCTCATGGCTTCTCTCAACAGAAGCTCGTTGTGACCCATTCCATAATAGTCTCCTGTGTCAAAGAAATTGATGCCTGATTCGATTGCTACGTCAATGGTTGCGAGGCTTTCTTTATCATTTCTCGGCTCTTTACTGCCATACAAATCTGACATTCCCATGCATCCTAGCCCGCTCTTAGACACTTGCGGCCCCTTTTTTCCCAAGATTGTTGTCTTCATAAAGATCTCCCTATTCTGAAATTACTACATACTGGATTTGGCATGATGTAACCTTTGTGGTCAATGTTACATGTTCAGCTACTATTAGTACAATATGAGCTTCTTGCCTATTGTGATTACCTTGGTCTATTTGATATCATCAAATAGGTTTCCTCAAATATGCTAGTTCTCTGTTATCTATCGACCTACGCTTTTTGATGTGTTTAGCGACATAATTAGTATTGCAATAACCATCTGTAAGTGCAGAGCTAGTTTCAGAAACTATCATTTCTGATTCATTTTCTAAATGTGCAAAACTAAACAGCAGTTACTGTAGAATTGGGTCTCCGCTTGCTCTCATGCCTCCTAACTCGATATCGCCACATCAATTTTTGGCAGTTGTATCTTCCTCGAGCCAATAATTGCGCCAATTATGCCAGCAGCTGCGCTTGGAATTGCTGTCATAATGATGACCTGTGAAAGACTGCTATACATACTTGGCAAAATGTCATTAATAGACGAATTAGGCTGATTCAGCAGTTCTGCAAATGTCATTGGAAGCATCGGATAGTTAAAGATGTAAAATGTGATGCCAATTAAAGCACCTGCAATTATCGTACCAGTTATTGAGTGTACTTTGTGGATTGCGATATCCGCTCCAACAATAACTGGAATGATCGCAAGTAACTGCCATGGGAGAAATGCCCCAAGAGCTTGGTACGCAGGAATAATGTTTGCAAGCACATTCGTGGTGATTACTATTCCTGCTACCATGCTTGCCGTGCCCAGCCTGCCTATTGTCCTAGCTGAAATAAGAAATATCATTGCGCTGATGAATGGAAGTGCTATTGTCGCAATTATTACAGCGACTGAGGGATCAGGATTGAGCTTAAAGTGTTCGCCATTAGAAAGTGGAAGCACGAACATAAAGATATACCAGATGGATGAAAACCATAATGCTGCAAAAGCTGGAATAAGAATAGCTCTGGTTAGTGTTTGACTTCTCTTTAGTTGTATATGTGGCATGATCCTTGCAAGCCCAACTACAGTAGCAATAGAGTTAATCAATATTCCTGTGGCAAGTGCCAAATGTGGTGGGCTCATAAGACCATCTACACCAAATACTGAATGCCACATAAAGTCACCGGGTCCCGAAACAAGTTGAATGGCTACACCTATCATCAATAATTTAAAAGCGGTGTAAAATGACTTACTGCGAATTTCTTCCTTATTTTTTATGGCAATACATATGCCAAGTATTGCTGCAATTGTGGTCAGCCCAACACCTGTATAGAGCACCGTATGAGATGGTGTAAAAAATGTCTCGGGTTGTCTTAGTATATGCGATGTAATATCCCAACTTGCAGCGCCTATTTGCAAGATTCCGCCTGCAGTAGCTAGGAACAATGCTGCGAGGAGCACGGTCATGTTCAAAGACCACAACTTTAGTGACATAACCACTGATACAAACCAGTTCTTAATAAATATGACTGACCAGTCAGTCATATTTATTAAGAACTGGTTTTCCTTTTCATAAGGAGAACAGGCCACACTGATCGGTATTTACCCAAAAATTCAAGAAGTAGAAAAACACCTGTCACACGGAAGCCTCACTCAAGATTGAGGTAGATGCTGCAATGACATCCATCATATGATCTCATTCTGGTATAAATTTTATGCTTCCTCATACAGAATAATACAGACTTTATTTCGAATAATCATAATCGATTAGAGGAGGCGCAGCTATACATAATAGATCATATAAGGAAGAGAAAAAGATCACAATGCACAAAAAAATCACTCCTCGAGATAAGACAGAGTTAAGAGAAAAGATTATGCAGTCAGCAATGGAGAATTTTGCCAAACATGGCTTTGATAGAACAAGAATGGAAGATATCGCCACAGCAGCAGGTTTAGCTAAGGGAACGTTATACCTTTATTTCAAAAATAAAGAAGACCTCTTCTATGCCATATGTGATCACAATTTGGAAGAACTAAGAAATCAGCTGTCTAGGCTATTTAATAGAAGAGAGAACATTATACTAGATGCTGAGAGATTCTATGATGAATATAAAAAAGGAAGTCTTGGTGGAGATACCATATGGTTTGAAATGATTGCATTATCAACACGCAGTCCAAAACTGAAAAAAATATTAGCTGAAAACCAGAGGAAAGTATACCAAGTAGTAAAAGAGTTTCTAAAGAAACAAATTGATAGAGGTTTTTTAACAGAAGATATAGACATTGACATTGTCGCTTCGACTCTCATAGCGCTCTACAATGGGTTGGTTATCAATAAGCTATTATTACAAATAAGTAATTCTGAAAGCCAAAAGGCATGGGTGCAAACAATAAGAGCATTAATTGGGACAGAGGCAACTAAGCAATAGTTTAGGCATAATCTATAGCTTCGATGCACCACAATACATTAATGCACAAGGCTTAACGCAAGAGTTGTACTTTATAGCCCAACTCATTCTTCATCGGTGATAACTATAACTATGTTTATGCCAAAAACTATTCTTTAGTAAAGCATGTATTTTGGACAATTTTTTCCAAATCCACACTAGTAATTGATATACACCATACAACCAGAAGATCATGTAAGAAGAAAAAATAGAGAAATGTCAGAAGTTAGATGTTATCGATCATTTCCAAGAAGTAATCATCGTCTTTGTCTTCCTTCCTCTCCTTCTTCTGCCGAACCTGTCCTAGATGATGCAAACATTGAAGCAGATGAAGCTCTTGTCACACCCTTGGTAATCTCTTCTGCAGCTCTTGCATTATTTGATGCTAGTCTTGTCATATCTCTTACGTTATCTCTAGCATAGTCCATGGTAGTTCTCATAGACTCCATACCTGCTACCATCATATTATTTGCCATTCTTGTTCCAGTCACTGCACTTTCCGCCATGGTTGCAATTGACCGAGTATATGCTTCTGCCATTGCTGATGGAAAGTTTGTATAGGGGAACCAAAAGTTCATTATGCTATTCATTGCAGGGGTCCATGCTGACTGATATGAATTAGCAATATCTCTTTGAGATTCAAGGAAGCTGTCTGTCATTTCTCTTGTTGTATCAACTGTCTGTCTTTGAAAGTCAGTCATAGCCTCGCCATACTTTGGTATTTCCCTTCTTGTCTCTTCTGTTGTCCGCTTTATGTTATCCCGAGTTTCTTCGATTGCCCTATTAATGGATGCAGATGCTGCAGCTGTTGCTTGCTGCTGAGGGCTGAAGGAGGAAGTGTTCGTGCCTTCATCTTTTTTATCATCTTTTTTATCATCTTTTCTTGATGCCATGATTATCAATGGTTTTATGTAAGATAAGACTTTCAATTCATGTTTCATATCAGATTATTTAGAAGAGCAAGCAGTCTTTCTCTTCTGATATATTCAGCTTATTTTTAATTCAAATTCAGATATATTTGCAAAAAAGTTTTAATCATATAGACATAAACTACCATTTCGTGGTCACTTTTTCAGATCTTTGCCATCAGACACATCGAGAACTATCAAATAGTGGATAATCCTAATGTTATATAGTATAGACATCCTACAACCTATTCAGGATTTTGTTATAAAATCATCAAAAAATTATTCTATACTGTCATCTTCTATATCAAGAGCAGACAACAGTAGAAGAAAGATATATGAACTTCTTTTGTTCTCACTCAGCTGTAGATATGGTCTACTGCTTAAAGTGATTATCATTAAATTCTATTTTCTCAAAACAGACAAAAGGAAGAGGTAGAAGAAATCACAGGAAAACCTAGGTGAATCAGGGCACCTTAAACAACAATTTTTTGAAAGAAGATAAAAGAAGCTCGCTTACCAACTTGTTTATACCCTTAACAATTATTTACAATGGGATAAATTCTAAGAGATATGAAACAGAAAGTAGGTCTCGTGACTGGATCCAGTCGAGGTATTGGTTTTGAGGTAGTCAAGCAGCTCGCCATGAAGGAAATTGAAGTGATACTTACTTACAGAAGTTCAGCCGATGGAGAAGCTGCAGTAATGGAGCTTGGTAGGGAGGGAATTAAAAAAGTGACATCTATGAAATTGGATGTTTCGAATCAAGTTAGTGTCGACAGCATTTTGGATGAAGTTGAAAAAACTTTTGGAAGGCTTGACATATTAGTGAATAATGCAGCGATACTTATTGATAAAGATAACATAACTGCCTCTAATGCAGACCTAGTAACCGTAAATACTACTCTTGAAACCAACCTGATAGGTGCTTGGCGTATGTCCAAAGCCTTCATTCCTCTTATGAAAAAGAATAGTTATGGAAGAATAGTGAATGTTTCTAGCGGTGCTGGTGAATTTGAATATATGTCCAGATCAGGTGGACACTGGCCGGCTTATTCTTTGTCAAAGGCTAGCCTGAATGCTTTGACAGTCATGTTGGCATCAGAACTAAAGGGAACCAATATTCTTGTTAACGCGGTATGCCCAGGGTGGGTAAGAACTGACATGGGAGGAAGCAATGCTCCCAGATCGATTGAGGAGGGCGCTGGTACACCCGTATGGCTGGCAACCCTGCCTGATGGTGGTCCTACAGGACACAATTATTATGACAAAAAGCAGATCAGTTGGTAAGAAGAATTTCGATACCTAGAGATTAGGTAGGTGCAAATGACTAACCAAGCTAAAATTACTACTTTGCTAATTTAGGAGGTTTAGGCAAGGGTGTTGATGATGTAGACAACAATTGCTTCGTGAGAATCGAGATAAGGCTACTTAGAAGATAGAACAACAATAACCTCTCAGAACATAAGAGAATAAGAAACAACTACGAAACAAGTGAGAACTACATGCATAATAGAGAACTCAAAATGTGTCTATCGCATTTTATACAATTAGAGTTAATTCTCAAGTACGAAAGATACTTAATAGTTGATAATACAGTAAAATCTTCATTTAAGATATCAGAATATCTAAGAAAACTCTGCTTGCAAGATGCAAAAAAAGAATGTTTTGAAGATTTATCACATTCTAGGAGTTCAGGCGTATTACTTGCGTTAATTTAGATAACAGACCCAGATATTCTGATTATCTTAGCAGAAGATGGGACGCCAGAGCTGTTTATGACATGCACATAGTAATACCCTGGTGGAGCGAGATTGGCATTGAGAGGTGCTCCTATCGTGACGCTGCTTGAAGTACGGCTCTTGACTGCAAGGGCAAGACATCTCATATTAGAGTCATAATGGTGAGTAGTATCAGGGCATTTTACAAGCGTAGCTTTCGATAT
>JBJMEA010000005.1:0-48874 GCA_045809625.1 Nitrososphaera sp. | reverse complement strand
CTACCAAAAGATCTTCAATCTTTCTTCCATATAGAATTATCCATAGATAACCGCGGTCATCTGTAATAGTATCATAATGCAGGTCAACGGCAGAAGATTCTTCTCTTTCCATGGCATCAAGGAACCTCTTAACTTCCTGCTCCATTTCACGAAAATATTGTCCGCTGTTGGTTTTTATTAATAGTGCACACCTACCAGTTGTTACGAGCCCCATCTCCGTATCCAAAGTAATGTGGGATGAGGATAGAGAAAAGATAAGGTCTGAATCGTTTACTCTACTTCCGTCATTTGACCATCTTGCTACCCTATTTTTTATTCTATCAAATAGAAAGCCCAACTTGCTATTTTTACACTCCTCCGCCTTTACTATTATTACAAGTATCCATTCTCTTTTTTAAGATGATGAGGCAGTGATAACAAACACAATAAAAATGGAGCATGGCAGCGATGATCGAATCTACCGTCGGTAGTGCCATGTACACGCAAACCCTGTATCTTTGTGCAGGATCATTAGTAGTACTTGGGAGGTGTTGCATTATTATTAGTAGCTGTTATATTTTCACCCGCAAAGATAATAACATTGAGCTTTTTTTGCAATATTATTATCAGTAATAATGGAGTGGTTGCCAGATTGTTGTTATTATTATCGTGAGCTTCTGATGATGGCGAGATTGCTTCCATAAGCGTTAACTTGTCTATACACACACAAAGAGAGAAATACAAAAAAGTAATCTGATGCGGTATCATCAGCGTGAATTTTCTATATTCTCATTTGCATTACCGCTGCATAAGTTTGATCATAAGAAATAGGAACATTTGTAGATTATGTGATCAGATAACCGTCTTACAGCAGAACAGCCCAGATAGTCAAACTATCCGCTCAGTCAGTTAGTTTTAAAGCGATTTGTGTATTTTAGAACAAGATTCAAGGACAGAATAATAACCAATTCAATCGTGCTCATATATTATTAAATATCCATTGCTCGCTAGAAACCTCAGAGAGATAATGGCTTCTCTAAATCTCGCTCAAAAAATAATTTCGGGTCATCTTATAGAAGGTAAGGTCGAGCCAGGTCAGGAAATCGGTCTTAAGGTAGACCACGTTCTTATGCAAGATGCAACTGGCACCATGGCATGCCTACAGTTTGAAGCCATGGGTATACCGCGGGTTAAGGTAGAACATGCAGCCATCTATGTAGACCACAATATTCTCCAGACTGGGTTTGAAAACGCCGACGATCACCGTTTCCTCCAAACATTTGCCTCAAAGTATGGTATCTATTATAGCAAGCCGGGCAACGGCATCTGTCACCAAATAAACCTTGAACGCTTTTCAGTACCAGGCAAATTGCTGATAGGTTCTGATAGCCACACTCCCACTGCCGGCGGCGCAGGCATGCTGGCAATTGGAGTAGGTGGTCTGGATGTAGCTGTAGCCATGGCCGGTGCACCATTCTACACCAAAATGCCCAAGATAGTTGGAGTAAAGTTGACTGGCATGCTCAGACCATGGGTCACAGCCAAGGATATAATCCTAGAAATGCTGCGCAGACTGTCTGTCAAAGGAGGAGTGGGCAAGATCTTTGAGTATTACGGCGAAGGTATCAAGAGCCTTGGTGTCCCACAAAGAGGAACGATATGTAACATGGGCGCAGAGCTTGGTGCCACTACATCTTTGTTTGAATCAGATGAAGTCACGCTTGACTATCTGACTCGTCAAGGCAGGCCACAGGACTACAAGCGTTACACAGGAGACCCAGGCTGCAGCTATGATGAAAATATAGAGATAAACTTGAGCGAGCTTGAGCCGTTGATTGCGCTTCCAGGCTCCCCTGATGCCGTGTACAAGGTACGCGAAGTGCAGGGCATTGATGTTCATCAGGTGCTCATCGGCTCATGCACCAATTCAAGTTATGTTGAAATGATGACTGTTGCTCATGTGCTCAAGGGAAGGAAGGTGCACTCAAATGTTACGATGGCTATTAACCCCGGTTCAAAGCAAGTGCTTGAGACCGTAGCGCGTGACGGTCCAATATACGATATCATTGCTTCTGGAGCCAGATTGCTTGAAAGCGGTTGCCAAGGCTGCATAGGCATGGGTTCTGCACCAGGAACTGATTGGATTTCAATTAGATCCTTTAATCGTAATTGGCCGGGAAGAAGCGGCACGAAGGACGACAAGGTCTATCTAACATCGCCTGAAGTGTGTGTTGCTTGCGCTGTGACAGGCAAGATAACTGATCCACGCGACCTTGGAGAGTATCCTAATATCTCATGGCCGGATAAGTTTGTAATCGATGACTCATCCATTGTAGCTCCATCTCCTGCAGATCAGGCGGATAAGGTACAGATATCAAGAGGTCCCAACATACGCCCACTTCCGCTACGGCAGCCCATGGAATCTGTGCTGCAGGGTGAAGTGCTGATAAGAGTAGGAGACAATATCAGCACTGACGCTATAATGCCCGCTGGAGCAAAGATACTGCCCCTCAGGAGCAATGTGCCGGCAATAAGTGAGTACGTGTTCTATTGGATTGACCCTGAATTTACAAAAAGAGCAAAGGAAAAGCACGGTGGCTTTATTATTGGAGGTGAAAACTATGGTCAGGGGTCTAGCAGAGAGCATGCTGCATTGGCACCTATGTACCTCGGAGTCAAAGGTGTGATCGCAAAATCCTTTGCAAGGATCCATAAAGCAAACCTAATCAACTTTGGGATAATACCATTTGAGTTCCACAATGCCTCGTCTGACTTTGAGCTGCTGGCTCAGGGCAAACTCCTTACAATAGAAAATGTAGTCAGCAGCCTGAAGAAAGGGGATAAAACGATTGAAGCTAAAGCTGACAAGAATAACATCACACTCAAGCTCGATCTGACTCCAAGGCAGAGAGAAGTTCTGATAGCTGGCGGCCTTCTGAACTACATCAGGTCTACTCAGCATAGATCTTGATAGTCGTCCAGCAACAATTATAGTGAACACAAAAACGGTGGGTTTTTACTGCAATACGACTAAAGTGGTTGCAATTGAAATAACTCCACGGCAATGTACTTTGACTTTAAAGATGGAGAGGAAAAATATCAAGTAGACAATTCCCAGTAAACTGCTATATATACATATCAAAGAAAGACTGACTACTACCGCAAAGGGCTGGCCTTAACAACATAACATATATTCATGCTCAAGGCTAAGCAGGAAATGCGGCTTGAAAATGTTCAGCCGGCTAGACTCGGAGGCTTTTTAGTTATTTAATCCTGCTAATAATAGTAAAAATATGGTTAATGCTTAACACGATCGTTGGAGAGCACATCCAACAGAAAATATATAGAGCATTTGAGCAAATTGAGGTTGTAGTAGGTAATGACAATATCTCTCGTGGCCACTGAGCCAAAACCCAAGGGCATTAAAGTAGAGACAATAGAGAATGCCCGCATGGTTCGCGGAACCACTTTATTGAAGCGCGGCTTTGCCCACATGCAAAAGCACGGGGTTGTAATGGACGTGACGAACGTAGAGCAGGCCGTGATTGCAGAAGAGGCCGGCGCTGTAGCAGTTATGGTCCTTGACAAGCTGCCATACGATGTTAGGAAGGCAGGCGGAGTAGCAAGGACTGCAAGTGTCAAGGTAATTCAGGATATAATGGACGCAGTAACAATTCCAATCATGGCCAAATGCAGAATTGGCCATACCGACGAAGCAAAGGTACTTCAGGCCGTGGGCGCCGACATGATCGACGAAAGCGAAGTGCTCACGCCTGCGGATGAAGAACACCATATCTGGAAGTGGGATTTTACAACTCCGTTTGTCAACGGAGCCAAGAATCTTGGCGAGGCATTGCGCAGGATCGAAGAGGGCTGCGCTATGATAAGGACGAAGGGCGAGCCTGGAACTGGCAATGTGTCTGAGGCAGTAACTCACATCCGCATTGTTAACAGCGAGTTACGCAGGGTCAGATCGATATATCAGGACGGCGGCACACAAGAGCTGATGAAGGCCGCACGCGAACTGAAAGTGTCGTATGAAATAGTTGAAGAAACGGCGCGCCTTGGAAGGTTGCCTGTAGTTAACTTCGCAGCAGGGGGAATTACCACGCCTGCAGACGCAGCGCTCTTGATGAATCTTGGCTGCGATGGTGTGTTTGTAGGTTCTGGTATTTTCAAGTCTGACGACCCTGCCCAGAGGGCAAGGGCAGTTGTGCTTGCTACGACGTTCCATGACGATCCCAAGATAGTGATGGAGGCACAAAAGATGGTTGATGAAAAGAAGTCACTACTTGGCATGGACACAAATAATCTTGAGCTTCGTATGCAGGAAAGAGGCGAGCACGCCTGAACAGTAGTGCTAGTAATGGCAAAAAGAAATCAGTCACAATTGGCGTTCTTGCTCTTCAGGGAGACATAGAGGAAAACACAGCTGCTACAAGCCAGGCGCTGCAACAGCTTGATATGGATGGCAGTATCAAGATGGTACGTTACCCCGAGGAGATAGAAAAGATTGATGGTCTCATTTTGCCAGGTGGCGAGAGCACTGTGCAAAGCACCCTTACCGGTATTCAGCGCTCCATGCCGGTAATAAAGAAGCGTATTTCAGAAGGCATGCCGGTGCTTGGAACATGTGCTGGTATGATAATGCTGTCCAAGAGGGCATATGACAGGATTGTAGGAGACACAAAGCAGAAACTGATAGGCAACCTTGACATAGTCATTGAGAGGAATGCCTTTGGAAGACAGAGCGACTCCTTTGAAGCAGACGTTTCAATAAGCATGCTAGGTAAAGAGGCGTTTAAGGGAGTCTTTATCAGGGCACCAGCCGTAAGTGAGGTAGGCAAGGATGTTGAGGTAATCGGCAAGCTTAACAACAGAATCGTGGCGGTCAAGCAAAAAAACATCATTGGGACTGCGTTTCATCCTGAGCTCTCTAGTGACTCAAGGATGCACAGGCATCTAATCAATATGATTCTTGAATTCAGTAACGACAGCGCCTCGTGAGGATATATACATCTCCCTTAATAGCTCTTATCTTGCTCGGTCTCCTCAAACAGATCCATCTCAGGACACAGAAATGTGCGCTTGCTTATGATTATCCTCACATTGCACTTATCATTTCCTAGCCTATTGTGTTGCCATATACTAATGCTCTAATCTTTGAAAAGGCGTAAGGGGGGAAAGACAGAAAGATCAAAATGACGACATCCGCATCCCATGATGGACTCGGATGGTTACACAATAAATACTCCGGACAGTTATATTTGATTCGTTTGAGCTAATAGCAGCAGCACAAGTAGCACAAGAAGCAGCATCACAAGCAGCCGAAATCGCTGAAGGTAGAGATGATGGAGCCAATGACGATGATGGAGAAACATCTGATGGGGGATAGGTTCTCGAGGAGACCGTTTCGCTGGCGATGACTATGGATGACTATGATGCAAACGCCGAAGGCTATAACAGAAAGGTCAAATGCTGCTAGTGAAACACTAACGTCAACACAAGAGGAATCAATATCATGCGAAACCACCACCCAAAAGAAGAATTGACATGAGAGCCACAACAGGGGTTAACGAAGTGCTCTGAATTACGACCGACAGATAGTCTAGATAGTAAAGAACACTGAGATTTTTTACAAGAGTTGGTTACCTCATGCTTTATCGCTGCAGGCATCTTGGCATATTCGTGCCCTATGCTAGAGCTGCAAGTTTAGTATCATCGCCGTCCGGTCAAGTCGCCTATGCTCATGATTGCGATACAAAACTCACGAACCACTTGAGCAGACGATTCAAGGACTAATCTGGAACAAAAAAGAATGCTATCGCAATTATGATATAGACTGCAGTCAGCATCACGCCTTCAAACCAGTTACTTCTGCCGTCGTGCACTATCAAATTCAGTATTATTGCTGCTAGAAAAAGTGTCGCAAGCTCCAGCAGCGTAAATACGAGCGTAAATGGCTGTCCCATTGCGATGCCTGCGAATACCAGAATAGGAACTACAAAAAGTGCAATCTGGGTGCCTGAGCCTGCTGCTATTCCGATCGAAAGCTCAATCTTGCCTTTTCTTGCAAGGAGAATTGCACTGCTGTGTTCGGCTGCATTACCCACGATACCTACAATTATTGCGCCAACGAAGAGTTGACCAAAGCCAAGTACTTCACCTGTCTTCTCGACAGAAGCCACCAATATCTCGCTTACTACTATGACACCAGCCATGCTTACGGCAAGGAGTACGAATGACTTCTTCTTGCTCCAATGTGTCCCATTGCTTTCATGTATTTCCTGGGAAGTTTCAGGCGGTGTGAACAGGTGCTTGTGAGTAATGAAGGTGAACATTATTCCAAGAATGTAAACAATCAAAAGGATGACTGCTAGTGCATCACTCAGTATTTGTACCTGCACCTGTTTTTCTGACGTTGAAAGTATGGTGGTTGCTAAGATGGTTGGAATTGCAAGACCGATTATCGCCAAGAAAAGCATTGATGATTGAATGCCGATATTTTCTCTGCTAAAGCTTTGCTCTTTATGTCTAAAGCCACCCGCGATAATACTCAACCCAAAGATGAGAAGTATATTGCCGATTATTGATCCAGTAATGGACGCCTTTACTAAGTCTAGGAGACCTGCGTTTATAGCTACCACAGAAATAATAATCTCTGCAGCATTACCGAAGGTAACATTCAGAAGTGATCCTACTGTGGGACCATAGTGGGTTGAAAGATGTTCTGTGGAATCACCTATCAACTTTGCAAGTGGAATCAGTGCTATTGCTGATACCACAAATAGAACCAAATCGTCAGCATGCACAAACTCCAACCCGGCAGCTATTGGGGTAAAAATTAGAAGAATGTAAATGGCCGACGATTTTGTCAGCTTGATAGATTTGAGCAATATTGAGACACTTTTAAAACCCTCTATTCAGCATTTTTAATTGTTGCTGGAAATATCTATATCCTGTCTCTATTCTCTAATCCACCCCACCCTTCTCGTACCAGTTTAAGTAGCAAAGCAAGGTTACCTACTGAATAGGTCGAAAAATATACTATGTTTGTATATTGATACCCTTCAAACCAACATTGTAAATAAAATTAGCTACAATGAATAATAGTTCCTGTTACGGTAGGTAGAAAAACAATTTTATTATTACAAAATTATGAGTGATTACTGTACGTATCTCCTTCTTGTGAAGGAATGTATGATCTCTTGTTCAAAAACAGTTGATGCTTAATTCAGCTGTCATCCAAAGCTGATTCTACAACCATCTAACTAATAGTGCGGGGGGTGGGATTTGAACCCACGAATCCCTAAGGAACAGGGTTGCAGGAACCAACCGGCTCATTCTAAGCTTCGCACTCTTTTTCTTTTTCTCGCAAGAAAAAGAAAAAAAGACCTGCGCCGTTGACCGGGCTTGGCAACCCCCGCCCTACTACGACTGCAAGAAGTCACAGCTAAATTTATCTATTTATATCTTGGCAACCTCAAAACCATCATATATAGACATGCAAGCAAGCAATGTAAAGCCGCGACTCTTTGGTACAAATGGAGTACGCGGAGTTTACGGTCAAGAGCTTACACATGACCTTGTGATCGATATAAGCTATGCTCTTGGTACATACTTTGGCAAAGGGGCCATAGTGGTAGGTTATGATGGACGGAAATCGCATCTTGTTCTGTCAAGACTTGTCAGGTCTACTCTCAATTCTGCGGGGCTTGACACTGCAAACGCAGGCCTTATACCAACTCCGTGCTTACAGTATGCTGCAAAGCGACTCGGATACAATGGAGGGATAATGATAACTGCATCCCATAATCCTCCAGAGTATAACGGAATCAAACCTACTGCAGCCGATGGCGTAGAAATTCCCCGAGAAGACGAGCTCAAGGTTGAGGATATTTATTATTCAAAGAGATTTGACCGAATAGATGGCACTGGTCAAGATTATAATGATCACAATATTGTCGGTAGATACATTGAGGCTGTACTTGCCTTGATAGACGTAGAGAGGATAAAACAACGAAAATTCACCGTAGTGATGGATACTGGAAATGGTGCACAAGCAGTCGTTGCTCCGATCATAGCTAAAAAGCTTGGTTGCAAAGTAATTGTCATCAATGGCGAGATAGACGGTGACTTTCCTAGTCGCGGATCAGAGCCAACACCGGACAATCTTGAAATATTGTCAGAAGCTGTCAGATCGGCGGGGGCAGATTTTGGTGTTGCATATGACGGTGATGGCGATCGTAGTATCTTTTGCGACAACACTGGCGCAATCTATATGGGTGACAAGACTGGTGCGCTTTTGGTCAAGCACTTGTTGTCACAAAAACATAAGGGTTCTGAGGTTGTTTGTCCTATCAACACCTCTATGATACTATCTGCTGTAGCAGAACAGGCAGGCTCTAAAATCATCCACACTAAGGTTGGAAGCGTCGAAGTTTCCCGAGAAATGGTAAAGCGCAGCTGCCCACTTGGGCTGGAGGAAAATGGTGGCTTTATGTATGGTCCGCTAAATGAGGTAAGAGACGGTGCAATGGCTACTGCACTTATGCTTGATATGATAACTGCATCTGATATGTCGCTTTCACATCAAATTGCACATCTGCCGCAGAGCTTCCAATATAAGACCAAGTTTTCCTGTCCTTCAAGAGAAGCGGTTGATAAGATAATTAAGATATGCATCGAGCATGGAAGCCCTCAAAAGATCGAGACGCTTGATGGAGCCAAGATCTGGATTGATGATGAGACCTGGCTGATGTTAAGGCCTAGTGGAACTGAACCTCTTATCCGGATGTATGCAGAATCGACTGACAAATCTCTGCTAGACTCAAAGGTTGATGAATATCGTAGATATGTACGGTCTCAGATATCATAATGGACAACATTTTTAATACGCTTCTTCTTCTTACACAGAAGATCAAGATGATCCCAATGGGTGATAGAAACATTGAGTAAGCCATATTATGTTAAGTTTGAAACTTCTAAGGATCTGGTAAATGCAGTTTATGAGGCTGTTAGGGTATCAAAGCAGAGCGGTAAAGTTCGTAAGGGTACCAATGAAACTACTAAAGCTATAGAACGCGGCGTATCAAAGCTAGTTGTAATTGCTGAGGACGTTGAGCCACCAGAAGTTGTTGCTCATCTGCCTATTCTCTGTGAAGAGCGAAACGCTCCATTTATCTTTGTACCTAGCAAGCAGCAGCTGGGTGCATCACTTGGAATCGATGTGGGCTCGGCAGCTGCCACAATTGTCGATGCTGGTGAGGCTCAACACATTGTAGAGCAGGTAGTCAGTTCTATAAGCACTATGAAGGGTGTAGCCGCAGCCCAAAAATGATAAGTGGAGAGAGACTAATAGATGAGCAGCAAGGCAGCTGAAGAAAAGGTCGTCCCTGCAGAAGTCATCCAGATAGTGGGCAGGACAGGAATAGCCGGCGAAGTCATACAGGTACGTGTCAAAGTCCTCGAAGGCAAAGATAGAGGCCGAATTCTTACAAGGAATGTCAAGGGTTCTATTAGGATGAATGATGTCTTGATGCTTAGAGAAACCGAGCGTGAAGCTCGCAAGATACGGTGATGATGTTAAATGAGCAAAACAGCAACATCTCTACGTAATTGTTCATTCTGTGGTAAACATATCACCAGCGGACATGGAATCATGCTTGTAAGAAACGACGGACATATACAATGGACCTGCTCAAGCAAATGCAAAAAGAATATGCGGGTATTAAAGCGCGATCCTCGAAAACTCAAGTGGACAGTTCGTTATGTAAAGGGCGGACTGCACACGAAAAAATAGTATCAGTAGATATAGAGACTATGGGAACTGAGCAGACACTAATTGTCATCAAGCCTGACGGTTTTAAGCGCCTCCTCACAGGGAAGATATTGGCTCGTTTTGAAGAAAAAGGCTTACAGTTAAGGAACTTAAAGTCATACGATTTTACCAAGGAAAAGGCACAGGAATTTTACTCGGTCCACAAGGGGAAGCCATTTTTTGACGAATTGTTATCCTTTATTATGTCTGGTACTGTTGTAGCATGCATTCTAGAGGGCAGCCATGCAGTAAACACAGTAAGGCTTATGATTGGCTCGACCAAATCCTTTGAAGCGGCTCCCGGGACCATCAGAGGCGACTTTGGTCTAGGGTTTACCGACAACATTATCCATGCCTCAGATTCGCCTGAAAGCTTCATAAAAGAGTCGCGTGTCATTTTTGGCTGATCTATATACGTGGATCTTCGGCAGCCAATCGTGGTAGTTTTAGGTCATGTAGACTCGGGCAAGACTTCCTTACTGGATAATATTCGTGGTACCGCAGTCCAGAAGAGAGAAATAGGTGGTATAACGCAGCACATAGGTGCAAGTTTTTTGCCCTTAGAAACTATTAAAGAGATAACTGGGCCGCTATACGCTAAGCTTGCCCAAGCAGAAGCAGCAATACCTGGTCTGCTGGTCATTGATACGCCTGGTCATGAGATTTTCGCTAACCTGCGCACGCGTGGCGGCTCTGCAGCCGACATTGCTATAGTCGTTGTCGACGTAAACAAGGGGTTTGAAGCCCAGACCATCGAGAGCATGGAAATTCTGAAAAAGCGCAGAGTGCCATTTGTAATTGCGCTGAACAAAGTCGACATGGTTGCTGGCTGGCGCAGCTCTTCCCCATTGATTTCTGAAGATGTAAAACGGCAAGATGCCGCTGTACAGACTTTGCTTGACGAAAAGATATACAACGTTTTAGGAATGCTCTCAAGATTAGGCTATCCCTCAGAGGCCTTCTGGCGAGTTAGAGATTTTACAAAGGAGGTTGCGATAGTTCCTGTCAGCGCAAGAAAAGGCGTGGGAATAGCAGAACTTTTAGCTGTCTTGGTGGGTCTAACACAGCAATATATGGGAAAGAAACTGGAGCGACATTCCAAAGATGCTGCGCGGGGTATTGTGCTTGAGTCTAATGAAGAAACAGGTCTTGGACCGTCTGCAAACATCATATTGCTTGACGGAGTACTGCATCATGGGGATAGCATCGTTGTAGGTAAGCGGGACGGTGCAGTTTCAACTAGGATAAAAGCATTATTGTTGCCAAAGCCCCTTGACGAAATGCGAGACCCGCGAGACAAATTTAAACAGGTTGATGAAGTAATAGCCGCCGCAGGCCTGAAGATAACATCACCTGACCTTGAAGGCGTGTTGGCAGGAAGTCCTGTATACGTTTACAATACCAGCCATAGGAAGAGCAAAGATGAGCTTGACCACCTAAAGTCACTTGTAGAGTCTGAGGTCAAGAATGCAATTGTAAGCAACACCCAAACTAGTGGAGTGGTATTAAAGTGTGATACCATAGGCTCACTTGAGGCAATAATAGACTTACTAAAGAAAGCAAATGTTGCAATTAGAATGGCAGACATTGGAAACATTACCCGAAGAGATGTAGTGGAAGCCGGTGCTGTGAAAGAGAATGATCGCTACCTTGGAGTCCTCCTGGGCTTTAACGTCAAAGTGCTCGAGGATGCACAAAAAGAGGCACAGGATCGTGGGGTAAAGATCTTTAATGAGCAGATAATATACAACCTTGTTCGAAGTTACACCGAGTGGGTACAATATCAACGTGAACATGAAGAATCGATCATGTTCAATGAGTTACCACCAATATCTAAATTCCAGTTTCTCAAGGGATTTGTTTTTAGGCGCAATGATCCCGCTGTCTTTGGTGCAGAGATTCAAACAGGCAAGCTGAGACAAAAAGTGCATGTGATAAATGAAGACGGCAAGAAGGTAGGCACTATACACCAGATACAGGATAGCGGAAAAGCAATTGAGGAAGCAACTGCGGGTATGCAGGTAGCAGTGTCGATCAAAGAACCGACAATTGGTCGTCAAATAAATGAGGGTGATGTTTTTTATACAGATCTTAACAGCAGGCAGGCAAAGCAACTGCTTGAGAGGTTCAACCATCGACTAAATGATTCCGAAAGGGAAGTTTTGAATATGATTGTTGCCAAGAAAAGAAAGAACGATCCGACGTTTGCGTACCTCTAGGGCCAAGCTTACTGGTACTTTTGAAGCAAACCTTCTAGACCCTTTTCTCCAACTGCACCGACGGCCCTGTCTACTGTCTTGCCATTCATAAACATGATAAACGTTGGAATGGCATATACATCGTAACGCATTGCAATCCCTTGATTGTCGTCAACATTCAGCCTTCCAAATGCCACTTTGTCTCCATATTTCTTAGCTAGTTTGTCAAATATCGGAAGCATGAATTGGCAAGGGCCGCACCATGTTGCCCAAAAATCTACCAATACTGGCTTGCTGCCTCCCACAATTTCATCAAAATTTCTCTCGCTCAATTCTGCCAGGTTGCTACTAGCAGCGTGCATGCTTGCCGTTTTCCTTTCTTCACTCATGTTCAGACAACATACAAGTGCATGAATTATTATTTAAGATTTATTGGTTGGTTACCTGTCATTCAGTCCTTGATATCTTTTTAGGCGTGAAATTGCCTAGTTTCTCACTAAAAAACAGTAGGCTTAAGTCCTTTCTTATATTGTAGCACAGTACTGATAGAGTAGTAGAACGAAAAACAACAGGATTGCTAGATTCAATTAGTGTTATTACAAGGAATATATGCTCTGATGTGTTCAGGTTGCATTGCTATTGAGAATTGCTGAGTAGGGCGTCATGATTCCCTGCAGAAATATCTGCATATACCTCTTTTGCAGGTTTGCCCTCAACCTTTACACCCATACTGATGCAAGATCCAAGAACCTCTTTGACTGCACCCTTAAGATCCTTAGCATATGAGCCATCGATCTTCATTTTGGCTATTTTTACTGCACTTGACATTGCTAATTCTCCTGCATAATTGGTGCCAGAGGTGCCTGAGCCCTTTGTTATCCCTGCCTCTTTTGCTACCAGAGCAGCTGTAGGTGGGATGCCAACTTCAACCGTAAACTTTTTTGTTTCGGTATCCACCTCTACTTTGACTGGAACCTTCATGCCTGGAAAATCTTTTGTCTTTTCATTGATGGTATTCACAACTTGCAGTACATTTACTCCCATCGGACCCATTGCTGGACCCAATGGTGGTCCTGCATTGGCTTCTCCTCCGCTTACGAGAGCCGAGATGGACTTCTTTTCACCCATGTTACCCAAGCAATGGATTTAGCCAAATTATAATTCTTGCTCTAATATATAACGCCTGATGAGCACCTATGTCAGCTTGACAGGTTTTTAAACCTGTGATGTGTGTAGATGCTGGATGTCAGATCAGGAGCCTAATGAAGGCGTCGGGTCTTTATTCTTTGAGCTTGCAGGCGACCTCCGTCTCTTGATGCTGACAAAGCTCAACCAAAAGAATCATCGTCTTTCTCAGCTAGCCACGGAGCTTAATGCTACTATGCAAGAAGCACATCGGAACATGATGCGTCTAATTGAAGCAGGGTTAGTAGCTAAAGGTAGAGAAGGCGAACTCATGCTGACTGTTTATGGAAGAACGGTGGTAATGCTGATGCCAAGTTATGATTTTCTATATCGTAACAAAGAATTTTTTCTCGATCACAGTCTTGGGGACCTGCCAATCAAGTTTATTCAGAGAATGGGAACTTTTCAGAGCTGTGAAATAGTGCATGGCGTCATGGCAATACTCCAGCGCTGGAAGAACCTCTATAGTGAATCTGAACAATATATCCGAGAGACAATGGCTCAGGTGCCACTCGACCTTATTGAGACTGTGAGCAGTAGAGTGGAGAAGGGCGTAAGATTCTCGTATATTTTTGCAGCCAATTCGGTTGTCCCAAAAGGGCGAACACAGATTCTTCAAAAACTTGGATGGCGCAATTTCATCAGCACAGGCCTCGTTGAGCGTAGGATGTTGCCTGAGGTAAAGGTGATGACGATTTTTAATGAGAAGCAAGGGTGTGTGCTCTTTCCTAATATGAGAGGCGAAGCAGATCTAAATACCATGTTTTATGGACAGGACAAGGAATTTCTTGAATGGTGCTTTGACCTGTTTGCATACCAATGGGAAAAGGCTGAACCGTTCGATGAAAGCAAGTTGAAGAATGAAGTATAGATCATATTTTTATACATCAGACTTCATCAAGCATGCATGCCAAAAGCTTTCGTTCTCATGAATGCTGAGCTGGGAAGTGAGGACTCTCTTGTTAATGAATTGAAAAAGCTAGAAAGTGTTAAGGAAGTCTACCAAGTTTACGGTGTCTATGACATAGTAGCACAGGTTGAATCTGACACAATGGATAGGGTAAAGGAAACGATCACTTGGAAGCTTCGAAAGCTCAACGGCGTCAAATCAACATTGACCATGATAGTTATGGAATAGCGGGCATAGACGCACGTATGTGCCTCAACTGTCTTACAGATGAAGTATTTACACGTTAGCACATAAATGATGTGCAAGAAAAATGTCATTACCCCCAGAGTAGGACAATAATCTAGCTAATGTCATTACAGTTTCAAGTGAGATGAATTCTGTGAATTAACCCATGCCAATAATTGTATAGTTGTTAAGAGAGGTTTAGTCGCTTCTATGCATCTATTCCGTATCTTGAGAATCACAAAAGAAATGATAGTTTTATTTGTCCATGGCTAATGCTCATCTTAAATGCCATGATTACTACAGATCAAACTTGTACTCCTCTTTAAGATGTCTTCTGTTTACGTGACTCGGAGCGCAACTTTAATCAATCCGTCTAGCGTCATCGGCAGTTAATGGATCTCTTTAGCAAAATAAGAGGCGGCAGCGAGCAAAAAAAGGTGTGGAAGTGCGAGCACTGCAATATGGTCTTTAATGATAAGGAACGAATGAAGCGACATAAAAGAAAGGCACATGGAGAAAAAGCTGGAGATGACATGCCGAATACAAACCCATTTGGCTTTTCATAGCACAAAGGCTTATTTCTTGTCAATGCATCCTGCTACAGGTAGACTGGGATAGTATGTTCCCTATACACGATGACATAGAACGTGTGCATGGAAGGCCCTACTTGAATTATGGCATGATCGCCATAAACGTGATCATCTTTATCTGGGAGGCATCAGCCACAAACTTCTTCTCAGATCCCCGCGCAACTGAGGATATATTTATGACTTATGGTGCAGTTCCTGATAGGATAGTCCATGACTTTCCTGCCAGCGCTCCTACGATCATTACATCTATGTTCATGCATGGAGGAATTGCCCATATTGTTGGTAACATGATATTTCTTTTTGTATTTGGCGACAATATTGAGGATAGGTATGGACGTATAAAGTACATACTTATATATCTTGGATGGGGGGCAGCGGCAGCGCTTGCCCATAGCTTTTACGCTGTTTCAATTGGTCAAGGAGAGGTACCTGCAGTCGGCGCATCAGGTGCAATTTCCGGCGTCCTTGGCGCTTATCTTGTTATGTACCCAAGAGCCAATATCCTTACTGTAATAGCAGTATTCTTCATCTACACGGTTCGTATACCTGTGCTGGTCTACATACCATTCTGGTTCGTGCTGCAATTGATCTTTGCAGTTATTGGCCAACTGGGACCTGCTGGTGAAGCAGGCGTTGCGTATCTTGCTCACGTTGGCGGCTTTGTTGCAGGTGCTCTTACTGGCCTTGCATGGAGGGCACTGCCTAACTCCGTAAAATTCAGAAACGTCGCAAAGGAGGTTGGCGTTAAACCGGTGTTTCGAAATCCCCTGGCAAGAAATATCAGGCCTAGAATTGAGGATGTTATGCCTGCTGCGCCTGAAGTCATAGAGGGTCCAGACTACTATGAGGTAATCGCCGAGCTACGTGGTGTAACTAATGCTTCAGATATTAGCGCAAAATATGAAGCAGAAACCCGGCAGGTACGAATAGTTGCCCGTGGAACAAGAAAGTATGAACTTTTAGCAAAGTTGCCAGAAACTGCGATGAGCCCTGAAGTAAAATACATTCAGTACATCAATGGAATAGCTCGCATCAGGCTTGCAAAATAGCATATAATAACCTTACAGCAAATTTAAAATATCCCGCGCAATCCCTCTAAATTTACAATTTTAGGAGAAATGTGAAAAATGTCAATACAACAGGGTTCAGCTGGGGGCGTCCCCGTGTTAATTCTCAAGGAAGGTACATCGCAGACCAAAGGCAGAGATGCCCAAAAAAACAATATCACTGCTGCAAAGCTTATTGCTGAAATAGTTAGAAGTTCGCTTGGCCCAAGAGGAATGGACAAAATGCTTGTAGACACTCTTGGCGATGTGACAATAACAAATGACGGTGCTACAATTCTCAAAGAGATAGACGTTCAGCATCCAGCAGCTAAGATGATGGTGGAAATTAGCAAGGCTACAGATAATGAGGTAGGTGATGGCACAACCTCTGTGGTGGTGCTCGCTGGCGCGCTGATTGAAAAGGCTGAAGAGCTCGTCAACAAGGGTGTTCATCCTACGGTAATTGTTGATGGCTACAGGAAGGCCGCTACGAAGGCCATTGAAGTGTTAAACGGCATGGCACACAAGGTTGCTGGCAACGAAAAACACGAGCTGATAAGAATAGCCAAGACTGCAATGCAAACAAAACTTGTATCCGGAGAATCTGAGGATCTTGCTCAGATAGTAGTTGATGCTGCTCTCGCAGTGTCTGAAAAGACAGATTCTGGTTTTAGGCTTGATCTAGATGACGTCAAGGTAGAAAAGAAGGCTGGTGGCAGTCTACGGGATACTAAATTAATAAAAGGCATCGTCTTAGACAAAGAAGTTGTGCATGGCGGTATGCCGAAGAGAATGGAAAAAGCCAAGATTGCTCTCATAAACTCTGCTCTTGAGATTGAGAAGACAGAGTTTGATGCAAAGATAAACATCAATTCGCCTGATCAGATGAAAATGTTTCTTGAAGAGGAAAACAGAATGCTCAAATCTATGGTGGATAAGATAATCGAGAGTGGCGCCAATGTAGTGGTATGCCAGAAGGGAATCGATGATATTGCACAACACTACCTTGCAAAAGCAAACGTTCTGACTGTAAGGCGCGTCAAGGAATCAGATATGACAAAAATGGCAAGGGCAACTACTGCGAGAGTTGTCAATAGCCTTGATGATCTTACTGCCAAAGACCTTGGAAGTGCCGATTTGGTTGAAGAAAGAAAAGTCGAAACTGACAAGTGGGTATTCGTTGAGGGAGCCAAACATCCCAAGTCTGTAACTATTCTCATAAGAGGCGGCTCACAAAGAGTGGTGGATGAAGCTGAGAGATCTGTACACGATGCTTTGATGGTATCAAAGGATGTCCTTGAAAAACCTGCCATTGTTGCAGGGGGTGGAGCACCTGAAGCCTATGCTGCATCGAAACTTAGGGAATGGACAAGTACTCTTTCTGGCAGAGAGCAGATAGCTGCGGAAAAGTTTGCAGAGGCATTGGAAGTAATACCTCTATCTCTTGCAGAGAATGCTGGAATGGATCCCATTGACACAATCACCGAGCTCCGCTCAAAGCAAAGCAAAGGCAGTAAATGGACAGGAGTTGATGTGCGGAATGCCAAAGTTGCGGATATAAGCAAGTTGGACATAGTAGAGCCTCTTGTAGTGAAAGAGCAAATAATTAAGTCTGCCACAGAAGCCGCATCGATGCTACTGAGGATCGACGACGTCATTGCGTCAAGTAAGTCTGGCGGACCACCCTCAGGACCGCCTGGTGGAGGAATGGGCGGTATGGGCGGTATGGGCGGTATGGGCGGTATGGGCGGTATGGATATGTAAGCCCCCCCAATATTTCTCTTCTATTTTACTTTACTTTTTTCTAGTTCTAACGCAATTACTTCTTTTATCCAGCTACCTGTTTCTTGCATGCCTGATAGTTTGATCAAAAATTCTTCCCACGATGTCTTACCATATGCATTGACCCATACTTTGTAGTGATTGATCATGTTGTCGAATGCTTGATTATGATATACGCAATATTTGTCAGCTGACAAAGCTTTTCGATGGCAGATTATACATTTACTAGTAGTCATGTAAGGTTTATTTATAGTCAGGAGTTTTAAGAGTTATAACAAAATCATGCTTACAACCCAATCTAAAGTTTTGTGGATAGTCGCTATAGCATACTTGACTACATTCTTTGCACTTGCCTCCGGCATGATAAACGCTCTGATCGAGGGCAGAGGCATCAATAGATTCTTGATCCCATCGCGCTCTAGCCAGACGATTGGTGAGACTATAGTCATTACACTGATCCTCTTTATAGGTATGATAGGCGCCTTTATGCTATATGATTCGGGGAGGAGGTCTGCAAACCCAAAAGTACAGAAGGTCCTTCTGATAGCCGGATTTGCAGTGATTGGAATCGCTCTGCTGCTCGGATTCATACTTGTAGAAGTCAAACTGTGATAGGGTTGCTACACTCGTACAGAAATATTTTGCCGGTTTCAATCGATTCATGTTGTACTATTTTGAGAGCCAGATCATTTTTATGCCAATCTACGCTTAACTTCACTACGCTCTTGGCTTGAAGCAGCCTGCGACTTGCAGGCGACTGAACCCAGCCACCTTCTTTTCTATAACGAAGCATGCTTGTAGCAAGCACTGGAACATTCGCGTCGACTCCACGCCGGACAAGCAGCATTATCAAGACAGAAAGCAGATGATTAAGACTGCCCATCATCCGTCGTATGGGAAAAAGGTTGTAAAAGCTATTTACCGAGTCGAAAATTACAAGCGAGCTGTCACTCATTGATTCAAGTACATCTTTTATCATTGTGTCAAGTCGGCCTTCTGATGGCAAATAGATGTCAACACTATTTCTAGTATGTACTAACCCTGCATTGAAATATGCTGTAAATGTGGTGTCAAGGTCAATATAGATAACTCTGTCAAACTGAGATGTCAAGTGAGATGTGTAACAGAGCTTGGCATAGGGGTCCGTAAACATCAGCGTATTTAAGCCGCCGCTGCTCAATATCTTGGCAGAACCCACTTGATATTCTGTTGTATGAGGTTGAATATAATGTGAGTGAAATTGACTACGGCCAGCTAAGAGATGATGATTATCCTATAACCAAGAAAACTATCTACATGAACAATGGAGCAGTTGCTCCAACACCTATATCTACTATCAAGGCAATGACTGACTTTATGCTCACATGTGCAGAGAGTGGTCCAGACTCATCTACCATCTCTGATTATGTCATGTCGCTCCTTGCTGAGTTGCGGAAAAGGATAGCTCATCTAATTAATTGTGATCATGATGAAGTCGTGTTTGTACAAAGTACCACCGAGGGTCTCAATATGGTGAGAAATGGCCTGCATTGGAATGCTGGCGATGCAATAGTGATAAGAGGAGGCAGGCATGAGCACAATGCCAACTATTTACCTTGGGTTGCCTTGTCACAAAAAAAAGGCGTAAAATTGAAAGAACTCAGCATAACGGATGAAAGTGGGTACTTTGACCTTGGTCAGCTCGAAGAATTGGTCAAAGGTTCTCAGCTCATTACTCTAAGTCATGTGCTTTACAACACCGGAGCTATTATGCCTGTTGAAGAGGTAGGTAAGATTGCGCAGAAAAATAATGTCCTATTTTGTGTTGACGCAGCTCAGAGTGCTGGGACTATCTCGATTGATGTCAAAAAGATCGGTTGTCATTTTCTGGCCTTTCCAGGCTTTAAGTGGCTCTGTGGTCCCACAGGGATCGGGGTGTTCTATTGTAGCAAGAAGGCATTTGAATTATTGGATCCGCCTGAAATTGGTGGCGAGTCTTCTACTCTGTCTGAACAAAACATTGTCACCTATTTGGATATGCCAGATAGGCTGCAGGCAGGCTTCCGTAACTTTCCTGGAGTGGCAGGACTTGAATCATCTCTGCGCTACATCCTTAGACTTGGGCTTGACCGGATAAGGAAGAAGAATTCTAATGTTGCCAGCATCCTTCATGAGGAAATAGCCAAGATCTCTGCCATCAAGATGTATGGCCCCGATGATGAAAAAAAGCGCTCGTCTATCGTCACATTTATGACTCAGAGGTCCGACTCGCTGACATTAGTTAGGAAACTTGAGCAAAATCGCATAGTACTTGCAGCGAGATATGTTGGAGGAGGAAAGAAAGCAGTAAGAGCCTCTCCTCACTTTTTTAACAGCGAGGAGGAGGCATCAATTGTGGCAAGCCATGTACGGGATCTGCTTGGATAATTAGATATTTTTCGCTGATTGTTCTCCTTGCCCTTGACCCTCGATCACAACCATAGTCAAGGTAGAACGTACTTTGTCTATTCTTCTAACATGCCAAGTTATTGTTTCTCTTAGCTTATCCATAGAATCTGAGCTTATTCTGGCAATAATATCATAAACACCATATACACCTGATACTTCGACGGCTTCTGGTAATTTTCTTATCTCCCGAATTATCTCTTCTTCAGAACCCAAGTCGCAATTGATAAGGACATATGCTGTTGGCATGGATATGTTTAATTTGGTTTCATTATTAAAATTTCTGCTTGGAGAGCTTTTTCGCCTTGATATAGTCTACAAAGTAGAACAGGTATGCTCGCTCATTTACTTTGAGAACCCATGGTATAAATGACTCATTCCTGCTACTTTTTTCTCCTATTTCAAAGCCTGAGCTTTCTAAAAGTCTGCGGAAAGATTGTGCATTGTAGATCTTTTTTACTGGCAGGTCATGATTATAATCATACGGATCAGCAATTATCACATCGGCATGTGGTCTGAGCAACCAGTGTATTGATGCCAAAAGCTTCTCTGGATCCACCAATTCGAGCAGATTCAATGCAAGTATCAGGTCAAACTTGCTGGGGTTGAATGGAGTGCTCAGCAAATCAGATACACAAAACTCAACATTTCCTCGTTTTAACTCGTACATTTTTTTTCTAGCTTCTCTGATGACTGAAAAGGAGATGTCTATGCCAATTACAAAGGCATATTTTTGTGCAAGGAGCACGGTGCTATAGCCCATTGAGCACGCCATGTCAAGTGCAACACCATCCATTTTAGGGTTGATGCTGTGCACAATCCTGTTATAAACTTCATTTGGTTTCAATCGCCACCTGAGCGACTTGAGCAACCTGTCCTCCATAGAGTGTTCGTACTGGGTCCACCTATAGGGAATAAACCAGCTTCCTCCCTCTTCGTATCTATCATTTGATGCAGCAAAGCCTTGGGAAAGTTTTGAACCACCTTCTTTCAAAAATTGCTTCATCTCATGGGTCTTGCTTTCCAGAAGCCACCTGCCGTACATTTGTGGTCTTCCTCTGGCATAATCAAAGAAGTCCTTAACTACTATTGCTACGCCTTGTATTATGGGATACCTTGAACCACACTCTTTACACCTCAAGAATCCCTCGGTGCACTCATTTGAACCCTCAGTTTCCAAGCTATCGAGTTGGAGGCGAATCTGCTTACTATTGTGCTGAAGACATACAAGATGATGAGCAAACTGGATCTTCATACTTGCATATCACAGTAACCGTTTCATATATAAAATCAGAGAAGTCCATCTTCGTGCAGCTTGTCAAGCAAGGGTGATAAAAAGTCTCGTACTTCCTTTTCACCTAGATTGAATATTCCTATGATGCCAAGCGCTATCGAAAGCATGTTACGGTCTTCTCTTGCAGTATATACTGCAGAACCTTTAATGTTGAATGGTTCGGCATTTTCATGCAGCCACTTTTTCCACATACTACTTCGCTCCATGTTTGCTTCGAGTGAAGAAATCACATAGTCAATGTCCATTCCTTCATTGTTATCAAGCAAATTCAGCTTGACCATTGGAAGCAAAAGTGTTCCTTCTGTGACTTGGGCGTGGATTCTATTTAGTTCAACGATGGTTTCTTCATCATTTGGTTCTATATTATTATATGATGGAAAGAGATATCCTGCCAGATTTCTACTCCAGTCGTAGATCTTGTAGAGCCTATCGTCGTACTCTGCCTTCCACTTGCTACTTTCACCTCTCTTACCTAGTAACCGCAACTGATTCTGTATGCGTGCTAATGTTACATATTTCTCTTTATAATATATCGCTAGCGATAACCTCAATGGTCTAATAGACTAAATATGCCTTATGACCGTTGACTTAAATTATCCCTAAGGCTTTAGACGATACATGTCAGAACCCTCACAACCATCACAAGAACAGACAACTCAACGCAAAGAAGGGCCACACGATACAATATACATTGGCAAGAAACCGCTCATGACATATGTAACGTCAACTCTGATCCAGTTAGCCAACCAGCCATCCGTGACAATTAAGGCAAGGGGCCTAAGTATTGGACGAGCGGTAGATGTATCGCAGATTACACTGAAGAGGATGGAAAATGCTGGATACAAGATAGGCGATGTAAGGATTGGATCAGAGACAGTCCAATCGGAGGACGGCAGGACAAGAAACGTCTCTACAATTGAAATTGAGGTAAGGAAGAGCTAGACCAGCCTGCTTCTTTTACTTTTTCTTATTGCCTATCTTTTTTGTACTATCCAAGTTAAATCATGAGTCTTACTGAAGCCGCCGTAATCTGTCTTGTACATCTAAACCCCATGACTAAAGCTCATGAATCAATAATATCGATGTTAAAAAAAAAGAACTATCATGTTTACATTTTTCCAGTGCGCTTTATTAAAGACGAATGGGAGATAAACACAAAGAGCCTTCCGTTTTCATACCATCTGCGCAAACAGATGGTCGAATCAACCTTTGGCGAATCTGTCACAGTGCTTCCAGATTACACTTTCTATGCGCCATATCGCAAGTACTTACCGCCCATCCTTTCGTCACGTTCTTGGATACTTCGGAATCAAATAACCGCGCAGATAAAGGAAAAAAAATTTGTATCATATACTGGCGACAAGGCTGAGCGGCTTATGCTTAAGGCATACAAGCTCCATCCACTAAAAGCTGACAGGCTTGAAGTTTCTGCTTCGTCGGTTAGAGCAAATCTTTATCGACAGGTGGTTGAAGGTAACAGTGACGAAGAATGGCATGAAAAAGTCCCTGAAGCAGTAGCAAAGATCATCAAGGAGAACTGGAACATTGTAGAAAAATTTGCAATAATGGAGGATAGTACGACTAAAGTGATGGGTATGAAATTCCCCAAGGAAGGCTACAAGTAGTTCAAGATTTTTATAATCCAGCAAAGGATTGTGCCTTTACACATGAAGGAGAAAGGCGGCGAGTTTGTCTGGTTGGATGGCAAGCTCGTGAAATGGGAGGACGCCAAAGTTCCAATTTATACACATGCCCTGCATTATGGCACCTCTGTCTTTGAAGGTATACGTGCCTATGCCGCCAAGAACAGCGTCTATATTTTTCGGTTGGAAGACCACATGAAGCGACTTCATCACTCAGCACGGGTTTATTCAATTTCACTCAAATATTCTGCTAAGGAGCTTGCAAATGCTACAGTTGAGCTGTTGCAAGAGAACAAGGTGAAAGAGTCATGCTATATTCGTCCACTCACGTTTGTAGGCGTGCACGGTATTGATCTTAATGTGACAAAGGATTCGCCGACACATACTGTTATAATTACATTCCCTTTTGCAAAATACTTCAAGGGGGAAGGCATTAGGGCATGTATATCTTCGTGGAGGCGCATCCACGACAGCACCACTCCTCCTCTTGCCAAAGCTGCAGGCAATTATCTCAATTCAATTCTGGCAACACAAGAAAGCAAACGCAACGGTTATGATGAATCCATTCTGCTTGATATGTATGGCAATGTAAGTGAAGCTTCTGGGGAAAATATTTTTGTTGTCAGGCACGGAAAGATCTATACACCATCTTTTGCTGATTCTGCACTTGAAGGGATAACGCGTGAAACTGTCATGACGATATCAAAGGACTTGGGCTATAGCGTCATCGAGCGCCAAATTCCCCGAACCGAACTGTATATGGCTGACGAAATATTCCTTACTGGCACTGCAGCGGAAATAGTTCCAGTGATTAGTATAGATGGTGTTGCTGTAGGCAGCGGAAAGGAAGGTTCGTTGACAATGAGTATTCGAGAAATGTATGCTCAGATAGTATCTGCTGAATCCAAGAAATACATTAATTGGTTGACCTCAGTATGGTAGATACTAGAATTGCTGTTATAGGTGTCGGCGGATGGGGTAAGAATCATGCAAGAGTCCTAAAAGAGCTTGATTGCCTTGCTGCTGTATGCGATCTTGACATCGCAAGGGCTAAGGATATTGCAGATAGACATGATGCGCATGCTTATTCTGCGATCGACGAAATGTTGGAAAAGGAACGTCTTGATGGCTGTCTGGTATGTACACCTACAAACACGCACGCAGCTGTTGCCAAAAAGGTTATGGAACATGGCATCAATGTATTTGTCGAGAAGCCTATGTCGTTCTCTTCGAAAGAATGTGAAGAAATGATGCATACGGCACAAAAGAAAAAGCTGATCCTAACATCCGGCTACGTCGAGAGATTTAACCCTGCTATTAGTGATACACGCAAGCTAGTAGAGGATAAGACATATGGAGACCCCATGATGATTGAGTTTCACAGAGAAAATAGGATGCCGCCACATATCACCGATGTAGGGATAATATATGATACATCGGTGCACGATATTGATGCCGCAATATTTCTCTTCGGGAACCCTCCACACGTAATATTCGCACGCGCTGGAAAACACTTTCATGCACATGAGGACTTTGCAACTATAATGCTTGGATTCGAGGGACAAAGAGTAGCCATCATAGCATCAAATTGGCTGACTCCAAAAAAGGTGAGGACTTTTAGCGCTGTGTGCACTGATGGTATCATTTCGGGCGACTTTCTGACACAGGAGATCAGAATAGACCATGCGGAAGCTACCATCGTACCACGTAGAAAATTTCAAGAACCTCTAACATTAGAGCTAAGGAATTTTGTTGAATCAATAGAAGGTAGAGCAACGATAGTCGTAACAGCTATAGATGCAACAAATGTCACAAAAGTAGCAGAGGCGGCTTTACTGTCAAGCAACACTGGCTCGCCTGTATATTTGAATCTGAAATGAACATCTCCATGCTTGATATCCTTGCTTGCCCAATAGACAAACACTATCCATTGGAACTTTTCCAGATCGTTTCAGAAGGCCAAATTGTGAAAGAAGGCGTTCTATTTTGCACAAAGTGTAGTCGCTACTATCCTATAATTGATGAGATACCGATTATGCTGCCAGATGAGCTTAGAGAAAGACAAAAGACCCAAGACATCGAGTTTTTGAAGAAATGGCAAAGTAAGATACCTGACAAAGTTATAAAGCAAGGAAATCCATGGCATTTGTGAAAAAATGAGCAACAACTATACTGCATTGCCTGGAGTGACAAACTATATTGACAAAAGTGCCAAGGTTGGGAGAAATGTCAAGGTATGGCATTTTGCGTATGTGGGGAAAGAAGCTGAAATAGGCGACAATGTCATGATAGGTTCATTGACACATGTAGATTACAAGGTTAAAATAGGCGACAATACTAGAATTGAGGGGTCAGTCTATATTCCACCGCTAACAATTATTGGCAAAAATGTTTTCATTGGACCGGCAGCGGCGTTCACGAATGATCCTTACCCAATGAGCCCCAAGATGGCCGGAGTGATAGTGGAGGATGGCGCCATAATAGGTGGAAGGTCTGTGTTCAAACCAGGCATTCGAGTAGGGAGAAACAGTGTGGTTGCAATGGCTGCCGTTGTGACAAAAGATGTCTTACCTGATACCGTAGTGATGGGTCATCCTGCTAGAGTTGCATACAGTCGCGCAGAATATGATAGAAAGAAGAAAGAGTGGGAGTCTAAGAAATAATGATGAAGAAATAGAAATAACGCCACTTGGCTAGGAAAATGATCTTATAATGGCCGTATATTCTTTACTTCCGGATTTACTAAGAACTTGCAATTCGGTTCTTTTTCTGCTAAAACATCAAGTAGGTTTCTTGCTGCAACTTCGGCCATTCTGGAGCGTGTCTGATATGTGGCGCTTCCGATATGTGGCAGTAATACTACATTTTTCATCTTCAAAAGTGAATTGGACTTTGGCAGAGGCTCGGTTTCAAATACATCGAGACCAGCACCTGCGATCTGGTTGCCCTTGAGACTCCTGACAAGATCAACTTCTTTTACGACTTGACCTCTTGCAGTATTTATCAAAAATGCACTTTTCTTCATAAGTCTTAGTTTTGATCTGTCTATCATATTGTGGCTGGCATTATTCAGAGTTGTGTGTATTGACACAAAGTCGCTTTGAGCAAGTAGCTCATCTAGCCCTGTATGTGCTACTTTGAGCTCTGATTCAAGCTGCGCGTTCCTCTTGCGATTGTGGTAAAGAATTTTCATATTAAATCCTCTCGCCCTACGCGCCACTGCCGACCCTATCCTGCCTAGTCCAATTATTCCTAGAGTTCTGCCGTAGACATTATATCCGAGCATCAGGTCAGGACTCCATGCACTCTTCCATTTTTTGTTCCTCACATATTCATTCGCACTCACAATATTGCGCGCACAGGAAAGTATGAGGCCAAATGTCAAATCTGCTGTTGCTTCTGCAAGAATATCTCCTGTATATGTGACATAGATGCCTCTGGAAGTCGCTTCCTTGACATCAATATGCTCAAAGCCTGTGCTATATGAGCTGATGATTTTAAGGTTTGAACCTGCTTTGTCCATCACTTGAGCATCAATATGATCTGTTAGCATACACAGGATGCCCGCCTTGCCAGCAACATTTTTCATTATCTCTTTTCTGCTTGGAGGACGGGGCTTTTTGTTCAGCGTTACTTGGCATTCTGTTGAAAGGATGGAAAGTGCAGGCTCTAGTATCCTTCTTGTTACATAAACCTTATCCTTCTTGTTGTCGCTCACGTCTCCATTGTTACTATCTGTACATGTATTGTATTAATTTTGATCTTTTCATCAATATCAAAGCACAGTAGCAGTAGTAGTTCCTACCATAAAAATTTCGATTCAAAGTGCGTAGTTATAGAAAGCTCCCCATAGTGTTGCACCCATTGTTCTGAAGAATTCCAATTATATGCACCACCATATTCTTGCCTCCTCAAAACGACAAAGATATCGAAGGTTTCAAATTCTTGGATAGAAATTAAATAACAGATTAATAATTTATTGCTCTTCTGTCACACGGATTAATATGCTTCTTTTTTCTTTTTGTTCAACATGATATACCTCATACTCTCCTTTCACGCCAATGAGCCTCTCACTAGAAGGTACAAACGTATATTCATTTAATTCCTTTACTATGTCAAAGAGGTTCTGACCAATAACTAACCCGTTTGGTCTGGCCTTTGTGTTGATTTTTGCGCGTTGACCCGTACGATTTAATATACTTCACCTGTTCTGATAATTACTAATATTTATGTTACCTTTGATTGCTTGTTAACTATAATAGCCCGGCCCAGATTCGAACTGGGGTCAAGGGCTCCAAAGGCCCCTATGCTTGGCCACTACATTCAGCGGAAAAACGAATTTTTCCTCTACCGGGCTTCCGGGCGTAATTTCAAGTATCTGTGACGTACTTATAATCTTAAGGCGCTAATAATCTTCTCTGTTGGGTCTTCCATCCTTTCAAGTATGCGCGCTGCCCTTTTCCTATGAGTTTGAACGTACCGCTCATCAGAGATCATTTTCATGCCTAACCTTACAAGCGATCGAGGATTGCTTACTCTTGTGGCTAGTCCAGATTTGACAAGGTATTCTTCAACATAATAATGGATGGGTGCTATAGATATTGTGGGCTTGCCTAGGAGCGCTGCTTCTGCAGTCATCGTTCCACCTGCACCAACAAAAAGATGTGTAGATTTTAAAAGGGAAATTCCGTCAACTACATCGCTTAACACTCGCACCTTGTTGCCATACCGTGACTCTACCTCTAATATTTGGTCTTCGTATCTGCAGAGTATTACTATGTTGGCTGATTGCCATAATGCTTCTACGAAACTATCGATCATTTTTGTGGCACTAACTTTCTTGTCTGCAATGTATGATGCCTTGCTTTCCTCGAGTCGAACAAGGATCATCTTTTTGTCTTGGTTATCTTCTGATATGTCTTGATTGTCGTCATGCTTAAGCCATGCCGCTGGATCAATTGCCCTATAGTGTACTATGTTCTTATTTGCTATGCCATATCCTGACCATGCAGAGCGCGGAATCACCCAGGGACAGTATAGCTTGTTTGTCAGGGGCACTGTAAGCTTTGCAACGGCTCCTGCATGGGGTGAATCGTTAAACCCTATATGCGTGATTCCAAGGCCAAAAGCTACTCGTGAGCCTTCAGGTGATGAAAAGGTGATTGCCTTGTCGGGGCCAAAATGCTTTACGACTTCTGCCAACTCGTAAGTCCTGCTAGCGCCTTCACGCAGCTTAGTGTATCTATCTGCTCCACCGTGGCTTCCGATGAATGTAAGATCAAGCTTCTTAATTCTAGCAAGTTCTACTGCTTCTCTGTATTTTCTAGAGGTGCAAAGAACCTCGTGGTCCAAATTGCGTAGCAAGTTAACAGCGCGTTTGAAAAACATTACCTGCTTTGGAGTCAAAATGTCAAACCAGATCTTCAAATATATCCTCTAGCTAGAAAGCCATTGGAAAAACCTTTTGTAGACCACGTGAGGTATATACCGAGGAATGAGAGGGGGAGCTTACTCTACGCTTTGAATGCTACTACTTCTTCCTCCTCCACTGCAGCTTCTGTTGCCGTCTATGGCCTGAGCACCGAAGGATATAGGATAGCTTCCTCTATAGCCATAAACGGATCCAAGGTTTCCTTAATTGATGAATCGGTCAGGATGGCCATTTTGCTCAAACCTGATATAGCAAGGACATATCCAAACGTAAGCTCACTTATGGAAGATGAGCCTCTCCTTGACCTGCAACCTATAGACATTGCTATAAGCAATGCTTCGTACGTCTATTTTGCTCCGAGAATAAGAAAAGTAGGCCCAGATGTCAAAAGTGACGTTATGACAAAGTTCAAGGATGCCATCAAGGCACTGAAACGTGGTACTTCTCTGATCTATATGCTTCCGACAGGAGTGGGAGGTAACAATGAGAATATTGCTCTTATAGAGCACATGACAGGAATGACTGTCGATAAGGACATATCCTATTATTACCTTCCCATGAATGCTATTAGCACAGCTAACCCTGAGACCATAATAGGTTCAGTAAAATCTAAGCATGATAATCATATTTCCAAGATGCTATATGACCCAGACACGCGTCGCAAGTTGAGGTTTGTAGACATTAACTCCGCCGAGCTAGTCCATGTCATAAAAACGTTGAGTCATTATTCTGGAATAGCCAGTATCCTTGAAATCTGTAAAAAGGCCACTGACAACAATATCCTCAGTGAATTGATGCGCGATACATTTGCCGATCTCTACATCGATGACGTTACAAGTGGGCTGTACGACCTCCGAATAATTGCGTCTTCGCTTGATGGCACAGGGCCACTTATGTATCTTGTCAATGGCAGCATTAAGGGTGTGGATGGCTACGTCAAATTTCTTATTGACCAGATACGAGCAACACTGAAAAAGCGTGACCTTAAGGCAAGCAGAACAAAAGTGGCGATAGCATGGACGCTTGATCCCCATGAAATGAGAGGTGACCGAATAGAACTGCTATCCTCAATTGAAACAAAGGTCAAAGACTATATTAGTGACGTAGAGCGCCACCAGGGCCAGACATTTGACCTGTATCATTCAGACAAGACAACTCTAGTTATTGCATGCTCAAGGGCAGACTTTGAAAAAGTACTGTCTAAGAATATGACAAATCAAGAGTTTATAATCATAAAGGCAAACCCTCTCTGCGAAACAGTATAAGAACAATTAATTGTATTATCAATTATAAATATATGTGAAATATGGCTAGCACCGGGATTATAATTCTGTCAACATTTCCAAGCGAACAGTTAGTTGCAGAGGTTGCAAAACACGTCGTCAGCGCAAAGTTGTGTGCTTGTGTCAATTTTACTCAGATTCGGTCAATGTACACTTGGGATGGAAAAATAGAGGATCAGTATGAATTCCTTGCACTTTTCAAAGCCACTTCAAAATCTGCGAAAAAGCTCAAGGCTGAAATTGCAAGGCTTCATCCCTACAAAGTGCCAGAGATAGTGGAGCTTAAAATGAGCGATGTATCCAGGTCCTATCTGTCATGGCTCGCCGCAGAATCAATGCACCGCATAACGAAGAAGCGCCAGAATGCCTCCAAGTGACGAGACACGTAGACCAATATCCGTCGATGAGTCTACCGCAAACAGCCTTGCTCCATAACCTTCAATTAAATTGAGTAGTTTGACTATCTCCTCTTCATTTATGGTCTTAAAGATAGAATCGGAGAATACTACTGCCTCTATTGCCCTCAATGCAGCTGCATTTGATACCTCGTTCATCCCCATCGCATATTTCGCTTCTCCTCTGTTTACCATCAGCATTACTGTCTCAAGCATTGAAGAGACCTCCGCAAGCTTGCTTGTACTCATAATTTGCTTCATTGCTGCTGAGCGTAGAAATACAAATATCCCATCCTCGCCTGCAACATCAATTCCCTCGACAATCTGAGTCCTGTCTTTTAGGGTATATTGTCTGTTTACCAATATATTGAAGAACCTGCGCCTACTTTCTCCTGGACCAAATATGATTATCTTGTCATTTTCAGTAATTATTGAAGAAACAGTATCGACAATTTCAACAAAGTATGTCTCAATGTTAGGATTTTTTGTCTGATAGCGCTTGCCGCTTTGTCCAGAATAGATATTTGGGATCACTTTAACATGCGTACCCGACACCTTGGCAACAGCTGCTTCTTGTGTATCTATTGCCACTAGAATAAAATTTGTGCTACTGACAGATCGCTTTAACATCCTGAGCTCTACTTCCTGCCATTTTCTCCCCTTGTCTATTGTTGTCATGTCCCCTGCATGTATGGAAAGCGAATGATGAGTCCCTTTTGGCACCATTTCGTTGTCTGTATCTGTGATTATCCCTGATATCCTGAGCCTATCTACTGTAGAGTCTAGTCTGCTTTGCTCTACTTTGATAGCAACACGAACCTTGACTCGCTCACCCTTATCCGGTCGCCCATACTCCTTGACCTGCTTGATCACACGCGTACTATCTGAAATAATGCGATCTCCTTGCTCTATTATACGACGCAAGGTAAAGAGGTCATCTGCATCTTCCGGGATTGTAAAAAAAGCAGTATTTGAGGTGCCACTTGGCTTTACTATCATACTGTCTTTTCGCTAGCAGTTACAGCGGATGATGGATCTTGGCCTTGTTGTTGTTGTTGCTGCTCCTGATTTTGGATCAACCTCAAACAGTTGTCGACCCATTCCTGTGTCAAGACGCCTGACTCAACTAGGTTGACTAGGGCATTTGGTGACGCAAAGCCTTGTACCTTACCTATTCGTCTGCGAGTCTGCCTCCACTTTAGCTGAGTGTTACCGCTCTTTGATGAATAAATGATGCCCAAGATTTCCTTTGCGTTAACAAATGTCATCTCCCTTATTTTCTTCAGTGTAACTTTGTCTGCAGCTTCGATATAGACTGCTCCAGGTCCCTCTTCGCGCTCTGGAAATACTTCATAATCGCGCAGATAACTTTCTGGAATGAACGATCTGCATGTACTTATGATGATAAATTTTCTAAAGTTTTCTAACGAAGTGGTAGTTTCTATCTTAACCAATGCAGCTATATAAAAGCCCCTAGCCATTTATCAAGTTTTGTGAGATATAATAGAGTGGACAAACTCCTTACTCAAGATCTCCTTCACCAGGTCAGCAGGGCTATCTAGTCATCGCTTGTCCACACTAAAAGATAGATATACTGCAAGAATAAAAATCTACAAACAACACTTTCCCTTCGGGATTTCGTGACCATGTGGGCATTTCCTTGGATGGTGCAAAAGTGTACACAACGCATCCGTGAACATGTCTTTCATATGATGTTCTATTCCACAGATCATTTCCTCATCTACCTCTATTTTGAGGGCGTCCTTCATTAGGACTTCGAGCAGTCTGGTATTTCGCATCATCTTCTTGCCAATATGCTCGCCTTCTGTGGTCATTTCCAAGTTACCTTTGCTGTAACGCACGAACTGAGATCTGTTCAACTTGCGGAGCATTTGGACGACAGATGGCTGGGTAACGTTTAGAAGCTTGGCTATTGAGCTTACCTTTACGTCTTCGCGTCTTTCACGAATATACCATATTGCTTTCAGGTACATCTCAATGTGCTCAGACTCTGCTGTACCTACATAGAGCTCTTCATCTCTGATCACTTGCTGCTTTTTGCTCGCAACAACAGTCTCCAAGGTGGTTATTCTGTCTCGTTGAAGTGTATTAACCTTATCTACAACTGTATAACGCCGTTTTTTACCTAGATTGTTTCTTCTGGTCAGCGTCTTCCCACAGGTACTGGAAGTAACCCTTTGCAAAGCCTGCAAGCCCTGCATGGTCTGCCCAGATGGCTATCGGTTCAAAGCTACCGTTCTCCCCTGTTCCTTCTCCAAGTAATATCACAACGTGCTTTGCATCACCTATTATGCCACCTCCAAAAAGACCATCCTTGAGCCTGACCTCAGCTACTCTAGATAGTCTCTTAACCGTATCAGAACTTATCTTGGCAGGTGCCAGGATATTTATCTTAACTGCTCCCTTATCGTGCAGGACTCTTAGCTCTGGCTGCAATGGCTTAGCTATGTCGACTGCGACAAAGGGCAGCGCGACTAGCAATTCCTGCTGCACATTTTGAATTATCTCATTGACCTTGGCAATTATATTGTAGATTCCTCTTGCGACCCATATTTCAGGTCTCTCTTTCATGCCGCTTTTTGTATACATCGGCATTAACTCATTTACGATAGTACTTTGGCTCTCACGGAAATTGTTCTCATGGCGTGTTCTCATAATTCCAAGAGCTGTCGAGGGAGATTTGGGAAAAAACTTTTGTGGCCTTGAGCTGCCTGCTTCAAGCCATCCCTTCTCTTCTAGGCTGTTAAGGACTTCATAGATCTTGGAGTATGGAACTCCTGATTTTTTTGAAATATCTGCTGCAGTCATGGATCCGGTGTCAAGCAGTGAAAGGTAAACACGAATTTCATAACCTGTCAAGCCAAGGTTTTCCATTGCCTTCCTTGACCTGTCGCTAATGCTCACTCCCTCTGAGAATGGGCACTAAGGTATATTTTTTGCTTTTTATACGTGCGTACTTTTCAATAAGCGATAATAACCTCTACATGGCGTAAATCTGGCGAGAGCTGGCCTTTATTCTCAAAAAGGAGCATGATGTGCTAAGATTAATATGTATATTTGACTGTTTTCATCTGATAATGTGCATATTATAAACCTATTCATCACCGTAGGAATTAGTAAGTTAGCTTTATATCGTACGGAAGATTGTGTTCAAAAGGTAGCAGTAGTATGGACTTAATCCAAATTTCAAACATGTCTAGCAAAAATGTGAGCACTAAACATACAATCCGATTCACGCAAAGCATCTGTCCAGACTGCAATATGATTCTGGATGCCGAGGTCTTTGAAAGGGAGGGTAAGGTCTTTATGAGTAAGACATGCCCGACACATGGTGAGTGCGAAGAACTATACTTTGGCTCTTATGAAATGTATAAGAAGTTCAGTACATATTGGATGGATGGAAAGGGTGCTCAAGCGCCAAACGTCATGATAGATAAATGCTCATGTCCCAATAACTGTGGACTTTGCACGAACCACCTTTCACATTCTGGACTTTCCAACATGATCATCACTAACAGATGTGATCTCACCTGCTGGTATTGCTTTTTTTATGTCAAGAAGGGCCTCGAAGGCGCTTACCTATATGAGCCGAATATGGAGCAGATAAGGGCTATGATGAAGACTCTCAAGGCTGAGAAGCCGATTGCAGGTAATTCTATTCAGATTACGGGCGGCGAGCCGATGCTCCGAGATGACATCATTGAAACCATCAATATAATGAAGGAAGAGGGTGTTGACCATATCCAACTAAATACTAACGGTATCAAACTTGCAATGTCTCCTGAAACGATGCGTCAGGTAAGGATGGCAGGTGTTAACAATCTCTACCTATCGTTCGACGGTGTAAGTCCAAGAACAAATCCCAAGAATCACTGGGAAGTTCCATCCACATTGGAATCGGCAAAAAAATGTGGGATGACTGTAGTATTTGTCCCAACTGTCATTAAGTCGATAAACGACCACGAGCTTGGTGAAATCATCGGATATGCTCAAAAGAACCTCGATGTGGTCCATGCTGTCAACTTCCAGCCTGTGTCCCTTACGGGTAGAATGACAAAGAAAGAACGTGAAAAATACAGAATTACAATTCCTGATTGCATCGAAAGAATCGAAGAGCAGACTAATGGCGAAATTTCAAAAGATGCGTGGTTTCCAGTTCCTTCGTGTATGCCTATGACAAATGTGATTGAGGCATTTAGCAAGAAGCCCAAGTATGAATTATCAATACACTTTGCATGCGGTGCAGGCACATATGTATTTGAGGATAGAGATACAAAGAAACTCATACCGCTTACATCATTTGTTGACCTCAAAGGAGTTCTTGAATATTTCGAAGAAAAGGCTGATGAAATTAAATCTGGTGCCAATAGATACTGGGCATTGCTTGAAGTGGTCCGGAAGCTAAAGCAATTTGTTAACAAGGAAAAGCAGCCAAGAGGCCTAGATCTGGCAAGAATGTTCTCAAGCATACTCCTAAAGCGTAACTTTGATTCTGTAGGCTCATGGCACGTAAGATCACTTTTCCTTGGCATGATGCACTTCCAAGACAAGTACAATGAGGATCTTGAGAGGCTTCAGAGGTGTGACATACATTATCTTACTCCTGATCTCAGAATAATCCCATTCTGTGCATTCAATGTCATCCCAGAGTGGTACCGCGATAGAATTCAGAAGAAGTATAGCATTCCTGTCGAAGAATGGGAGAAGGCTCATGGCCAGACACTAGAAGCAGGCCTCTATCGGGGCTTAATGAGAAGAGGTAAGCCAGAAGCCCAGATGGGTTGTGCACTGTCAGAAATGCATAAGGCCGCCGCTTTAGAGCAGGCAGACGAGCATAAAGGAATAGAGCTCCGCAATAACATGGCTGGTGCCTAAACACTACCTTTTTCTTCTTTTAGATTTTAACCAGATTATACTATGTAAGGCTCATGCACAAGTGCACTCCTAAATTATTTAGGGTGATGCTCAGCTGCAAAAAAGATGACTATTAATATATTGTAAAGTGATCAAGTGACGTAGCAATGACATAATAGATGGTCGTTCAAGGTATCTTATTTGCGGACGCTGTTTATGTAATGCTCCTATAATTAAAAGGCATTGTTATAAGAGATGTGGGAAAAATTCATCTTTGAAACACCCTTCGTACCAACATCATTTGTCTGCATGCTGAATGTCCAATAACTTTCCCACGACCCGCTATAGGATATCCGTCTTACTGTCCCTCTATTGCATCATATGTAAAAAATGTTATTTCGAATTATGAAGCTTAAAATTGGAAGGTTTTATTGCCTCAATCATATGGACCTAAAGCAATGGTGTCAGCTCGACGAGCAGATTTACATTGCACAATCAGATGAGCGATATAAACAATATGCAGGTCTTTCCTACAACGAACGTATAATTGAGCGGCTAGCCGATATGAGGACGATTAGTGCAGAGACATTTGTCAATTTCTTTTCGCAACCAAGAGAGTTGGTTATAAGCTCGCTAGAAAATATTGCAGATTCATCTACAAAAAAGCTCGAGCTCCATCTATACAAATTACGCAATGAAAAGATTATTTCTTCACATTACAAGTTTAGCGGAGCTCCGGTTAACTGGAGCACATGGCGTCAGTTCAACAGTATTGAGAAAGACCCAAAAAGGCGTAAACATGTATTTGATGAATTCATTTCAAAGACGAGATATATCTCACCTGTTATCAAGGAGCGGTTCGACAAAATGGATAGAGTTTACCGACAATACTCAGACAACAAATTAACTCCTTTAGAGGGTTATCTCAAGAACGAAAAGGTCTCTTACAATCATTTGATAGATTTTGTAAAATCTATTGGCAGGAGGGCTAGAAAACCCTTTCAGGAGGCTCTTCAATCTATCTCAAAAAAAGTACTCGGAAGGAATGCAGAATATTATGATGATTTTTATTTTTTCAGAAACAGGATATATGCTAATCTTGCGAAAGAATTTGCTGGCATAAGTCCCCCGCAGCAAGTCAGACGCACCCTCGCAAAAATGCAATTTGATCTCTCTTCAATTCACATTGATATGGAACAGCGGAAGAATAAGTACCCCTCGCCTATATGCTTCTTCATACAGGTGCCAAACGATATCAAGATATTATACAAAAGCGAAAGCCCCTATTTTGACCTGCAGGGATGCTATCACGAAATGGGACATGCAGTGCATGCCTCTTCAATAAGCGCGCAGGCAGAATTTTGGAATCGCTATAATTTCTCAATGGGGATAGCTGAGATATTCTCGATATTCCTAGAGCGGCTTACAAAGAATAGAGGATATTTATCATCGCTTGGAGTTAGGAATAATGATATTCTTGATGAAATTCAGGCAAAGAACAACTTCATGGACCTGTTCTTTATCACTTTTTATGCAGCTAATTCGCTGATGAAGGCTGAGTTTTGGTATGAAAAATTATCGATGGAGAAGGCAAGCGACGCGTACGCTCAACTAATAAAAGAATATACAGGCTTTGAAATGCCGGGCGAATATTGGATGCTACATCATATACTACCAGATGCAATAATGTATGTGCCAAGTTACTTAATTGCTGCAGTTCGTGCTGTCGAACTTGATCATCATCTACAAAATGAATTTGGAGAGAAATGGTGGAATGAAGTAGAAGCAGGAAAATATATTCGAGAAATAATGGAGCCTGGCGCTAAAATAGATTTGTCCAGGTTCTCTCGACTTGATAGCAGCCTGTTCCTAAATGAACTAATAGATGCTTGAAAGATGTAAAATGAGAGTCTGTATTACCTCTCAGTCTTCAACAGGAATACATTGCATGACATAGTGCAAAAGACTATCTCTATAGAAAGTCAGCCATTGCAGACAAGTAAATGATTCATACAAAGGTCTCCCCTTGTTGAAGTGGACTACTACATTCAAAATGACTAAGTGCTCATTTGCTCATGGTTCGCAATTTGATTGATATTACCTACGTTACCAAAATACTATGGATGGGTAGAAATAGAAATATGTCATCATTTTTTGATGTGACATGAAATTATTAAAGAATTATTATATTATGACAGACTATGTGACTTATAGTACAATCCACATTTTTTGAAATGGAGAGGCACTATCAAAGGCTCATTGAAATGTCATCATCTTATGTGGTAGACCAAAATACTAGAGGTTACCAATGACATAATTTGACTGCATAGGAGCGTTTCGGCATTTATATGGCCCTCGATATATTCGCTTGAGGTATTATAATACTGATTTGATGAATATTTATTATCCGTATTGGAAGCACTTCTTAAAAGACTACACCCACTTCCGCCTTTTCTTCTCTTGTCAGATCCCTGTAGCCGTCCGCATCAATAATCACGACATTAATGTTGTCACCTGTTCCTGCATTTCTCCTAATAGCAGCTGCTATCGCCTGCATGGCTACCTTATAAGCATCATTTACAGTCATATCATCCTTGTACTCTGATTCTAGATAGCCGTAAGCAACAGGTGACCCACTGCCAGTTGAGATGAACTTCTCTGTCGTCATTGAGCCAAACAGATCGATATTGTAAATTTGCCCACCTTCTTTTTGCGTCCAACCTGCCATTATTATCTGGACATAATATGGGAAGAATCTCTGGTTAAAAAGCACATTTGAGCATAGCCTTGCAGCAGATTTAACTGGCATCAGCTCTCTGTTCTGGAGCCTAAAGAGGTTGGAATTATAACGCATAATGTCAACGAGGTTTTGTGCATCCGCTACACCCCCTGCTATAGTCATTGCCAAATGACGATCAACCTTTTGGATCTTCATAACATGTCTGTCGGCAATAAAGAAGCCTGCGCTTGCACGCGTATCAGCAGCCAGCACAACGCCATCTCTACATATGAGGGCGCAAGTAGTAGTTCCCTTCTTTATCTGCTCTGCTATATAATCAGGATATCTTTTGTCGTGAGAGTACATTGAAGAAATTGAGCAAATCTGCCTGATTTAAAACTATCTGCCTGTTCTTCGGCCCGTCTGTTTATTTTATATTCCTGTTGTACGATATTTTTTCATCAATTAACTTGCAGCCAAAAACAATGTTCGAGAAGATCTGGAATAGCCATATAGTATATGAAAAAGTTGGGGAAGAGAATGGCAGTCAAACCCTGCTATATGTAGATCGGCATCTTATTCACGAGGTGACATCACCACAGGCTTTCGACGGACTTCGAATAAATAAGAGACGAGTCAGGCAGCCAGATCTGACTTTTGCCACTATGGATCATAATGTACCTACGAGCGACAGATCCCTTCCAATTGTAGATCAGATATCCTCAATACAAATTCAGACACTTGCTCAAAACTGTAGAGAGTTTGGCATAAAGCTATTTGATATGTATAGCCCAGAGCAGGGGATTGTGCATATCATTGGACCAGAGCTTGGGCTAACTTTGCCAGGTACCACCATAGTGTGTGGGGACAGCCATACCTCGACCCATGGTGCCTTCGGTGCCTTTGCACTTGGAATAGGGACAAGTGATGTGGAGCATGTCCTTGCCACGCAGACGATATGGATGGACAAACCTCAGACATTTGCAATAAATATTGAAGGAAGGCGAAAAAATCCTCATGCCATTACTGCCAAGGATATCATACTATATGTAATCAGGACTATTGGCACAGCTGGAGGTAGTGGTACAGTACTTGAATACCGCGGCGAAACAATATCTGATCTTTCTATGGAGAACAGAATGACAATATGCAACATGTCAATAGAGGCAGGTGCAAGAGCTGGGATCATAGCACCTGATGAAAAGACATTTGATTTTATCCGGGGTAGACGTTACGCACCTAGGGCTGAGCAGTTTGAGAAAGCAGTAAAAAATTGGAAGGATCTGAGGACAGATCCAAACTCAAAGTTTGACAAGTCTATTACCTTCAATGTCAGTGAGCTTGCACCGCAGGTTAGCTGGGGAACCAATCCCGGTATGGTAGTAGACGTGACTGATGCTGTTCCAAACCCAGATCAATTTTCCAAGGGAAATGAGAATGAGTATAAGGCTGCCACCCGGGCACTTAAATACATGGCCCTGGAGCCGGGAATGGCAATTACCGACATAAATCTTGATAGGGTATTCATTGGATCCTGCACAAACTCCCGACTTGAGGATTTGATAGAGGCATCACTTGTGATAAAGGGGAAAAAGGTCTCATCTAAGATACGGGCAATGATTGTTCCTGGCTCGCAACAGGTCAAAGCGGCTGCAGAGCGACTTGGGCTTGATAGAGTTTTCAAGGATGCAGGATTTGAATGGCGTGAATCAGGATGCAGTATGTGTCTTGGTATGAACCCTGACATACTTGCACCAGGCGAGCGATGTGCAAGTACTTCAAATCGCAACTTTGAAGGGAGACAGGGGGTCGGAGGAAGGACACACCTTGTTAGTCCAATTATGGCAGCGGCTGCTGCTATTGAAGGACACTTTGTAGATGTAAGGGAGTGGCTCTAAGTGGAACCATTTAACGTACTTAGAAGTAAGGCAACGCCGCTTGACAGGGTAAATGTCGACACGGATCAGATGGTCCCTAAGCAGTTTTTGAAGCTAGTTAATAGGACTGGTTTTGGCAAGTACCTATTTTATGATTGGCGCTTTGATATGGATGGCAAACCCAAGACTGACTTTGTATTAAATAATCCGAAATACTCTGATCGGCAAATACTACTTGCGCGTGATAACTTTGGCAGCGGCAGTTCCAGAGAGCATGCCGTGTGGGCAATAGCTGATTATGGGTTTAAAGCAATAATTGCGCCATCCTTCGCAGATATTTTTTACAACAACTGTCTTAGAAACGGAATACTGCCTGTACGGCTTGTAGCTTCTGAAGTAGACTATTTGTTCAGTGATGATGATTTTTATATCGACATTGATTTGGCAGCCCAAACAGTCACAGCCGGCTCAAATACCATGTATTTTGAGATAAATAATTTTCACAAGAACCTGCTACTTGAAGGCTTGGACAACATTGGACTTACCATGCAACTTGAAGACTATATTTCAAGGTATGAAAGGTATAATCAGATGTTTGCTTTGAATGGTAGCTAACAAGATTTTTATCCCAACTTCATAAAGGAAAAACGAAAGCAGTTGGCCGGCATTGTATCTATCTATAGCCACGATTCAAAAAGCAAGAACAACATAATCTACTATCTTGCTCATTCAATGAGAAGGCTACAACATAGAGGAAAGGCATATTGGAAAATGATAGTAGGGGAATCTGCGGCTGGTGCAGAAGGGTCTCTTCCTACAGATGAGAAGATTCTGCGCATTGCACAAAAGCAAAAACTCCATGGGAATAATGGCATTGGCTATCTCTCAAAGAGGCCACCGCCCTTCCCAAGCATGAACATCATTTGGGTTGCATTCGACGGGTTCTTCGTAGATACTGAAAAGCTGCATCTGCATCCATACATCGGTTCTGCAAGGGACTGTGATTCACTTTTCAAGGTCTATCATATTTTTACTCAACTCTTAATTTCTGAGGAAAATCCTGAGCGCGCAGCAGAATTCCTGGATCGGCACCTTAGAGGAAACTTGATGGTCAAGGTGGGTGACAAGATCTATGTATATCGCGATAGTACCGGATTCAAACCACTTGTAAGTGCAACTAATCGAGACAAGACTCTGAACATAATAGCATCTGAAAACTCTCTTAGAACCTCTCTCATTAACATGAAATTTGCAGATGTCAAGCCTGGGCAACTATTAAAGATTGATGGTAGGGGTGATATGGAAATACTAACAAGTGAATCTACAGTGCGTTTGATGATGGATCCCTTCGAGTTTATAAGGGAGTCAAATGTAGTGGCAACGGTTGATGGCAAAAGCGTTTACCAGATCCGCAAGAATATTGGCAAGGAGCAGGCCAATTTTCTGTCTAAATGGTTAGATGTTGATTTGGCCTTTGCTGAGCCTGATTATACTCGCCCAATGACTCTTGGCTTTAGCCTCGAATATCAAAAGCATTCAAGGTCATTTGAGCTGGCGGAAGGGGTAATTAAAGACAGATATGATGATGCCGATCACATGATTGACTTTTCTGAGCAGGTAAGCAAAAACAAATTACTCACTACTGGCAGGTCGCTTAAATTTGTCATCCAAAATCTAGTACAGGGAAAGAAGATAGCTACCGTACAGGGCACGATCCAGACAGGCAGTACGACGCGTGAGACGATATATTATCTAAAGAATACTGGTGCAAAGCGACTTGACGTAGCCGTAAGCTATGTGCCTACAGTGGATGGGAGGCAGGTTGGTTTGTATACACAAAATCGAGATCTTATTGCAAATAAATACATAGGCAAGGTGTCATCCATTAATGAGCTCAACCAAAGGATTGCCGAAGAGCTAGGCACAGATTCTTTATATTACAACTCACCATCCATTCTAGCAAAAGGCATAGGGGTCTCAGAAAACGAACTATGGTTTCCTGAATGGGTGAGATTCCTTGATTACAAATGAGAGCAAGTTTGCCTGCTTTTCTATGCACTAGGTCACTTGAGCAAACTTTCCGTCTTGCCATCATGTACAAATCCTGTAGTTGGTATGTCCTTTGGAATAAAAGGCGTTGATTTTATCTATATACTCATCAACTACTTGATTCGTAGAATGTATATCTCCTTTTTGCTTGTAAAGAAATGTTCGGAGAATCGATAGACTCTCAAAAATGGATTATTTGGTCCTATGCATCTGTTACCCTTAAATGGTCTATAGTAGCTTTTCGGCCTCGCTTAGCGAATCTACCCTCACTGGCCAATTGAAATTCTTGTTCCATGGTTGGTTGAAGAGTATTGCCGACTTGGGAGAAATGATATCTATTAGATTCTTTGGCGCGTCATCTATCAATATATCAAAAGGATAGTTAGCTTTTGGCACTGCATCATATATGAACAACAATTCGTCAGCATATATGCGATTGAAATCTAGCCATTTAGATACATAGGGAGCTGTAGGTCGCTCTCGCTTGGTGAGTATAGATATCCTGTAGCCCTTCCGGTGAATGCGTTTCGTCACTTCGCCGATCTTGGATTCTGTAGGGGGTATTTCCCGCCAGCGATATTTCCATACATAAGTGAAGTACCGGTAGATCTGATGAGGTGTTATGGGCAGTATAGTAGGTATATCCCAATTCGCAATCTCTTTCTTCGTAACATGTGCTTTATTCCGCTTATTGTACTCATTAGTCCAGACAAGCATTACATCTGCAAGGACTGAATCGACGTCAATAGCTACAGTTTTGACTGCCTCTGTAACTTTTGCCATTCCTTCATCAACATTAATGGTCAACGTAACCGGCAGTATCTATTGCGTATTTATAGAATATCCACAATCGAAATTCTCTCTTTTATTTTTAACTTACAAGCCAAACGACTAACCAAGTTCTTTTTCGATGGCTGGAGTGATCGGTCAAGAGTTGCAAAAATAATAGCTTTTCTTGGAGTGTTTCATAAAAATTAGTTATGAGTCCTTCAAAGATCTCTTTATTATTTTACTAAATACTGATTAGTTTGAAAGAATGTAAAGCATACTTATTGTTAAAGACAAAGCTATGAATTGTTGTATGAATGCACCTCATGACTCTAACATAGATGATCATCCCATAGCTGAAAAACAAAACCCAGTAGATTTCGATATCAGAACTGAAGAAATCTATTTTGCCGATCAATCAAATGGTTATTATTGTGTCTGTTTTGTAGACATGGTAGATTCTACACACATTACAGCTAAAATTGCAGATGGTGACAAGATCAAAAAGTATTATGAAATATTCCTTAATGCCATGGCAGCATTGGCAAAGAACTTTGGTGCCAAAGTGATCAAAAATATAGGAGATGCGCTGCTATTCTATTTCCCAGATACCTCTGATAGTGAAAATGTGACAGCATTCAAAGAGGTTCTTGAATGCTGTAGTGCAATTATAGCAGCTCATGAATTTATCAATATAAGACTTGAAGCAGAAGGATTACCCCCTGTAAGCTATAGAATCAGCGCCGATTATGGAAGAGTTGAGGTTGCTACAACAGTCACATCCGGCGCAGAAGATTTGTTTGGTCCTACTGTTAACATGTGCGCAAAGATAAATTCACAAGCAGAACCAAATGGGGTCGTAATAGGAGGAGATCTGCATGAGATCATGAAACGCTTTTCATTTAAGGAATATCTTTTTCACAAAGTTGGAAAGAAAGAGCCTATTGGAATTAGATATTCTTATCCTGTATACACTGTCGTGAGAAAGGATGAAGTGCCAGCTAGAGATAGCGCTTTGAATGTTTTCAAGAGGGAAACCTATAAACCAAGACTAGAAAAAGAGACACTATCTATCTATCCCAAAAAACATTTGCAAGTAAGGGATGACCTTCACTCTCACCCTTATCCTCAACAGATAAGCCAACCGACAGTCATGATAGTAGATGATGAACCCGATATCCTCACAATTTTCAAATGCTATTTGACTTCAGAAGGTTACAATGTAGAAGCCTTTTCTGACTCGTATATGGCTTTGCAGTCCTTTGCAAGATCACCGCCTCGTCATTATGATTTATTAGTTCTTGACATCAGAATGCCAACAATAAATGGATTACAGTTGTATCAGAGATTGAAGGCTGTAGATCCATACGTCAAGGTTATCTTCCTGTCTGCTCTTGAAGCAACGGATGAACTTGTAAGTATATTAGATGGGATAAATACTGCAGACGTCATAAGAAAACCTATCGATAGAAAACATTTCCTTCAGAAGGTAAAAGCAACCATTGGATCTTCGCATTCCGGATCAAATAACTGATATAACATTTTCCAAATGCAAACAACCATCTATTCCGCAAGCCTACATTTATTTTCTGTCAGTAAACTCGAACCATATAACATTCTCCAAACAAGCTTGTAATCACTACTTCGTCTTGTTAAATCAAGCTGAAAATATTGACAGAAAATTTTATTCGAGAATGGGCAATGGTTGCCTCTGTCTTCATGATGGTAGATTCTTAAATGTCCTATATGATTATCCTATTTCTCCTCGTATTTTCTATTTGGGAAATATAGAATTACTTTCTTTAAAATACATAAAGCTAAGAGTATGAGACCGTTAAAAAGGCTCCACGTATAGACAATAACAATCCATATGCTATGTAGATCGTGCGGCCAAGAGTTAGAGCCTATCAGGACATGTGCCATGTGTAAAGAAAGTGTACAGTGGAAGTGCTTTACTTGTAACAAGGAAGGCGATATTTCAATTCATGTTCATGCAGGCACAGTATCAGCATCTTTGCCGAGTGGAAGAATTTTACAATTCTAAAGATGACATTGTATAGATGACCTTTGGTATAAAAGAAATAAGCTGGACTTTAGAAGACGTCTGTAAGGCTTTAGACTAATAGCATTTGTATATTAGACAATATGGTTGAGAGAGGTAACCAACGCATCATTATTCATTATTCTGCATGTTGGTTTAATCCCCATCTAGACCGTACTTTTTCTTCTAGACGAAGGAAGATTATTTTATCAAATAAAAGGCCAATCGCAAAAATTGTAATCATGACAGCAATTATTTGGCTCATATCATTGAATTCTCTTCCTACGGCAAGTATATGTCCCAATCCATATAGTGTTGTTATCAACATTTCAGCTCCGATTAATGCATGCCATGCAAATGACCATGCTTGCCTCATGCCCATTATTAGAGAAGGAGTAGCTGCAGGAATCATCACATGTCTAAAAAGTGCAAAGCCATGGGCACCCATGTTCCTTGATGCACGGATATAGATAGGAGGTACATTTCTAATTGCACTGTAAGTGGATATCATCACTGAAAACACTGACGCCATTATGACTACAAACAATATGCCAAAGTTATTAAAACCAATGAGCAATATGGAAAAGGGAACCCATGCAATACTTGGGAAGGTCAAGAGCCCAACCGCAAACGAGCTCATAGTCTTGCCAAAGCCCTGAAATCTTACCATTGCAAGACCAACTAGGCCCCCTGCTGCTATAGATATTGCAAATCCAGCCGCAAGTCGCCACATTGTCGTGCCAATTCCTATGGCAAGAGAGTTATTTACTATTAACTCACTGATGGAGCTTGCAACTTGCATTGGAGAGGGGAATAATGCCTTTGGCCACAGTTCGAGAACAGTCACGAGCTGCCACAAACCTACAAATACTGCCAAGAAAAGTACAGCGTTGGCTATACCAGTTGTGTCCATTCGATATATCTTTCTGCCGCCATTTCTCAACCTGCCTTTACCTACACGTGCAGTAGTGGCAGCAGTGGCGGTAGTAGATGAACTATTATCATCCTCTTTTAGCAATCTGTAAATCACCTTCAAATTCTCTTAAAATTTGTTTTTTTATTTCATAAAGCTCGGGGGTCTCAGGGTCTCTAGGTCGTGGTATGTCAATTCGAAATTCTTTCTTTATATTTTTTAATGTAGACGATAGAACTATTACTCTATCACCAAGAAGTATTGCTTCGTTGATGTTGTGAGTAACAAATAGGATGGTCTTGCCCGTTGTCTTGTGAATGCCCACGAGCTCTTCGTGAAGCAAGTCTCGAGTTTGGACATCTAGCGCAGCAAATGGTTCGTCCATGAGTAGAACTTCTGGTTCTATTGCAAGTGCCCTGGCAATTGCAACTCTCTGCTTCATTCCTCCTGATAGTTGATAAACAAAAGATTCTGAAAACCTTGACAATCCCACCATTTCTATATACTTAGCAGCAATCTCGCGGGTTTCCTTCTTCGGCACCTTTGCAATCTTTAGTCCAAATTCTACATTGTCTCGTACATTCAGCCACGGAAATAGAGCACCTTCTTGGAATATCATTATTCTTTTTGTTGACAATGTATTACCATTGGCTACAGCCGCAGTTCCTCTGACGAGCACGCTGCCAGAATCTGGTCTGTCAAGTCCTGCAATTATGTTGAGCAGTGTGCTTTTGCCACATCCAGACGGTCCTACAATTGTTAGAAACTCTCCTTCATTTATTTTCAGATCGATTCCATTGAGAACCTCGTGAGAAGAATAATCAATTGTTAAATTTCTTGTAGTAGCCTTGACTTCTAGCTGTTGTTGATGAACACCTTCGCGATCATTAGTGGTAGCAACACCATTATTCTTTTTGTTATTTTTATAATCAAACGATTTGTATACATCCTTGACATGAAGGATTGGAATGAAGTCTGGGTTCTCATGTTCCTGTCTTTCTAGCAAGGAGCTATTATTTTCTATAGTACTATGATAAGCCGTTTCAATTAATGCCATGTGAAAGGTTGTTTCTCCTGTGACGAGATATAATGTAATTTAAAGACGCAAGATTTGCTCCTTTGATGCAATTTTAACGCTTTGACATGCAGAATCTGCCAGTATGCGTATGGAGCATTAGAAGAAGACCACTCTATAATTTCTTAAATAAGAATAAAAATCGTAAAATGGCTCAAAGGTGTAACTACAATGGAAGCCTTTATCATAGTCATAGCAACGATAGATCGAGGGGAATTTATATAACATAATAAGTGAACCTGTGTTACTATGTTATCTCTTGTAATCCTCTTTCCTTGAGCACTTCATTCAAGCTCTTTAAATCATATATTCCTGATAAATCAGGTCTTGTCTTTCCAAGGAATCCTATGTCAAATGCATCATTAGCAGCCTTGAATAGTGATTCCTTTACTGGATCGTATGTTAGCTCGATCCTTGAAATTCCTTCTCTTAGTTCATCCTCGGGGATAGTCTGTCCCGTCAGCTTGTTAAGTTCCGCATTAAATATCTGAAGTGCATCTTCACTATTATCATTTATCCAGGCGGTCATGTTAACATGTGCCTCGAGTAACCTCTTTATTATATCGGGATTTTTTTCAATATAGTCTGGTCTAGCAACGATGTGAGCACTGACGAATTGCCCATTTGGCCACAAGTCACGCTCATCGACTAATACTTTGACATTTGCTTCTTTCATCAGTTTGGCTCCCCATGGTTCTGGGACCCATGCTCCGTCAATATCCTTCTTTATCATTAGTGATATGATATCTGCAGCTTTAGCAGGGATTACTTCGACATTGCCTCCGTCCTCTTTGGTCTTGTAGCCATTGTCTAGCAAATACTTTCGCAATGCCACATCCTGTGTGTTTCCAAGTTGTGGGGATGAGAATTTCTTATTGGCCAAGTCTTGAGGAGAATTAATACCAGAATCATTTCTTACAACAAAGACTGCCCCACCAGATGCGCTTCCAGAGATAATTCTAAGCGCTTCTCCACCGGATCTAACATACCCATTGATTGCAGGATTTGGACCGACGTATGTAACATCTACTTGATTTGCAAGGAGTGCCTCCAACGCTGATGGACCTGCATTGAATGTCTGTGTTGTAACTTGTACATTGTCGCCTAAAGCTCTCTGAAAGTCGCCTCTACCAAGTCCTATGACTGCCTGCGCGTGAGTGATGTTTGGGAAATAACCTATTCTTAGAGTTTTGGTTTGCCCGTTCTCTGTCTGAGAGAACGCAGGTACTGGAATTGAGGCTGTAACCAGTGCCATCGCCATGACAGCAACTAATATGGCATAAATTGCATTGTTGTTCATTATTCTGACAGCACTCAAGGCAGAGATAATATCTATTTTTTATACGCAAAAAAAGACTTGTAGATGCAATATGACGAGAAGTAATTTTGGTTAAGAGAGCAGCATATTAGCATATTGTACCTACAATGGAGGTATCATGCAATAACTGCTTCAAAAATACAAATTCAGCATCTTCAAAGAAGGTTAAATTCTACTTCAAATGGCATAATTGTTATATTATAATTGTGGAGGCAGCTAGAATTATCAAGCAATAAGCGCAGAGCATTTACGGGTAGGATGAGCAACTATTATTGTTTGCATAAGTTTCTCAATTGATTGAGCAACCTTGATATGATTACTTAGTGCAAAACTCCAAACACAGTCTTCAAGTGGGATATAAAATATCTTCTTGGCCCAAGATATAATCTCCTACACGGGTTCTACTCATCTGATATCCAATCTCATTCTTGCAGTAAGATTACTTATGCTATCTCGGTGCCAAATTTTGCAATGTTAATTATACTTGTTACCATTTTCATCAAGACACTATAACTATAGGCCTGCGGAAGAATTAGTGCAATAACTTCACATTGATCGAAAATATTGCATCTATCAACTCGATTATATTTCCTAAGAAGTATTTAGATTAATATGACACACTTGATAACAGAACATACAAGTACTCAACACCTGCAGTCTAGAGCAGATCTCTGCAAATGTGAGCATCTGGAATTTTATCACGTAGATGAAGAGGGACATGGCGCGTGTAAGTATTGTAGTTGTGATGAATTTGATCCCCGATGATCTTTTTTATATTATGCAATTATTCTACTGTAAGGTAATAGCATTTGAAATAGTAAAATGAAATCCTACAGCTTATCCCTAGTGAATATATCATAATCTCCATTAAGCGATTTCTAACATCCAGTCTATTCTTGAAAGGTCAAGAAAGTGTATGATGACCACAATGATTTTGTTGCTTGTTATATGCCGATATTGCATCAACTATGCACATCTTGCTATTTTCTTGCACAGACCCTGCATTTCTTGCGTGAAAAGATGCAGTATTATTA
>JBJMEA010000004.1:0-25078 GCA_045809625.1 Nitrososphaera sp. | reverse complement strand
TATCAAAGTCATTATTATTATTATTATTATTACCAAATGGTAGTAGTGATGGTGGTATGTTTGATTGATTGAGCGATTGGGTAAGCGATTGATTGAGTGCATTAAGATTACTCGTAATCATAGCAGTAGTACTACTACTAGTATTTTGCCCAGGAGTAGCAGTAGTTGTTGTTGCAACTACTGTATTGTTATCCAATATTTCACAATTCAAGCCACCTTCACATTCTACATCTAATCCATTTTGCGGACCTTGAGTTATCATTAGGGAGCTTATGTTTCTGTCAGCAGCGTTATTATCCTTAACAATATCATCATTTGTTGATACTATAACTGTTTGTTATGAATTAATTGCTATCCGATCTCCAAATACTACAGGTGCTATAGCAATAGAAAATAACATCGTTGTCTGGATAGTCATCATTGATTCTTGCGTCATGTGATGCTGTGAGAACCTATTTTCGCTATTCCGTATTAGAGTCGTGCTGTTGGCCTACTTGCTAAACCATAAAAAATAGGGCAGTATGTGCTCTCTTTCTGTGTCATTATAAGATTCTTTATGCAAAGGTCTCTGGTGAAATCAGTGTTAACTTTTCGACCTTCTTGTGTCCACTTGAACCCTTATGATCATCCACATCGCTATGAAAAACAAATACCTTATGACATTGCCGGCAAATCCACACTGCTTTCAGATCATCTGGGTGCATGTATGTAATCTCTCCGAAGATGCAATTGCGTTATTAATTTACGAATTGATCAATTATGTTCATAGTTTTTGTTCAAATATATTTCACTTCAGGTTACGTGAAAAAGTTATTGCTGACTTTATGGCTTACCGTGCGACCGTATTTTTCTATTCTCAGTGGGTTTCAATTTGCTATAGATATATCTATCCTAGAGCTTACGCATGTAGGTAAAGGCTAGATATATACAGCATTTAAGCAAGAGACCTTTGCCCTTTTATACTAAAGCAATACATCGAAAATCCAGACGACTCAATTATCTTGATAAAAACTACTTGATTGTTTGAAAGGAAATAACAAGTAGCAATCATCTGTTTGCAAGAACATATACATGCATATGCTAGAACAGGAAACTAAAAGGACGACCATAACAACATCAAATGAATTGCATTGTCTCATTATCTAGAGCTGCTGAAGCATCAAGGTAAAAACAATATATATCACTCAATGTGCACTCATGCTTATCCTTTTATGCTTATTATGTGGCCCGAGACCTGAGAGTACAAAGAGAATATTTGAATCTATGACAGTATTGTATAGCTACAGTACCTTAAGCTGTCAATTTATAAAAAGATAAAACTACCGACTATCCTCTTAATGGGATTCTGCAATTTGGCGGACACGAATAAACCTTGATAAGGAAGAATGGTTTGATTTTACAGGTTTATCTATTTTTCTGAAAGACTAAGTATTTCGTTACTATAATAATCACTCTTAAAGAAGACATACAAATTAGACGCAAGGTCGTCTATCTATTGCGCTAACTGGCTGGAATCTACTAAATGCAGCTCTAGTTCATGATTAGTGGAGAGTTATTGTAGTATTATAATGAATCGACTATTCTCAGCATGATATCAAATAATAATATCGAACTAAAATGAATTCAAGTCCATCACTTTCGATTGCAAACTAAAACTACTCTCAATGACACAATACTGTGTGGGAATATTCTTTTCCTAAATTGTAATACCTGCTGGCCAAAATGCGCTCATTGAGAGGCTTTAACTGTCTGAATATCTGCTCATTATTCAATGCCTTGCAACTGCTATTAGCATAGAGCTGGGGAGGATAAAATTCATTTTACCACTCGCGTAATTTCCAAAACAGAATGGTATAACTATAATATGTTAGCATAAATGCATACTAAAGAATCTAACTAGAGTAATTTATCGAAATCGAAATAAGCGAAATTAGGTCTGTCGTAATAATGACAGATCAGTTTGCTTTTTTAAGAGATAAAAAACGCAACGCAGCAGCAATTACCGTTGCTGCTATAAGCTTGGGTGTTCTATTATTGTTGCCCGCTAGTCTTGGATTTGGGGGCACAATAGTACAAGAAGCCTTTGCACAGTTCAATCTTCCTCTTTTGGAAGATCAAGGCACAGCAACAGGCGGAACAGATGAAGGAGATGGAGATTTAACTACTGAGGGTGATACTGGTACTACTACTACTGCTACCACTACTACTCCTCCTAATACTACTACCGCACCTCCCACAACAACTGGTCCTCCTGCTACTACTGCTAACACTGCCCAGCAGCAAGATTTATCTGCGTATCTGACGGCTAGCACAAACACTAATCAATTGTATGGATTCATAGGCGCCACCTTGCCTACGCAGGGAGCTAATAGTGGTGGTGGTGCTCTTACTGCAACTGATGGCAGTGGTGGCCATGTTGCAACTGGGCGATTTAGACTATTTGCAAATGATACCTCTGTTAGACGGTTTGTAGCAGAAATGAATATAGCAGCAATTGACGGTTCTTCATTTCACAATGTTACTATTCGAGAGGGTGCTCCTCATCGCTTTGAAGTGACTGCAGCTGTCAACGGAGTTGCACCAGCGAGTGCAAGTATGGTGGGAAGCATATTCCTCGATGGCGGTCCTACACCTGTCATAGATAATGTTCCAATGAGACTGTCAATCAACGGCCAAACTCTCGCCATACAAGATATTGATATTGATGAAACAAGGTTAACTGACCCCGGAATACGTGACATCATCGGTCCAATCGACGGGCAGACAATCTATGGAACTATACCTAGGGCATAATAGATGCTGCATGTCTGCACTACTCGGAACTCGTACCTAAAAGCGTCCTATTCATCTTCATCTTTTTATGTTCTCCGTTGTTTTCCTCTCTCATAGGATTTCATTAGCGTATGGTTCTTAGAAGGCTACTCTCTGTCTTTTCCTTGCCCATACAAGGACACATGGGGCAATGTTTTCCTTCTCCTAAATCTTTGATTTCTTTTTAACTGATAAATCTGTGCGATCGTTCCCTAGATCCCAGCTAACCTATATGACATACTTTATTAGACTTCTTGTCTTTTTTCACGGTCTCTCCTGTCTGACTTTTATACTTATATTATTATATAACCTGCTATACCTTAATGAAAGCGAATATTGATTGATTGTTGATGAAAGAACAACCCGAATTTGGAACTGTTATAAATTGCATTGATGGTAGAACTCAACAACCTGTCATTGATTACATTAGACAAAAATATGCAGTCGACATAGTGGATATGATAACTTTCCCAGGTGCAGATGGGATTTTCTCCGATGACTCGCGTAATATGGAACTATCCCTTGCAAAACAATCAGCATCTATATCCGTTGAGAAACATAAATCTCGGATCATAGCAATAGTAGGCCATTATGATTGTGCGGGAAACCCTGGTGATAAGAACTATCACTCCGTACAAGTTAGAAAGGCCGTAGAGGAAATATCTTTGTGGAAACTTACTGCAAAAGTTATTGGTCTCTATGTTAATGAGAAATGGCAACTTGAAGAAATAGCCTAAGAAGATAAAATTATCTCGATCTGGTTATAAATGAACAACGTCAATTGTATATCGTGTATGTTATCTGCCATACCTGCGCACTCTTTGTTGATATGTCCTAATAGCTCGCATAAGGTCAATTTTGCGAAATTCTGGCCAGAACACATCCATGAACATCAGCTCGCTGTAGGCACTCTGCCATATCAAGAATCCACTCAGCCTTTTTTCTCCTGATGTCCTCAGAATAAGATCAGGAGACGGCTGCGGCAAATGTGAAGTATACAAACATGATTCAATAGTTTTCTCATCAATTTCATCAACCTCAATCATGCCCTTCTCTGCCATTCGAGCTATCTTTCTGACTGCCTCGATAAGCTCCTTTTGACCGCCATATGCTATCGCAATATTGAGAAACATTGAGTCATATTCAGCAGTCGCTTCTTCAAGCTTTGTAAGTATCTGCTGCAGGCTGTATGGGAGTAGCTTGGTATCGCCTATTGCTTTTATCTTCATTCTGCGTTTATGCACCCGATCGTCATTGTAAAGTTTTTGTAGCTTCTTTTCAAGAAGTCTGTAGATATTTTGAAGTTCTTCGTCTTTGCGCTCAAGGTTTTCAGTTGACAATACATAAAGTGTAGTGATCTTGATGCCCACGTCATGAATCCAATTTAACAGCTCTTCAGCCTTGTCGGCTCCGTGGTTGTGCCCCCAGCTAGTATCAAGCAAATGCATATTGGCCCATCTCCTATTACCATCAAGCACAATTGCAATGTGGTTTGGCAGCGGGTACTTGATAATTTCTAATTCCAAGTGTCTTTCATAAAACGAGTATATGCCACTGAGTTGGAGAAAGGTATCCATGAGTGCTCGCCCTCCTCTATCAATATCTGTTTGAAATCCCATTTTGCTCTTAGCTGCCTGTCTTTACTGCATTGATTATTCCTTGTTTGCATATATTTAGAGTGTGTTACTATTATGAATCAAAATGTAAGGAATACTTCTTCAATCGGCTCTCTCATTCCTAGTGCACGCGCTGATTTCTCGAATTCTCGCTTGCCATCAGAGACCAAGATCCGAAGGTTGCTCTTACCGCTCTTTTTTGTCATTCGATTAAATGCTAGCAACTTCCTTACATCCCTGGCAACAATCTGGGCTGGGTCAATAAATCTGGCTGTAGGCAAGAGCGAGTTGAGATAACGTTTTACAAATGGCAGGTGAGTGCTTGAAAGTGTGATGACATCAATTTTTTCATCTGTGTTATCCCCCAGAACTCGTGAGATTACATTAAATGTTTGTCGTTCATTCTCAAGATGCACCCCCTTTTCAATGAGCTCAATTATAGGCGAGGCATTAAACCTTGTTACTAGGATATCTTGCGGGACTTCCTTGCGAATTTGGTTCTCGAATTCTCTGCTTCTTATCATGCCTCCCGTAGCTAGAACTCCTATATGCTTCTTCTTTGTAAGTCTGGCTGCCTCTTTTAGGGGCGGTCTAACCCCAATTATTGGGATATCAGTTATTGTCCTTCTCACCTCATCAAGTACTTGTACGGAAGGAGTATTGGAGGCAACTACCACCAACTTTGGTTCATAACGCTTAAGATAATTTATTGTATTTACAACAATCTCGCGCAACTCTGCATGTGGCTTGGAGCCATATGGAAAGTGAACCCTATCAGCAAAGTAGAGTAGGTTTTCATATGGGATCTCTCGCCTTAGCTCTCTTATTATTGACAGCGATCCAATACCTGAGTCAAATACGGCTATGGGGTTGTTCGTCAACGTCACTTTCTGGACATGATATAAGATAAATGTAAAGCATAGCATTCTGTACTACGACGTTATGACCGTCAAGTCAAGAGATCTTTGTGTGCTCTAGTACATTTTGCGAGCGATTGTGTAATAATTTCTGCAAATGTTTATCATTGCTTTTTCTTATAGGTGCAGACTAAGATAATTATTAATTTTATTATTCCATAAACTTTAGTGTATGTCATAACTTCTTCTTCTTGTTCTTCTTTTTCTAACATCCCAATTTTCTGTTGTAACGCCTACTTCAACAATTCCTAGCGGACCAGAAGTAAACTATAGGCTTACTTTGCTGATAATTGTCCTCAATAACATAGATAATTTTGTTATATCGTTTTCAATTGCATCATCTGCAGTAGATCAAATTCTAGAGCTGTTACTTAATCGTTGGTATAAGGGAACTGATGTCAATCATCCAAAGGATGATCGTCCAATAGTTGCTAATTGAATTAATTATAAAACTCGTTCCCGTCTCTGAAGCCATTACAAATAATTTTATGACCTTAACCAATGGGAGATCAATCAGAACCTGTGATTCTTTTCATATGCTATACTGTTTAGTTAGAATTACTTAATTTCTGTATGTGTAAATGAGGTTCAAGCAGAGTTGCCCTTGGCGCATATTCAATTATTCGAATAAAGCCTAGTGATAATGATCTTGATTCATTTAAAATACCTGTAACGAGATTTTCACAAACAAGAAAGATAAAAGAGCGACTTAGCTCGTTCTAGCTTTTCCTTATTTGGTCAACTAATTTGCCTGGTTCGATATCTCCTGGATTTTTGAATTCTATTGAGTCAACAGCAGCATAGTATGGAAGCACATCAAACTTATGTGGTTTTGTCAGATCATGCCATCCGAACTTGATGTATGTCATTTCACCACTGTAATCACTCTTGAATCTATTCAAAGTGGAAGGGCTAGAAGATGAGCGGTAAAGCACATAATTGATCCTTTCAGAGTCCATTTCAATAGGGTGCGCGATGAACTCATATCTTGTAGGATGCTCCACAAATACGGTATGGAATATAGGGGTCTGCTGTTGCTGCTGACCTGACATTACTTTTTCCCAGCCTCGTTTTGCGTTGGAATACAAATCAAAAATCGGAGCTATGACCCTCTGCTTTTTGTCACCAAAATAGCCTATCCCCAGAAATTCTGAGAACCTGATGATGGGGGAGGGTATCCTGTCACTCCGCAAGATGATCTGCTGAATCTGTGATCAGGACATATATAATACTACATTAACTTATATTTTCAACTTTATATCTTTGGATGATATATACTCTAATGTTATGTTTAGCCGTATAGGGGCGGTCATTTTGCTTGTTTCTAGCATGAAAAGATCAATCAGATTCTATCGCGACACTCTTGGTATGGAACTAAAACAAGAGTCAAAGGACTGGACAGAGTTTTCAACACGCGGCACGGTACTTGCGCTCCACCCTGCAAAAAGAAAGCAGATCAAAAAGAACAATGGTATGCTAGTGGGATTTAGCGTAAGCGACTTTGATGATGTTATTAACGGCCTAAAAAAGAAAAGGGTCAAATTCTACAAAAAGCCCAAGCAGGAAGCTTTCGGTAAGCACGCAATAATTCAAGACCCTGACGGACATTTAATATCCATTGTTCAGATGCCCCAGGAGGAGCTTTCCCAAATTCCATATTATCATGGCTTTGCGCCCGTTTGATCTTTGAACCATACATACACTGGAATAAGAGGATGCGCCAATCTAGTTTCTTGTCCCCCTTTTCTATTATAGCACACCATGATCATCCTTTGAACTAGGGCCCCACGGATGTCTGAAGTAAGCTGGGAATCGGTAAGTGGGCCATATAGTTCTAAAAAGTAGTCCTGCTTGTAGTAAGCAACATGATATGCAAAGCAATCCGATATTATAGCTGGATCCCTTACTATCCGCTTATTGACATCTTGTTGTTTTCTTTCAACAGCCAATTGTAGTTCTCTGTTTATGAACTTACTTCTAATGTGCTCTGTTTCAAGTTTGCTTGCTGAGCTGTTCGTGTAAATATCAATCTCTTGCCCCATATTTGAGGCCGTGTGCTGTGCAAGGCTGCTGACTTCGTCGATCTCATATTTTTTTTCTAATCTGTTATTTCTGCCATATAGGTACATTATACACATCAGTTCATCCGAGTCTACAAATGGAAAATTTCGTTTGCCGGTAATAAATTCGGAGATGCGCTCCACAATGTCATCTGGTAAGATCATGGCCATGTAAGAGTCGTCAATTATCATGTGAGAAAAACTATTTAACATGCTTATAGTTGTATGCATCTTGCGATACTAAGACATGTCTGAAATTGACAACACCAAGAAGATTCATCTTATAGTGCATGGAAAACATCAGTTAATCGAATCTGTTAAGGACAAACTTGATGCAGCCAACTTCCTGAGAGAGAATATGCAGCCTGCATCTCTTGAGAAGGCCGGTGACATTGGTGATTATGTAGCTATGCTATGGCCGCCCATGGCCCCAAAGGAGATCGTTGTGAGTCAGGTAACTGGCACTGGAAACGGGAGCGGGCAGGGCATGGGCGCTTGGGCCTCAACAAGCCAGAAGGAAGTTACTAGAATACCGCTATGATATTTGTTAGCTTTGTTAATTATGAGGCTGTAATCATCTTTAGAACTAGAGGACAATTAGTTTAGCTTATGGTTTATCGAATTACACACCCGCATTTAATAGTAAATCCTCGCTCGAACTTCTATGAATGCTTTCGATAAGAATTGGACTAATCAAAATAGGGCAAGCTCAGCAGACAAGTTGAAGGAAGCACTTGCAACTCAGGGTCCCCTTAAACCTAGATTAGAGACAGCATCTAACAAACTCCAGTTACAGATATCAAAGTTAGACGCTATAGTTACTAAGCTAAACGAAAGAGATGCATCTTTGTTTAGGCGAGTAGTCGATGCTGTGCAAAGGCATGACACTGATACTACTAAGGTGCTCTCAAATGAGCTTGCAGAGGTACGCAAGGTCTCTAAGACACTCGGTCAGGCAAAGATGGCATTCGAGCAGGTCTCGATGAGATTAACTACTATACATGATATGGGAGACATAATGGTCGCACTGAGTCCTGCGATATCCTCCATAAAGAGTTTGAAGTCCGGTCTTGGAAGGTTTGTGCCTGGTGCCGATAGCGAGATCAATACTATGCAGACTTTGCTCAATGGTATCATGATGGAGTCTTTACAAGGTAGCGGTCCTGGAATTGAGATTAATACGGGTTCCGGCAGCGACATCGATCAGATAATGATGGAAGCATCTGCAGTTGCAGAGCAGAAGATGAGTGATAAATTCCCATCAATTCCATCTGGAAGCTTCCGAATCTCAGATACCGAAAGTCAGCAGTGATGTAAATGGTATCACGAACAGGAATACTTGCAATCTTTGGAGCAGTAGGGTTTGCAATAGGATTTCTCGCATTCTTGGCATCTCCTGCGGTAGCACATGCATTATCTGCCATCTTGCATGTGGACGCAAGCACTGTCTTTGCCTTGATAAGTGGAGTCGCAGGAGCAGCCATTAGCACAAGCGTGATAACCTTGTGGGCTAGAAGGCCGTAAAACCTTTTTTCATTCCTTATTTTTTTCTTTTATTTCCCCTTTTCTGTATCCATGTGTGAACCTTGCGTCATACACTTTTGAATATTCATATTTTGATGGTGCAATGGCCTCGCCAACAATAATTAGTGCAGTCTTTATTATCTTGGCCTCCTTTGTCCTTTTAGCAATGTCTCCAAGCGTTCCTTTGATTATTTTTTCATCTTCCCATGTTGCTCGATAGACTACAGCAGCTGGTGTCTTCTCTGTATATACTCCTCCTCCGCCCTTTAATATTTCATTTACTATGTCCCCTATTAGGTGCACGCTCAGGTAGAATGCCATCGTTGCGCCATGTTTTGAAAGCTCTGCTATTGATTCGCGCTCTGGGACTGGTGTGCGAAGCTCCGCCCTTGTTATTATCAAAGTCTGGGTTATCCCTGGCAGTGTTAGCTCTAAGTTCATGTTTGCAGCTGCTCCAAATAACGCAGTTACTCCAGGCACAACCTTACACTTTATGCCATCTGACTCCAGCTTGTCTATCTGCTCCCGAATTGTGCTGAAGAGTGCTGGGTCGCCATCGTGGAACCTTAAAACCACCTTCCCTTCATTAGCGGAGTCATGCAAGATCTGATAGATTTTTTCCCTGTCCATTATTGCAGCATCATAAAGCTCCACCCCCTGTTTGGCATATTGAAGAATCCTTGGATTGAGAAGAGAGCCGGAATAAATAATAGTGTCTGCTTCTTCTACCAGCTTTTTTGCTCTAAGCGTGATAAGATCAGGATCGCCAGGACCTGAGCCTACAAAATACACGGTCCTAGTCTCTTGCATTCTTCTTTGCCACCATGATGGAAAAGTACTTTTCAGCTGGGCCCTTTTTACCTCGAAGTTCTGAAATCTTTTTCATCTCCAGTAACTCACCTTCGTCTGAAACGTTTTGGGCTATTGCAACAGTTGCGTTGTCGGGAAAGCCTGCCTCTCCTAGCATATTGATTACACTATCAAAGTAGCGCCCGTCCTTTAGAAAGATGACAGTATCACAGGCGCTAGCCGTACGCTTGACTTTTTCCATATCATAGCAGGCTGGTACGATAGCTACAGTTTCGTCACCTTCTGCCAAGCTTATCCCTGCTTTGGCTGCAATTGCAAACATGGATGTCACACCCGGCACTATCTCGATTTCGATGTCGTTATGTTGATTTTTTAATTCGCGTTGAATATATATCCAGGTGCTATAGAGCGCTGGATCTCCTACTGTAAGATATACAACTTTTTTGCCAGTTCTAACTGCACTTGCAATTTCATCTGCATTTCTCTTCCAATAGTCCCTAAGCGATTCCTTGTCTTTCACCATTGGAAAAACAAGGCTAACTGTCTTGGTAAACTTGTTAATATATTTTTCAACAACAGAAAGCGCGATGCTAGCTTTGCCTTGTCTTGCAGTAGGCGCAAATATCATATCTGCACCTCTAATAAGTTCTGCTGCCCGTACAGTTAGAAGATCAGGATCTCCTGGGCCACATCCGATGCAGAAAAGCTTCATGATTTACAGCACAATATCAGAGCAATTTAAATTTACTATGGATAGAGTTGATCGCCTGTAAAGCGGTCGATGATCTTTATGGCCTTAGTCGGACAAGTAGCTGCGGCAGCATATATGCTTTCATAGTCGTCGCAGGTTTCGCATTCGACCTTCGCCTTTGGATTAACCATCTTGTTCTTTTCTACTACAAAAACTTTAGGCGCAAGGACCTCGCAGCTCCCAAATGCCATACATAGTGAAGGCTCAACAATTATTTGGAATCTGCCCCTTGGCATATCCAGCAAGTATTGACCATTGAAAATGTCTGTAATTACACTTTCTTTCGGTGTTTTCCATTCTTTTGGATTTGCCTGTACTGACCCTTGTTTCGGCTGTATACCACCCGATCTTTCAAATTCCATCTTATCATATTGCGCCCTTTTTACTCCATCTGACAGAACTTCAAATGCAGTGTTTATCTTTTTTATCATTTCCTCTGCATAGATTGAGTTGTTTCTATCCGGATGGTATCTTCGGGCAAGCCGCCTATAGGCATACTTGATCTGCTTGTAGCTGGCCTTCTCCGAAACACCAAGCACTGCATAGTATTCTTTGTTGTCTGTCACGGCTGTAAAATGTGAGTTGAATGAATTATTATATCTTATTCTGAGAAATAATACTGTTGAGCCGACATTATTGGAGGATTCTGTGTCGTCCACTTTCTGGATGTGGTTATGATAGTAAATACTGCAAAAGACAATTACACTTGATCGTAGCCTTTGAATAGCAGGCCTATGTCGTTTTTTTGCTCGTGAATAGTAATTAGAGTTGAGTTCATTATTCCTCTTCCATTTATAATAAAACTACTTGCTCAATTTATACTAGAGTGTCAGTCATTTAATCTATCTCTTTTGTATGTCACTATCTCTACTTTCAAATAGTCTTTACAAGTCTTTTATGCTTGCCTAAAAAAGGACAACCTTAAGAATAAGTGATTGGTAATGGTAATCGTTATGGCAACAGCCAAAAGCAAACAAAAGAAAGGACAGCGCGCAAATCTTTCAAAGACAAGAAAAAAGAGTAGTGTTAAAAAGAAAGCTACTGCCAAGGTTCGTAAAAACGACAAGAGAAAAACCGCGACCAGAAGAAAAACATCGCCTCGTGCAAAAGCCAAACGTGTTGAAGGGGCGCCTGGTCCTGCGGCATTTACTGAAATTGCATCAGAAGAAATGACATTGGATTGACCTCAATACACAACCTACTTTTTAACCTCTGTTACTATATCTTTGTTTCATTATGCTAGAGCCTATGACAAATTTGTAAGAATTATAAAAGTTTGTATAGTTCTTATTCGCAGTGAGGATTTGTTCTGTAATAAATATTGAAATTCCTAATTCCTGTAGTGGATGATCTGTTTCTCTGGATGTCTAAAAATACTTGGCCCATCATAGAGTAATAAACAAAACATAGATCAATATCGACATAGTGGTAGTGGCTATTTCTAGTTCATATGTGGATCCTGAAGTTCAGTCATTCTAATTGTGCAAGCTTGTCTATTGGATGTTGGTGTCACAGATATATTATGTAGACATATTTGTACATGCTACTTCCCTGGGAAACATCTTGATTCAAAAGGCAGATAGGTGAGTGAGGCCGCTGATGTGGGAAAATTGTATCATCTTGACAAATGACAAATTGGTCTAACTGAGAGTGAGATTCCGCAAGATAGAGCAATACGAAACTAGTCGACAGTAACTTGAAATGAGTATATGCCCTGACCTTCTCTTAGAACAGAGATATTTTTTAACAGAGAGTCACTACATGCAATTAGATACTATCATATACGTTGTTGATGTGTGCTCTGGCGCTCTAAAAGCTCGATGTATATTGCTCTTAATGCATCATTATATGGAGCAGCAGGAAAGCAGAGAAATAATTCGCCCCGTAAATTTGCTATTCAATTAATTTTCTATAGATCAGTTGTGATACATAAAACTGAGATGCTATATAAACAACCTTTATAAGCTTTATTCGTTTATCCCCCCTATGGTTCTGACCGCTTACATTCTAGCTGCATTATTAATTGCCACTGTTACCTTTGTTATTGTTGGTTATGGAATCAACAATAATATAGCTACAGCATCCATGGTTAAACAGCAACAATCATCTATTATGAGTGAACAGCATTCAAGCAATAGTGACAATTCTGCAACCCTGCAGTCTCAAGACTCGTTACAGTCGAGCTCTACCAGTGATTCAGTTATAATAAGCGAAAGTAATAACGGCGGGGGTACTTCATCTTCATCAAGTAGGATTGTGACTAGCACAGGCAATAATACTAATCTTCAAATAGATGGACAATCATCCGGCAAGATCGCGAGCTCTCGTCTGAACCTCACGACTGGTGAAGTAGAGGCTGTCCTCTTTGGAGATTGGTCGTTAAACAGTACGTCAGGATTTGTCACAAATTTTACCTATAAACCCTCAAACGGTACTGGCTCTACTGAATATAGGATGAGCGGACTTAACGCAAATTCCGTTAATCAAATAAATGACAATTTGGTGTTAGCGGGTACCATAGATGTTATCTCAAGCAATAGAACTGCGTTGCAAGATGCTCCTGTCACAATAATGATCCAAAATGGTATACTGGTAGTAGGGTTTGAAAACGCAACTGATGCTACCAATCTTTTCGGGGCGGTACCTATACTTGGATTCAAACAATAGGCGACAGGCAAGTTACACTTAGGGTTTGAGTCTAGGCCTAACATTTATGAATTCAGATCTTAAAGCTGCGTTCACTAGGTTGCTCCGGTCATTTAATGATAACCCTGATGATGTTGTCCCGATAACAAGAGCATTTGGGCTTGCAACCAAAGCCCATAAGGGACAACATCCTGAAAATAAATATCAAGAGCATGTTGGTCATTCGCTGAGAGTTGCGCTCATCTTGGCTGAAGAGCTTAAGATAACTAATACTGATCTCATATGTGCTGCGCTATTACATGATGCGCAGATACCCGACGACGATATGAAAAAGTTTGGAGATCGCGTATATTCTGTATTAAGAACTATTGATTCTTGGCCCTTGGAAAAGGGTTCAGAAGAATACTTTGTTATGTTGACTAAAGCATCAAAGGATACTCGTTACATCAAACTGGCTGAGCGATTGGATGATATCCGAAGCATGAAGGGACAGACTTTCAAAGATAAGGTGACAAGATACAAAGAAGAGACTCAAAAATATGTGGTCCCGATTGCAACGGCGACTGATGATAAATTGGCATTCAAACTCTCGGTTGCGCTTTATGAACTAAAATGATCATGATGCGCTACGAGACATACATCTGCCATCTGGTCCTTCTTTATGTTTTCTCCAATGCTTACCGCACCCTATGAGCCTATGCTCAGTACATCCACAAATAGGACAGCCCTTTGCTCTATCATCAATTTCTTTCATGCCTAAGATATGACAGCGGAGGGGTATTATTTGAGGTTAAGGCCCATGGTAAGCCTTTATTTGTAAATCTCTTAAGGGCACCAAATAATTAGCAAAGTGTGCTTCAGTGATATTTGCCTCTATTTGACTTGCCTTTATACGTGTAGATTTTTAACGTATAAAAAACAGGTGTCACATCATATGATGTATGAATGTAATCATGATATGCAATTCCTTACTTTGGCTTCATTTGATCTCAGAACTCTATATTAGATACATTATGCCCCCTGAGACAAGCGTCACGAATTCCACGCTGGCAAGCTCTTTTGCCCTTGCTACTACTGCATTGAGCCATAGACTGTCTATGCCTTGGCTCCAGATCGTGACCTTCTTGTAGGATCTCTGCACCCCGTGGAAAAAACCCATACACTCCTCTACTGTGCTATTGGGGTATTTCTGACCCACTTCCTCAACCACAGTCTTGGCTTCTGATGGTAAATATAGGATTGTAAGTGTTGGAAACGGGATCGCAGCTGAGGATGACAAAGAGGAATCATCGTCCAACATTTTATGTCAACTACTGCTAGCGCTTATATCATGATTTCGAAAACATGCTTTGTGCTCGTTCATTTTTAACCTCAAACGATAATGTATAATATTGTATTATAGGATACTCAACAAAATAGGATTTTATAGAATTTTATATAGTTTAAAACTAAAGGGTCTTTCTATTGTATCTTTGCTGGCTGATGAATTCACCTAAAATAGCCTAATGGTATTGATGCTTCCCGTAATTCGCGATTTTACCTTAATAGGACAATATACCTGTAATAAAATTTTTTACGCAGAATACAAATCAAATCGATCTGCAACCTCGTTAAAAACCATCAACCAAAGATATGCCTCTGAGAAGATTTAGTGTGCATCTATGATGCCCCTGCGGCTTCTTCAGCTCCCTGTAAACCCGGATGCCTAACCATGTCAGAGGCAGCCAGTTTTTTCTGCGAAAACATATCAGGATGAAAAATTTTCTGTGATAATATTAGAATGAGATGAATTGATTGCTCTTGCTCCTACCACTCGTGTGCCTACAGGTTTAATAATTGAATTGCCTTTTGATATATTACTACACACCTGGTTGATATTTGCAGTCTTGATTCTTACATGATGAAATGAAAAGTGAGATTTCTATTTGTAAGCTACCAGAATTATTACACAAATAGAGGTTACACATCTGCATACATTGAAAACTCATGTGGATGAGGTCTGACAGCTAGCTCGACATGTTCCTTCTCTTCGTGATCTATTAGTCTATCTATAATCTCGCTATCAAATATCGGCTTTAAAAACATACTATCACTTCTAAGCTCCTCATATGCTTCTCTCAGGCTTGCTGGCAGCTGAGTTATTCCGAACTGGCGCCTCCTCTCTGAGGTCATCCTAAAGATGTCTTCATTTACTGGGTCTCCTATATCCTTCTTCTTCTTAATACCATCGAGACCACTCGCAAGGATGGCAGAAAATGCAAGATAGGGGTTACATGAAGGATCCGGTGCTCTAAACTCTACTCGTTTTAGATGAGAAAACTTGGTTCCCTTATAATGCGCGGGAATCCTGATTATTGCAGATCGATTGCCAGTGCTCCATGCCACATATACCGGGGCCTCATAGCCAGGCACAAGCCTCCTGTAAGAATTGGTGGTAGGCGCAACTATTGCTGCAAGTGCTCGAGCATGTTCTATTATGCCTCCGCAAAAATACCTTGCGATCTGCGATATTTCAGCGTATTCGTCTGCAGAGTCATAAAATAGGTTCTTGCCTTTGTTCCAAAGGCTGATATTAACATGCATGCCCGAGCCATTGTCGAGCGCTATTGGCTTTGGCATCATGGTCGCAATCATATTTTGTTTCTTTGCAATATTCTTAACAATATACTTGTAGCTTTGGACGCCATCTGCGGCATTGACCAATGTATCAAATCTGATGTCTATTTCACACTGACCCGCAGTTGCTACTTCATGGTGATGAGCATCGCACACTATTCCGAAATTGTTAGTGAGTACATCTACGCATTCATTTCTATATTCCATGAGGGTGTCGCCAGGCGCACTTGGAAGGTATCCTTCTTTGAGCCTAAGAGCATAGCCTACGCTGTCGGTAGACCACGGTGCTTCTCTTGAAGTGATGTGATAGCTCTGACCTTGGTATGGTGTCATGGTGTTTACCTCTAACTTATCGAATACAAAGAATTCGACTTCTGGACCCCAGTAAGAAGTATCAAAGCCTTGATCTGTAAGATACCTTTCTGCTTTTTTTGCAATACCTCGAGGGTCTCGTGGAAATGTTTCACGCTTGCTCCCTCCACTCAGAATATCGCATATTAGTCTCGCAGTCGGTGTGCCAATCCAGGGTACGGTAGAATATGTAGCTGAATCAGGTCTTATGATAAGATCGGATTCATGTATCTCTGTAAATCCACTTATTGAAGATCCATCAAGCTTTGGAAGTCCATCAGTGAAATCCTGGATCCTGAACATCTTGGAGTCTATTGTAGTGTGATGGAATCGGCCAAAAAGCCCTGTGAATTGCAAATCTAGAAACTTAATATTGTCTTCTTTGAGACGCCGCATTACTTCCTCTGCACTAAATGTCAATGGTTCAACCCTGCCGTCAACCAATTTATAAGGCAACTACGATACCCCAAGAGTAGGCACTAAAATCCTATAATTTAAGGCTTAGTGAACCAAAATGTCAGCAACAGCTGGGCAACAAAACAGCAATGAAATAGACGTCAAGGATAGCGCTAGCCTTACGCTCAAAGACATCTATAAAATTTTAGAAAAAGAAATTGAAACTCCGACGCTTCAATCAATATCACCATACACTTTTCAGAGAATAGCAGAGACACTGAGTAGTCTGAAAAGTGAAGCCTATGAAGGTGTCGAAGCAAAGGTGAGAGATAGAATGGTCGAGATGATCGAGGTTTCTTCAATGCTTGTGATGGAAACAAGACAAGCCAAGATCAGCTCGAGCGAGGAGATTTTGGACTATTCAAAGCTAACTGATGAGGAAAAATATATTATTGATGGCAAACGGGAATTAAACAAAAGAACAAATGAAGTTATGGCTGCGCTGCTCAAAGGTAGGCCAAAGGTGCTAGAGTCTATATCTGTAAAGGTGCGTTTAACACAAATAGTGGTCAGATTCCTCCGGCCGATAGAAGCGTTTGTTGGAATAGATATGAACAAGTACGGACCGTATGCTCAGGAAGATGTCGCATCACTTCCATTTGAAAATGCTCGCTCGATAATTGATGGCGGTGGAGCGACCGAAGTAAATATATAATAATCTACAGTAGCTGAATTGTCTGACGTCCTGTTGTTGACAATACTAATACTAGTCTGCTTTATTATAAAATGCTACTCCACAACAACAATACTGCTAGAAAACTTTAGCTGTACCCAGATATAACAGCTATAAATTTTGTTCGAATTGCCATCTAAGAAATCTAAGTGTTGTAGAGGAGGTGCAAAGCATGTAGATGTATGAATTTTCTCAAGAAACTGCATTGACAAAGTAATTGAAGATGATGACATAATCTCGTACTATTTTTGTGAAATAGTGCAAAGCAGGCCGTAATTTAATATATATAGGCTAAAAAGTTGCTGAGAAGATGATAAGTAGTGTCAAGCTACTTCAAAAAGATAAAGGTAAAAAGGAAAACTTGATTGATGACTAAGTCAAATTTAGCCTAACATGCCCAATGAATTATGAACTATTGCCTGGCCTTCATCCGTCAAGACTAAAAACTCTTATTTAGCGTTTACTAATAGTTATTATCAATGACCCACCTTGGCATTGATATTGATCAGTTCATTCTTCTTACTATCTATCCTGCAGCTGCATTTTTCACTATAGGTTATGTCGCAAAAAAGACTAGCATGGGTGCTGCAAAATCCTATCTTCTACAGGCAGTAACTTGCATCATTTTTGCAATTGCATATGTTTTTGCAATTCCTAATGGTGGCGCGCAGGGACTAGCTATAGTACTTGGAATGTTTGGTGTACTATTGCTGTTTATGGCAAGGAAACAGAAGATTGAGCAGCCGCCCCAGAACATCTAATGCAAATTTAGCATCTTGTTTGCTTGCTCGATCCTGCTATCCATTAGTCCTTCAATCCAGACGTGAAACTCGTGCTCGGCTGCTTCGTAGCTGCAAGCATGCTTATTCATATATTTTTGGATAAATTTTACCTTAGTCTAAAGATATGCCAGTTCATCACTGTCATCAGAGGTCATAAATACACGATCCTCTTGAAATAATAGATTAACATACTTAAACTTGACTCCTATTGACAAAGGCACATTATTATTACAATGTGTAAAAACCGAGTGAATGATGATATCAGATGGTAAAAGATAAAGTTGCAATAATTACTGGAGCAAGTAGCGGCATAGGCTATGCTACTGCTTTGGCATTATCTAGGGCTGGCGCAAAAGTCGCAGCAGGTGCAAGGCGCATGGACAGATTGGAGTCATTGCAAAATGAGATCATTAAAAATGGAGGAGATGTTTTCATCCAGAAACTGGACGTAGCAATAAAGTCAGAGTGTGATGCATTTGCTGATGCCGTCATGAAAAAGTGGGGTACTATTGATATCCTTGTTAACAATGCTGGTATACAACCACTAAGTTTTTTCAAGAATCTCAAGGTTGAGGAGTGGGATAGAATGATTGATGTTAATATTCGAGGAGTGCTGTACTGCACTGCTGCAGTTATCACAACTATGGTGAATAACAAGTCCGGACACATAGTCAATATTTCTTCTATAGCTGGAAGGATTGTTTATCCTGCAGGGAGCGTCTATTGTGCTACAAAACATGCCATTACAGCATTTAGTGAAGCTCTCAGACAGGAGTTCAGCCAGAGGTCTAACATACGAGTTACCTGCGTTGAGCCAGGAGTCGTGAATACTGAGCTTATAAACACCATAACCGACGAGGCATTGGAAAAATATGTTGAAAGGACAAAGCAGATGGAAGGTCTGCAGGCAGAAGATATCGCAAATGCCATAGTATTTGCAGTACAATCTCCAAATCATGTAAATGTAAATGAGATACTGATAAGACCTATGACTCAAGAGCGATAAATGCCCTTTCTTTGGAAATCACTTTGGGATTCGCCTAAGGAGAGGATCGAATAAATGACTGTTGATTTATAGATTAAGTACAACGTTCTTGTGAAGACTTCACAGCACGAAGCAGATTTTTCAAACCTACTGACCCTCCCCGATCAGGTTAAGTACTGTCTAAGCATAACTTCGAGGAAAATCAAGACTTGAGTCAGAGCAAAAGAAATGCTATTCTGACTTTTTTTCAGGCTTGGAAATTGTATAAAAGCAGTGGGCTGAGATCAAGAATGCAGCAAGCGTCATCTTGGTCGCAAATACTAAGTTCCAAGGAGCTTCGGGGTCTGGATACTCTACACTAAGATCATCAAATCTCATTACTCCTCTTATTGCATCTGCAGTAATCAGTGAGTTCCATATGATAAAGTTGTAGACAAATTCATAGAGAGCCACGACTGCAAATACAAGTACTATCAACTGCAGGATAGATTTGAGCCATCGGGGGATACCTTTTACCTTTTCGCCACCCAACCTGACCACACAGTACCAACCAACCACAGATGATATCATCAAATAGGTGGTGAGCTTGGCCAAACCCTTGATCGGAAACTCCGTCTCTACCAACACCTGGCCTATTACGACCCTGCCTGTCTGAAGGTATTCTTGAAGGCTTACATAGATGGCATAGAAGGTGACGGATGCCATAACAAAAGCACAAAAATAAAAAACATATAGGTAGATTTTTCTTGCTTTCAAGTCATCCTGTTCAAATGTCGTTCGCACAGGTATACACTATCTCCATATACTGGATATATGATTTACTTTAAAGCATTGAGCAACTTATCAGCCGACAATGTGTTAAGTATATCATTATGTGTTGCCCAACCACGCCTTGCTTGCGCCACGCCAAATGTAAGAAACGAATAATGAATAGGATGGTGTGCGTCGGAGTCAATGACTATCTTCACTCCCTTTCTTATTGCCTTTCTTACATATTCATCTTTCAGGTCTAGTCTATCATAGTGGGCGTCAATTTCAAGAACCGTTTCAGTATCCTTTGCAACATCGATCAATTTATCAATGTCAACAGGGTAGCCTGCACGCCTATTTATGAGCCTGCCCGTAGGATGGAAGAGAATATCGATGCTTGGGTTATTGGCAGCTTTTATTAGCCGCTCTGTTTGAGTTTCAATTGGCAGGTTAAAGTGCGAATGTATTGCAGCGCCCACGATGTCAAGTTTGTCAAGAATTGTGTTTGAAATGTCAAGGGCGCCATCCTTCAGAATGTTGACCTCAGCTGAAGTTAAGATCCGAAATTTTTCTCCTATCCCATCATTGAGTTGCGTTATCTTGTCTGCTTGCTCCAAAAGCTCCTGTTCTTCTAGGCCACCTGCAATTGCTAGGCTCTTTGTATGGTCAGTGATTGCAATATAGTCAAGACCAAATGCCTTAGCACCGCGGGCCATCTCTTCTATGGTTGCAGTCCCATCACTATTATCGCTATGGACTTGCAGGTCTCCTTTCAGGCTGCCATAATCGACCAGTTTGGGTATTTTGCCCTCCTTTCCAAGTTCTATTTCCCCTATATTCTCTCGCATTTCTGGCGGCATCCATTGTATGCCGAGTACTTTGTATACTTCGTCTTCTGTTGCTCCTGCAATGCGCTTGTCATCTTTGAAAACTCCCCACTCATTCAATCTAAGGCCCTTTGTTATGGCAATCCTGCGCAACTGAACAGAGTGTTCTTTACTTCCTGTGAAATACTGAAGAGCTGATCCCCAACTTTCTTCAGGTACCACTAGCAGGTCTGCGTCGATCCCTGTAGCAAGTTTGACAAATGCCTTGGCTTGGCCTCTACCCCTAATCTCTTGTACTTCTGGCATTTTGATAAAAAATTCTATCACCTTCTCCGGGTCGCTGCATGCAACCAGGTAGTCAATATCTCCAATAGTCTCTTTCATTCGGCGGATCGAACCAGCTACAGCTGCATTTTCGACGCCTGAAATATTCTGAAGACGCTTCTCTATCTGTTTAACAAGCGGGTAGATCTCACCTATTATAAGACGACCTCTGCCTCCCTTGAAAAACTCAATCTGCTTAACGATATCATGTTCTTTTTTCTCTGTAAAGCCTGGCAAGGTTTTCAGTTTGCCTTCTGAGGCAGCTTTTTCTAAATCACTGAGATTTTTTATCTGCAACTTGTCGTAGAACATCTTTATTGTCTTTGGACCTATGCCCTCTATACCATAGAGCTCATCTATATGGATGGGCGCTTTTGCCTTCAATTCTTCAAGATGGTGTAACTTCCCCTTCTTGAGGTATTCTTCTATTTTCAGGGCGATTGCTTTACCAATAGATGAGATCGCTAGTAGACCTTTCACTCCATCTCTATGGTAAATGTCGGTAACGTTTTCTGGAAGGTTTGCTATCGTATCAGCTGCCCTATAGTAGGCACGAGCTCGAAATTGTACGTTCGCATCCTCTTCCGTAATCTCTGTGAGAAATCCAAGGTCGCGCATAACCTTGGCAACATCGGAATTCTTTGTCAATTGATAAGAGTAACTGTCAGTCGGGTTCTTAACGTTTATCTGTTAGTAAATGGATCAGATAATGCTCCTTATCCTTCCAGAAAAAGAGGGCTATAACGAAAACCTTCTCCTCGTTAATATAATGTATATATTCTTTACCTAACTTTTTTTATAAAATCCATGTTCCCAACAGGGTTCTAAATTAAGTCGTTAAGATGCCGGATTGACTTGCTAGTTAAACATTCAGAGTCTTTGACTGGCCGGCTTTTGACGAGATATACAGCTTGTCACATAATTAGAAAATCGTACAAACGCCTATCTTAACTATGAAGAAATAGTTGTTTATCTTGCTGATAAATCTATAAGACGACGTGCGAAGTTTTCACAATGCAAGCAAAAAAAGAGAGAAGAAATTTGTTGTTCTCCGACTAATTATCTATTGCCAATTCATGAACGGTACCAGCTTGAGCCTGTACTTCTTCATGGTTGTGCGCGCCCTCTCTGTCTCATTAATGTTGATAGCTCCGTGCTTGTGGGTCGGAGAGTACTATCTTCATCGTCTGGATTTGAAATTGCAATATCTGTAACCCTCATAGTAGCAATATATTGTTGGCAGTTACTGCTATCTACTGAATCCATTCAGCTCACTCAATATTACTTAACACTTTTCTTTGACACATGTGAAATGAGTGTGCATATGTGTATAGGACTTACATTGCAACAAGTTCTTTTGACCTTTGATTTGCTGATTCTTTATCAACTACCTCGTCAAGCTCTGGGTGAGCAATCACCAACTCTGCCATGTTATGCAATTTATCATCCAAATAGTTTAGAACTTTTGTTTCAATGTCCACTGAAAGTTCTTTCGATTGATTCTTTGAATAATAAATACTATAAAAAAGTGGCAATTATTCCAAGCGCCTCTCCCATCTCGACATTCAACTAAACCAAGGTATCCCATTCTCAAAATAACTAGCAAGTTTGTAGTAGCTGCATGGTGAATAGCTTATTTCTAACAGCATTAATAGCGAACTGGCTTACTACCGCATTCAGATATAGAGCAGTAGCAGCAACACCTAAAACCCAAATCTAACATATGCAGCATAGAACATATATGTCATGTCCAAAGCCGACATTTACCCGAGGCTCAATAAAGCGTATGAGGTAGGGCTCAGTGTTAAAGGTAGGAAATTAGGCAGAGATATCCCTAGATCCGTCTGGTTTGCGCATGAAGGCAACACTCTGTATCTGCTTCCAGTTCAGGGCTCTGACACCAACTGGTACAAGAACCTACTAGTTGATTCAACATTGAAGATCCCTGTAAATGGAGGAGAAGGAGAAGAAATACCTGCAAGGGGTAAACCAATAACAGATAGTAATAGAGTTGACGGTATTGTAGGGAAATTTAAGTCTAAATATGGCAAAGTGAAACAGTATTATCCCAAAGTTGATGTAGCCGTTGAGGTCCCGCCCTGACAAACCCTCTGAAGGCATATCCTCTAACATACAAGTATATGTATATATTATTCCTCTATCTCTAGCGCAGTTAATGGCAATCGACAAAAGTGTCTTTATCCTCATATTTGGAATAAATAAAATAAGGTTAGTAGAGTTCCTTTCTGGTTGTTAAAACCCTTCTACGAATATTTTCACTTTCTGAGGTTAGATGATACTCACTAAGCGATAAATTCAATGAAAATCCATGATATAACCTATGAAGCATCTTTTATTGGGTAAGAGCGGGCTTAGAGTTTCAGAGCTCTGTCTTGGAGCTATGACATTTGGAGAGGAATGGGGATGGGGTGCATCCAAAGAAGAGTCTCACAAAACCTTTAATGCATATGTAGATGCGGGTGGCAATTTTATTGATACTGCTAATAATTATACTGGAGGTACAAGTGAAAAATATGTTGGCGAATTTATAACCGGCGACAGAGAGAGGTTTGTTTTAGCAACTAAATATACATCAAATACAAGACGAGGAGATCCCAACGCGGGCGGCAACCATCGCAAGAACATGACGCAGTCTTTAGAAGCAAGCTTGAAGAGATTAAATACAGACTACATAGATCTGTATTGGGTTCATGCATGGGATCCTCTGACGCCAATTGAAGAAATGCTCCGAGCGTTAGATGATATGGTAAGGACTGGCAAGATTTTATACATCGGTATCTCTGATGCTCCAGCTTGGATAGTTTCACAAGCTAATACTCTTGCAAATCTAAGAGGGTGGACAGAATTTGCTGGCATACAGATTGAATATAGCTTAATTGAAAGAACTCCAGAACGAGAATTACTACCTATGGCTGGCGCATTGGATATAGGAGTGACTGCATGGTCTCCTTTAGGTGGCGGTGTGCTCACAGGTAAGTACAACAAGAATAATAATGAAGAAGAAGAGCAACAACAAAGACAGAAACAAAATACTTCTTCTTCTTCATCAAGTATGGTTGTAACTCAAGAAGGTAATAGCAGATTAGAAGTTCAAAGTGGATTAGCAAGCAGATTTCTTAACGATAGAAATATCTCAATTGCTCAAGAGGTTAGCAAGATCGCTAAAAAGATAGGACGTAGCGCAGCACAAGTCGCTTTGAACTGGATTAGACAACAAAATATAACATCGCTAGCTTGGAAAAACAAAAACAAAATAATACCAATTATTGGGGCAAGAAAAGAATCTCAGATAAAGGATAATCTAGCTTGTCTGGAGTTTGAATTGACAAGTGAACAAATGAAGAGGTTAAATGAAGTTAGCCCGATAGAATTAGGCTTTCCTCATGACTTTCTAAATTCTGAAAGGCTGAAGGATATCATTTATGGTGGTACATATTCGTTGATAAACAACACTGATGCAGTAAAATAATAGCCATTTCCATTTTTGCATATTCCATTATATTCGCGTTTGATGAGACATTCAATCAAGTGAGACAGTTGTATTCAAAGATTATAGATAGTCCGAGTGCTCGGCAGTATGAAAGCTTATCAAGCCAAATCAAGTATATCTCGATCTCCTGGTAAACGATCCTTTGGTTGATTGATCGATTGGTTGACTAACCGGAAGAAACCTTGTCAGATGCCAGCCACGTCAGCGAGATCTTCTCTATGTTTAGAGAATCGAAACAAATAGACTTAAGTTAGGTTGATATAATAAAGATACTCGCTGTTATTACGGAAGTGGTGATGATGACTGCTTTCTAGCTCTGAGCCATTTCCAAATTCTGAATTCTAAACATATCTATGATAGGCTGGAATATGTCTTCTTGCCTCCAATAATACATTTATGTTATATCATATCCGAAAGAATGTAACGGATATAATTAACTTCTGAACATTCCATATTTAGTGGGTTATAAGCATCATAAACCAGTTGAAGAATTTTCTTCAAGTAACAATTTATCTCTTAACAGGAAGTTAAAGGATGTCTGCACGGGACTTAGAGCAGGTGACCAGCGTTTATTTTTAGAATTAAAGAGTGATAAGGATAGGAACTCATCGCCGATTTTGTTATAGAATGGTCTGACCAAGTTGGTCAGGGTTTGAGAATGCCTCCTG
>JBJMEA010000003.1:0-6022 GCA_045809625.1 Nitrososphaera sp. | reverse complement strand
TACCCGTAGGTCAGTTGATCATCCTATATTTATGACTATATCTATTATAGGTCTGTCATATTGTACACTGTTTGATTTCATATCCTGCCTATCTATCACGACGTTCTTGATAGCCCAGATCACTCGAAGAAAAGTAATATTACTCTCACAATAAAATATAATTGATAATTGTTCCTTTCGTTAGAATTTAGCAGTAAGATGTTCTACAATTGCTTTAAGCGCTAAGGTATAATTATGTATTATCGTCATGACTGAAAGAGAGTATAAGGAAAAGGTAAAGATCGATGACGACGAAGCCAAAGTAGAACGCGAGTCAAAAGATTCGTTTGGCAACAAGATAAAGGAAAAACACGAAATCAAACAAGATTAGCCTGATTAGTCTCTCCGCACTCCGATATTTTTATTGCAAATAACAAAGTATGGAGACCTATCTTATTTATTTGTAATTATTGGCCGATGGCTACCGACAACACAGATCCATCAACGATCAAATAATCAATGAGCAAAGCACTGAATTTTCAATTACCCACTACTTATCAAACTCCCTTCTCCCTTTTCCATTGCTCAACGGATTATGAGATTATAAATGACTAACAGATAATGATGACTACCATATTTCATTAGTATACGTTTCTTCAAGTTCTAGATTTTTGGTCTCTGGTGCAGAAGGAGCTTGCTTATTTGTCGACCAATTTCTTGTGGTACATACTGTTGCATGGACCGTTGTTGATTAGTTTTACCTCTTTCTTCATCTTTTTCTTGTCGTAAATGGTCTGCAAAAATTTGTAGCAGGCAGGACAAACATCAATCATGACTTTCAATATTGGAGAAAAGAGTTAAAAATTTAATCACCCTGACATATTAAAACGCCTCTCAGTTATTGGATCTTGGCTTAAGCGATTGATGTATCGTTCGTAGTATATATATGAATATATTTTGATTGTAATTACGGATCACATTTCGTACAATATCTTCTTGTAAAAGATTGACGTACTCCTTTGTCTGTCTGCACCACTCGTATTGATAATGCTTCCTTCCAGTCTATCAAAACTACATGTGTAGACGTTGGCACCTGTCTAGGCTACGCTAGGATAGGAAAAGGATTGATGATCTAAACGATCGACCTATTAAGCGTCTTATTTAGTCGTTCTTTCTTCCTTGGACTGCTCAGCGGTGCTTGATGTTTCCTCAGGGGCTTTGGTTTCTGCCCCTTCCTTTTCATCCGATTCAGGAGTTTCGACTGTTGTAGTAGTAGTAGTGGATGCTGGTAAATCTTCATACAGTGATACCGTAACAACTCCACCCTCTTCTTTGACCATTTTTACCCGAACCTTTCTTGGAGGGTTAGTCTTGCCCCTTGACCACAACTGCCGATTTAAGTCTTGGTCAAGTTTGATATCGGTGCTTTTCATATGTTTCTCGGCGAATTCACGGATCATATTTACGACTCTATCGGTTCTCTTATGTTGAGCCGTTATCCATGCTTTGCCAAGGTTGATTGTATAAACACGTGTAGTAGTTTCCTCATTTGTTGCCATTTTGTCATCAACCTACGTTTACATCGGACCTGCGCCACAACCTGCGCTTGGGATTCGTTCTAACCTTTCTATTAGTCCTGATGACTACCCATGTAGGTACCGGCCTATTCTGTCTTGCTCGCTTCATAAGTCTTTTTTTGCGTGAGGTGTTTTTTCGGGCAGCCATATAATCACCAACATAGTTTTTTCCCGTTTTTAAGTGTTGATACAGAGTTTTATAAGAATTTAGTCGGGCATACAAGTAGGCTAAACGATCAGAGGTAGAAGTGTGGCTCACACGTTCTTTTCTGGGATAAAAGATAAGCAAATATCAAATGGCTTTATAAAAGTATGAGCAGGCGGAGTTCTAGAATTTCCTCGTATGTTCATAATCTATCACTCTATGTTCTTACATTCTCAAGGTAAGCAGAAAAATTTATGCTATCTAATAGAACTTTATAGGATCGATCAGCCTTGCAGCATCTACAGCTTATGACATTCTCTGCTCTGAGTTATAATAAATGGTTGACCATATTATGTACTGAAGCAAAAGATGTTTGATGATGAGGAAGATAGTCCCGAGCGATTGCAACAATATTTAGCGAATCAACGGACCTTTTTGTCATGGGTACGAACTTCATTAGCATTAATTGGCCTTGGATTTGCTATTGAGCGGTTTGGCATATTCCTACAACAATTCCGGCTCATGGCAGATCCCAACCTAGCAGGCAATCTTCCTACCGCAACAACCTATGAATACTCAGCTCTAGTTGGGATTGGCATGATAGTTGTGGGCACAGGTTTGATTTTTTACGCCTTGAAGAATTATTTGGATAATAATAATACTATAGCATCAGGCAAATATATGCCAAAAAATGCCTTAATCTATACCGCCAGTGCAGCAATAATTGGACTCGGTATCATAATGATCATTTTCTTATCTGTACAATTACTGTGAAAAAATTTCTATACTACTTATTAGCAAGTTTCTAATGAGCGTTCAAGATAGGGAGAATCTTCACTGACAAAGATAATCGAGAATCTATATGTAATGAAATAAAATATGCAAGGTTGTCTAAAACATAATAGATCTACTTACACGATAGAGGATGCAGTCAAAAACTGAGCTACTTCATTCTGACTTTAGTTCTTTTGGATTAGCAACAGAAAGACAGCGATAGGTGAACTTTTCTGAGAAAATTGATCGGGAGACTCCCCCTCCCGACGGTACCCCATTTATTATAAGATACTTTTGCTGAGGATTATCTATGTCAACAACAGTTTCAGCGGAAGCATCAAAACCGCAAAGAAAGATGCAAGAGTGCAATCGCTGCAAAGCTACAGGCTTTCCAAACCAGCCGATATCTTTTGAGAAGGTGGGAGAGGATCCGGCCACAGGCAGAGTTAGGTGGAAATTGGTAGACGAGTATGGGAATGACCATGTACATAAAGGCGGGACTCAATTTCCTGCATCTATTAGACGCAGGAGAATCGTAGATATTGCTACGGTGGTAGATGTAGGCGAAGCAAGAAAACTGCTTGCATTAGGTTGGGAATATAAAACCTCCTATCCTGCAACACTTGCTAATGTCCCGCACTACGTTTTAGTAAAGCGCGAGTAAGTCTCAAAATCATCGCTCCTCCATAAATACAGGTTGGCAAAAATTGTACTGAGCCTTCACCTTTTCTTTCTTTTGTCTTTTTAGAAGGATTTCTGAATCAAAGAACTAAAAAAGAACATAAGGACTTTGTGACAAGGCATGAGAACAAGGAAGAACAACTACTTTTATTATACCGAAAACCAAAGTTTACAATACGCCCAATAAAAAAATTCAGGAGGGCTTGGGGCACCCTTCCATAGGCCAAATAAATATTTCCTTTCCAGGCAGCTTCCATAGTTCACTTGCATACAGGTCTGTATTGTCTATGTGACAGCGCTCGCACATATTCACTGCAAGGTCTTCAGACGGTTTCCCTATCAATGTGAGGAATTCTTTTGCGTACTCTACGGCATTTGAGTCTATTTCTGTAGGTACCTGTGTAGCTTGGTTCTTGTCAGTCGGTATGAATACGTCAAAGTGCAGTCTCCCCTTGTCTGCATATGTGTTATAAACTACCACCTTTTTTCCTGACCCGCTATAGGGCTCAAGTTTTGCCTGCATGCAATAATTCGAGCTAGAATGAAATTTATTTTTTGCTCTCTATATTTTTCATTTCTCTATCAGTTGTACTTGTCGCAGATGCATTTTGTGCACACGGAGGTCTTATTTTTTGCGGTTATAGTGGTGTAATGCAAGTCGATGTCTACATTTTTGTTAAAAAATGTCGCTCTATATTACATATAGGGATATTAGCTTGTGACTCCCGATGCAAACTCTGCTGCAATAATATGTTTGCATTTCAAGAGGCGAAAATTAAAGTCAGGACATGTGCACATCTGTATATTCGTATCCACTCTGTAAAATTTGTCTTTATCTTTGCTACTGCGGATTTCAAATAATGACTCCATTCTATTCCTTTCAATTATCATTGACTCTCTCTTATTTAGCTCGACTATTCCATAAGCGCGATCTATGCGCTTTAGCATCTCCCGCAAATCTTGGCCGGAGATCCTCCTTTTATTCCTCAACCAATTCATGGGAAAAAAGTAGTCATATATCAGGTATATAATGAAGCGAGCACTGAGCAGACCGGGGGAGGGTATCACAAAAATCATTTAGCCAAAGTTTGACGCAATATTTCATAGTCCTGTCGGCTTATTTCTCCCCTTGCCAGCCGAAGTTTCAGAATGCCCAAGGGATCTTCGATTACGTGCTCTCCATGGCCTCTATTTCTAATTTCTTCGAGGAAATCCCAGCGCTTCCTTGCATCGACATTTTTGCCTACCTGGTAAAGAACTTGTGATAGCTTATTCTTGTGTTTTGCAAAAGATGCAGGCACATGTAGTGCTAGCATGAATCCTTTGGTGGCGAACATGTTTTTCCACTCTGCAGGATAGGCAACATGGACTGGAGTAAAATCAAGGGGAATAACTTCATGAGGGGCTCTTTTGTGAGGATCCTTATTTTTCCACAAATAGCCGATGTAACCCGGGTTCACTTCATCCCCTTTCTTCTTGGGCTTTATTACTAAATTCATTATCGAAGGATCATGTGTCCTGCCCACAACTACAAAGGTGGTACCGCCATATCTTTTCACAGCTGCTTCCCTTTGTACTATCCCCTTTGAGGGGGCTCGCCGTTTATTGAAAAAGCCTGCTACATGCACTTGAACTATGGTTCTGTCCGGCTTATAGCCAAACAGCCTTAGATACTCCAAAATCTCGGTCCGGCGATCAGAGTAAACCTGGTTGGCAACTACATGCTCAGCATCTACAATTGCAGATGCTGTCTGACCTCCCTTCTTTCGTTTATTGTCGGCCAAAGACATGTAATTTTGTTTGCTTTGCATTGTATAAGTATCTTAGTAATAAATCAGGTGTAGAATTCACTAGAAGTATCACAAAGAATTGCGTTTATCTCACTCAACATCAAGCTTTTTGCTTATTACTCGCATCATAAGGGATATACATTCTAGCAAAGTATTATTCTAACATAACGTAATCTAACCCTTTTATGTCAGGCGACTACTTGATGACAGGCGACTTCAATTGAATAAGTTGGGTAGATAGAAAAACGAATGAACGCCTGCTATAACTATGAGGATAAAGGGAAGCAATGCAGGATTTTTCCTTGTTAGTATATTGTGCATTCTTTCCCCAAATTATTGTATACTAAGTCGATTGAGCCTACAATGAATCAGATCGAACGTGCTTGCTCTTTGCACTATGAGATAATATCTATTACATGTACTACTATACTATACCGATACATGCAATGAAGCGCGGTAAAAGAATTAGAAAAAAGTCATTAGTTTTGCTTCGGCCCAAGTTGTACTAATCTAAATTCTCGCAGTTTGAAGGGGTTTCGACTTCAGTGCAGCTATCTAAGTCAGGTCCACCATCTGCATTGTCAGCAGTACCCGACCCGCCCCGCAGGTTGTCGTTCCCAGCCTCACCAAAGAGCATATCATTTCCGGGATCACCTAATAGCACGTCGTCGTCTGCCTCCCCTCGTAGAGTATCATTTCCAGGGCCGCCAGAAAGCCCGTCGATACCATCACCGCCTATGAGCATATCATTTCCGGGATCACCCAAGAGGGTATCGTTGCCCACATTGCCAAACATTGTATCGTCTCCAGCACCACCTATTAGTGTGTCATCACCAGCAGCACCCTTGCAGGCAATATCGCCTCCTATGAGCGTGTCATTAGCCATATCGCCCATAATGGTGTCGTTTCCAGCGCCACCCACAACGATGTCATTACCTGCAGCGCCACACAATATATCGTCACCACCGTTGCCAAATATCAGATCGTTTCCACCTAATCCAATGATAATATCTCTACTTTCTGTCCCCTGTAGGACATCGTTATTGTTCTCCTTCCCTACAATGATTGGAGTATCA
>JBJMEA010000002.1:0-47288 GCA_045809625.1 Nitrososphaera sp. | reverse complement strand
ATTCAATTGTCAAAAAAGGTCAAAGAGATTAATCGAAATGTCAAGGTTGTCTTGATGACTGCTTTTGAGATAAGAGATAATGAATTTTCCAAGGTATTTCATTCTACTCAAGTTGACGGCTTTGTCCAAAAGCCGATTGGTATTAGAGACCTGACTGACAAGATTTTGAGTATTATAAGAGAGTCCAAGAGTGGAGAGAGAAACTAGAGGTGGAATCAATAAAGCAAAATAAAATCAGTAATAATCATAATTATCACCCTCATTATTCCGACAGGATGGTGCATGGAAACTCCCTAGAAATAGCGGAAACAATGGCGAAGGAGAAAAACCTAATTGAACAGGGGAGTCATACTCTGCTGGTCTATAATGACCTGAAAGCATTTCGCGAAATCTATACCCAATACGCAAGGGCTCTGTTACCACAAAATGAAATTATTGTAATAGGCACTCAGTATGAGTCTATAAACGCTGTAAAGAGTATCCTGCGATTGGTTAGTGTTGATGTCGAGAGATATCTAAATGATGGAACGCTCTTTATTGTTGACGCTCAAGAAGGGTATCAGGATGCAGACACCAATGGTATGTGGAAGTTTGCAATAAGCCTTCTCTCCCGTGCAAAAAAGGAAGGTAGACAAGGAGTTACTTGGTTTGGTGATGCTGGCTCCTTTTTCAGTTTTGAGAAAATTGAAGAGTTGATGCAGTATGAACTATCGCTTCCACAGAAATATGAGGACCCTATCAAAACTGTTTGTTCTTATCACCTCAGGGATTTTGAGAAGTTAAATGAAGCACAGAAAACGACACTATTTGGGCATCATTTCAAATCTATCATGCTAGACTAGAATACATCAACATGTCAGTCTATACCTCTGTTTTGTTCTGTATACTTAAATAATTGTTCTGCGTTTGGCAGGCTTTTGTCACAAATATTCATTCTTTTGCATGTTATATCATTAAAAATAGCAGTTAGGAAATTCTTTAGGGTCTGTGTTAACGGAAATGTGTATAACTTGAGCCTCAAATCCAATTTTTACCAGCTTTATGCAATTTTTCACGTTGTCCTCATTTGTTGGATATGCAGCAAAGAAGGATCATATATTTTCGTTTGTTGCTATTTCATCCACCATTGTTCTTACTAAGCATCGTAATTATTTGTTGAAAGCATCTCTGGAAGTTTGAGCCACTGGTTCTGTGCGTTCTGTATCTTCTGCCTTTGACGTTGACAAATTCAACTCTTTATATTGAAACACATGCAAAAATTATATAATGAGCAAGACTTTCGCTTCCACACCGCGGGTTATGACGTGGCTCAAATTTGCCTGAATGGTCATGTAACTAACGACAGTGTATTGCGCAGGCCACAATACAACGAGAAATATTGTGAGCGTTGTGGCAAGCCAACTATTACAGAATGCCCCAAGTGTAAAGCCCCCATCAGAGGACATCTCAATTCAGAATATATTAACATGATTGATCCAATCGAATCACCTCGATTTTGTGTAGCATGTGGCAACCCCTTTCCTTGGTTTGAAACTAAAATTGAAGCTGCTAAAGAACTCGCAGATATACATCTGGATCTAAATGAAGAGGAAAGAGAATTGTTGAGAACAAGTGTCGATGATCTGATATTAGATAATGCGAAGAGCCAAGTAGCAGCGCTTAAAATAAAACCATTAATTAAGAAGTTCAAGCAAGGTGCAAAGGATCCTGCCTATAAGCTACTTATTGAAATAACCAGCTCTACAATTGCTAAGATTATCACTATTAATACGGGTATCGGATCCTAGTCTCCTAGCTTCTAAATAGCAGTATTATTTTCCGCTACGATCAACGCATAAGCAAGGCTTGTGGTCACCACCGTGCAACTAAGCAACGAAGAGAAATAAAAGAGCAGAAGAAATAATACCTTTATTGTTAAACATGAAGGACATAATCGAGGGCAAAATATCGCTAGATAATTTATCACAGCCATATCTTTTCCTAGAAGACAAAAATATTGATCAATTGACAGAAGCCATAAACATTATTGCTACAACGAAAGGATACAGAATAGTGAGTCATTCTGTTATGCCTCATGGGACTTGCAATGTCTGTATGAGAAAGGAACAAGAAGAAGAAGGAGGCGCCAAATAGAAAGAAATGACAAGTAGTATCAGCAGCGATAATAAGAGATCTGCAGTCTGTGAGTGGTGCAAAGATCAACCAGGTGATTATAATATGTCGCCACCAGATAGGGATTATGCGACTATGATATGCTACCGATGTTTTGTAGAGAATTTTGGCGAGATATGTGAAGGTCTAGATAGTCTAGATGCTTAGACCTGAGAAATGTGTCAGCAATAATGACTGGGGCTAGCTCCTGAGCCTCTTCAATTGAATCTAGTAATATTATTAGCTTCGAGCTATTACATTATCCATAGCATTTCTAGTTGAGCAGAAACAGCTACAGGGAAGAAGCAACACTTTCATTGTAGGAAAAACGTAATTGTTAGAAACTCTATAACATATCATTAGCAAATTGAAGGGAAAAAGATAAGAATTAACTACTAATATATCAAATATCTAGATGTTTGCTAAAAAAATAAGGGGAAGCAGACCAACTACACTATTGTTGCTAATTATTTTACCGTCTATTTTTGTACCAATAGCCACCTTATCCTTTTGGGAGCCACACGAATTAGGAGATGATGAGCCTACTGACCCTTGGATAATGAGTGCTCTTTCGACCTGTATCGTATGGCTAATAGGTTTTTTGGTATATTCCATACTACACTAAGGACAAGCCAGAGAAATACTTCACCGAGATTGGGCACGCGTAAGCAGCCATAGAATATCAATTTTCAAGGAAATTGCTTTTTGTTTTTGCTGCGCGGTCTATGTTGATTCCTCCCGCTTTTTTTCTTGCTATTTTTTATGGGAAATAGTAGATGAATCGTTCTGGCGTATTGACTTCCCTGATGAGCTTTCTTATAATTCGGGTTTTATTTTTGTCACTCTTATAATGGTAATTTATTTCCCCGCTCTTGTCCTAGCTATAAGATTTACAGTGCAGCGCTCAAGAAAGGATTTTGATTTTCATTTAACTAGAGCATATTTAATGGTCAGTTCCCAAAACGATGACAGTGTCCACAAAATTCGATATCTATTGCTGTTATTAGATACATACAATAAATTCTTAGAAAGGAACCTGAAAGTGAAAATCAAAGATATTATGCGCATCTACTCACTAATCATGTCAGCAAGCGCAGAACAAAAAATTAAGATAAGAGAGTCAATCGGTAAGGCATTGGAGAAGGATAAGCTAGAGCTCGCAAGACAGTTAGCAGAAATATCTCACTTACCAGATGAGGAGGAATTTTTGAGAAAGGAACACACACTACTGGGTCAACAACTCAAAGATATTTTGACTATAATAATTCCTGCAATTATTTCGATTGTTGGTTTCATTATTGCCATGATAACTCAAACGGGGATTTTAGTGTCGTCGTCTCCTTAGGCTCCCTCTTCAAACATCACCTGCTCAAGAGACGAGGAATTATCATTAATTCGACAAATAAGCTTTACGTTAGCAACATGCAATTAGGTAAAGATAACAACTGATGCCAAAGAAATATCGAGAACCGCCTCAACCTAGTCATTATAGATTGGCTCTTTCATGCAATCACGCCCATATCATATCGCATGAGGAAATAAGGAACTCTATTGAATCAAATTATACTCCTTTTGGGTCAGATATCACAATAGTTTGCCCCTTGCGCTCTATCAATGCTCCAGGTTCATGCGACATATATATCATAATTCACAAGGTCGCTGCCATAACTCCGATGTATTTGCGTCAGGTAAATGAAGCCGAAGCGGAGCAGCATTAATAATACTAGTAGTAATAGTGATCCATCTGCCAATGTGCTTGATAATTATTTGCGATACATCAGCAACTTGGAAATGAACCAAAGAATCATCCTAGAGTAGTTTCAGAGATTAAGCGTAGATGGCGGCGCGAAATGGTAAAGCCCCCAGCGTCTTCTAAAGGAGTGTCTCCATCGCCTTGCAGCATATATTATAGTCCTCGTAACATGAAATAAAAAATTTCATTCATGTTAGTCGCTAATAGTTTTACTTATAAAATGCGGGTCTTCTTTTTATGCTACTGCTACTAGTATTGCTTATGATTGCGATATAAAGGGAACTTGATTTAGTCGATCACTATTCTTATCTAATAGATCTAATAATGCCACAATGGGGAGGAAGACTAATTGGCAGCAGATGTCGATGTTGCAGCACTTGCCAATGCCTTAGCTTGGCCCATAACGATTGGTGCTCTGCTTATAGCATATCGAGAGAAAATTGGCGACTTCATTGCGAAGGTTAGCTCGGGCCCTCGACTCCAAATTCTCCATTGGCATTTCCTCTTTTTCTATAGAACTGGCGGAAGCAAAGCGATTTGAGCCAACAACGTGGACGACATTTCAAGACGGTGATTTTCGTCAGACTGCTCTTGGGGTAGGGGGTCCAAGCCATGTTGAGGATCTTATTAGGCTACTTGAACAGACCACTTCTGTAGCTTATTTCGTAGTTAATCTGAAGAATGGAAATGATGGTTGGATCAGCTCGAGACTCTGTTTGTTTACATTATTATTGCAAAAGGAACGAGGAGTGAAATGTGTCGTTTTTGTTGATACGTTTCAAGGTATCTCAAACCACTTTTTAGGTATCGCAATTGCGACTAATGTACAGTCTGCATTAGAATGTAACTATCCATGGCGGGAAAAGGCGTTTTTAAAAGCACGTTTGTATTCGGCAAGACCGTATGGTAAGGAGCCTGATAGTCCTGAGGATGATAGTGAGAAGCACAGTGAGAACTTCGATGTCAATCAACAGAAGCTCATTTATCATTACGTAAAAATAATACAAAAAAAGAGCCGCCTGACTCAAAAGAGAAACGAAAATGGGTAGAAGTGAAGGCTCCTAAGCAAATCCAAGAACAGGAAGGATTAGAGAGAGTGTGGGAGCATGCAAGCTGGCTAGATAGCGATAAAGTGCGAGAAATGTTAAATGAAGATCTTCAGATAACATCGATTAAGGAAGACGAACTTCAAAGAAAATCAGATGCAGACAAAGCAAAATTGGTCCTATCTTTTAAAGATTCATCCTTTGTTGCTATAGTAGACGAAGATAGGCGCTTTAAGAAATTAATAAACAGGCAACCTTTCGTAGAAAAAGCAATAAACGGATTCATGGAATAATGAAATAATTTTTATCTGTACTTGTATTACAAAGTCAATAGCTTTATGCTTATCGCTCTATAACGTTGCAGGCTCATGATATCTTCCTGTAATAACACACAAAAGTCAGATAATCATGAATTACACATTTTTTCACCTATCGCTATGAAGTACTATTGCTATCTTGTTTAGTTCCCACCCCTAGAAGAAGAGGAAGAGGAAGAAGTAGAAGGCGGTTGCTGCTCATGTGTAGTAGTGGTTGTTGTTGAATTTGTTGTACTAGCCTTTCCTTCTTTGAAGCACCTTGGGTTAGAATTATGAGTACACCTATCACTTGAGTCAGGTATACCATCACCATCACTATCTTGTGTTGTGGTTCCAGTCATAGAAGGAGAAGACTGCTGTGCAGCAGTATCTCCTCCTCCTCCTTGAGAAGAGCATTCAACTGCACCAGAAAAGTCCCCGACATCACCATAACCGGGATCCGTTACACTGATTTTATTACTAGCAGACGTACTACAGGATGTAGATATCTCGATCTGATAACCACTTGGTTTGACGGAGTCACTAAATACAATAATTTGCTTCCCGCTGTCGCTGACATTGGCAAAGCCACTATTAGCCTGTACACGGGAGACAGAGCCACTATACAATATTTGTCCACTGCCCGAAGTTATTTGAAATGTTCCATTAACCTCCAGCTTATCTGGAGTTGTAAAAGATTCTCCTTGAGCATCAAAAGTTATCGAAGCATCCTCATAACTTGGGATTTGCACCGTGCCAGTAGCTGCCGTTGGTGTTCGGAAACTTAGATTACTTTGAGCTCGTGCTGGTACAAGGTTAAAGAGTGCGAGCGGACTAGCTAACAGCAGCGCGATTGCAGAGAATGCAAGTAAAGTCGATTTTTCTTTTCTCATATACGGTATTTTTATCGACATGTTGCCGCAATGTGGCTGCATTTATTTAACTTTTCATATTGGTAATTCTGCATTATCAACCTCATTTTGCAGTAGTATTGTTGTTGTGAGCAAATAAAGTGACAGAACCTAATCAAATAAAATCTATAAAACAGAAACTAGAATAAAACACGAGGATGGCTCACTGCTGGATCAACTTTGTCTTCGTCGATGTCTTTAAAATCGCTTCGATCAAATTACTCTTCGATGGAGAAATTCAGCGTGCCTCCTCTCATTAACTTAACTTTTTGACTCTTCTTCTCCTTTTTCTCTTTCTTGACTATTGTTAAGATTAGAAAAAAATCTGTGGCTTTAAAAGGGAATTCAATTGGCGGTAAGTTTTTCACACCTTCACTTATCGCCCATAAGATTGGGTCTGTTTCCTTTAGACGTTCGCGCTGAGCCTTGAAAATATCGTTCCTATCATTATTATTTTCTTCTTCTTCTGTCTTCTTGACTCGTTTTTTATTATTAGTTGTCATTTTCTTTCTTTCTTTATTTTCCCTTGTCGTGTTGTTGCAATTGTGGTTGTGGTTGTTTTAGTTGTGGTTGCGATTGTGGTAGCTGTAAATGATTTCTACTTGCTATTACTGCTACAAGCCTCTCGACTGTCTTTGGGTAGCCTTTGAGGCGCGATACGATCTCAGGGCCACTGCTCACAAGGATTAATCGCTGTTTTTCGATCTCAGCAGCAGTGCTTATAGCTGCCACTCTAGTATCTCCGTCTACTGATCTATTCTGTGATATTGAGATAGCATGATTTTGTAATTCTCGAAAGCGTCTATCGCATTCAGCGATTCGCTCCATAGCAAAATCGACGCTTAGGCCAAGCATTGTTTCTTTTTCGTCTTTGAATGCTTTCTGTCGGTATCGGTCATAGGTTCGCTCAGATAATTTTAGTTGTTGTTGAATGTATGAAGCATTGTAACCTGCTGTTAACAAGCGCTCGATTTCGTGGATTATGTGCAACTTTTCAATTCTTTTGTATGGTCCACGTTGCTTTTTTATGTCATTATTATCGCCATTTTCAGACAATTACAAATGTGATTACGGGACTGTAGTTATTAAAAATGCTGATTATATTGTAGAACTTAACTTTTTTGCAAGCTCTGGATTCTCTTCCTGCAATGTATTATACCACATTGATGGTATCATATCGCGCATTACTTTCTTGACTCTCGACCTTATCTCCATGGCATATTCACGCCTAGATGGCTCTAATGATATAGTTCTCCGCATTTATCAGCCCATTTCATAACTATCGCTTCTATTTCGTTTATGTCTGTCATGCCCTTTCTAACTACAAAATATGGGACTAGTATCAAATCTCTCGAACGCTTGCGATAGTCATCTATTGGTGTGTCTAGCAGTTTTTCAATCCAACTTTGGTATCCATAATTATTATTTTCGAAACCATATCGTTGCCGAATCTGCTTTTTCTGTCTGGCCTTTGCTGCTGTAGTAAAGTCAAAGTTCTTCTCAATGAGATAGACTATAAAGTCTGTAAGCATGAACTGCTTTGTTGGTTTTGCTCTAACACCATTCCATTTCTGGACTATCCTGACCTTGGCAGGATATTTTGTATTAATGGTATTTGGTATCCTAGCAAGACAAGACTTCCAGGCTATCTTGTGACATGGGTCAGATTTGTAATTAGTGAGACGTCTCTCTGCATATCGCATAAACTCAGTTGTAACGTCCTTGAATCGCTTAAACTCTGACACATTTTCAAACAATGGCGGCGCATTTGCATCTAGTAGTGGTTGATGGATATGGTATCCTCCGCCGCTCCAAAGGACAGTAGGTATTGCACCATTCAGTTGCTTGTGGATATTCTTTAGTGTGACCCTTAAGCCTTGGTTGAGTTTGTTTATGTCATTTCCAAACTGCTTTAGGTCTAAGTCAATGAAAATATGGTCTGGTTTTGGTAGATAACTGGGGTTATAGAGCCGTTTTTGGCCAGTTCTTCATAGTTAGGATAGACAGATAGATAGCAGTCTTGTCTTAATGCGCCTTGGATAAACAAGTTGGCTCTGTCTCTGTCGTAAACTGTCTTCTGACCTCCATTGGTCGCTCCAGTTGCTATATTCCTGGGAAATAGCGAATGTTGTCCCTCAAAGTGCTAGAGCATAAAGTCTAGACCACTTTCTGATTCTTCTTGCTCAACCGTCTGAAACTTCTGACACTTCTCTAGGCTTTCTGACACTTTCGTCGCTTCTATAGAGGGACTCAGTCCCATTTGCAATTTTTGTGGGTATAAATTATATGGGCATTCTAGGCTATTTTGTGTATTTTTTGCAAGGTTGGGGCTTGTTTTTGTGTTATTATTGGACATCAACTTTTCTCATAACCCCTCTATACCATCAGAGAAGTGACAGAAGTGCCAGAAGTGTCAGAAAATGAGAGGATATCCAGAATCATTTTCTAGTTCTTCCTCAGGAGTACCTTCATCATCAGTCCTCTCTTCCTGAGCGAAAGCAATATCAGAATCTAAGGTCGTCCGTGATTCTTCAATTTCTATTGTGTCAGGTATGTGCTTGTATACTCGACTGAATCTCTCGAGATCTTTGGCGTTGAACTTCCAGACACGTCTATCACCCGAGCTATCTATCAGAATGGCCTCCGATACTGCGCAGGACTGCAGATAATCTCTTGCTTCCTACCTCTCCAAATAACCCTGTGTCAACAGTCCATTTTTTGCCCTCTATATGTTCGCCTCTAAACTGTAATTTGATATCGTTCCAAATGTCTATGAACGACAACTCATAGGTGTCATTGTGTTCAATGAGTGTCTTTATGCGGTTGAAAACTGCAGCCTCAAAACTGTTTATTTTGTCCTCATTTCGCTCTCTTACATAGTAGTGCAATGTCTTTTTGATTGTATCAAAGACTTCCCTGTCATAACCGCCGTGGGTGTTGAACAGTCTCAGAAGTGGTTTTATCCGTTCTCTATCTCTGCCTGTAATACCCTTTATCTAGATGTCGGGAATTGGCTCTGAATAATGCAGTAGTTGATATGCGAAGAGTAATTTTCTAAGTTTGGCCAACTCCTGCATTATCTTGGCGTTTTTAAGGTCTCTTGCATTGTCCACAATCTCTGATATTATAAGTTGCGGGTCACCTGGTGCAGTCTTTATCTTTAAACATCTAGACAGGAAACCGCCAGTCTTCCATCTGGCGGGTAGTTTTTCTGCAGCGATTATCTTAAAGCCGAATGCATAAAAATGCTCAATCTTTGCATCTGAGCTTTGAGAATCTACAGAACGTGGTACTTTTGCGTTACCTTTGTATCCAACCTTTAAGATTGTCAGCATAAAGTCATCGTCTTCTAATCGGTTTGCTTCGTCAATTATCAGGGTGATTTGGCCTTTCTCAACAGTTCCAAGCATTCTATAGATCGTTGCAGGTGTAGCGCTTGCGACTGATGCGCCTCTGTAAGCGAGTTGATTGAATGTTTCAAGTATTGCACCATTTCCCTGGTCAGGGTCGCCATGTACAAAGATGTAGTGTGTTATACCTACCCTATCCTGAAAATAAGTAACACAATATCGGCAGCAATTAGATTGATGTATTCCTCTATGTCTGTATCATAGAATTTGCTAGCCCAATTTTTGACTTTTAAGAATAGAGTGCTTGCAGTGTGTAGTTTTGCTTTCTGGATTGTTTGTTGTAACTCTTCAAAGCTTTCAAATGCATCGTGTTCTACTGCTCCATCGGCGTTAAATGGTAGGATTGTTCTACTTGTATTGGTAATGTCTGGAAGGCTTTCGGTATGGACTATTTTGTTTTGTACTCCGTCATATGATACGAGATAATATTTACCTCCTATTCTGACTGTTTCCCAGAGTTGAGGTTGTGGTAAAACTGATGATACATCTTGTTGTCTCTTTATGATACTTGTATATTTCATAGTTGTAACTGTTTCTTTAGTCGGAGCACTTTGTTGTGTTACTCCTCCTTGCTGTTGCTGTTGAACTTTACCTTTGCAGACCGATGTTGTTGTAATAATATTTCCTTCCGCTAAGTCCTTTTCATATCGGTCGGTGGCCTCACTTATGACATGAAAGATAAGTTTCTCAATAATCTCATTAGCAGCAATGCCGTTACTTGTAATTATCTTACCTGCTTCCTCCCTTAATTCATCCGCGAATTTCTTTAGTTTAGAGACATCAAAGTTTGCAGGTATTGAAACGCCTTTGTAAAGCGTCTTGATGAATGGTCCCACTTGAACAATTCGAGATATTCCGCAGTCTATTAATTCCTCTGGGATTGTAAACTCTATAGGAGGCTGAGATGACTGTTTTGAATCCTTTGCCATTCCTTTATTTCTCCCTTCCATCGTAGGCAGAACCACAGCAAAGATTTCGGACATCTGCTGCATCTACCGGATGGATACAGCGGCAGCAGATTGTGACTTGTATCCTTCTCACAAGTGGTTCAATCCGCGGGTATATCTCTTTGAATGGTCTTAAATCATCGATTGTATCGATTAACTGATGTTGTAGTCTATTTTGGTTGTAGACAGGTTTGGTATATGATTCAGTCATTGATGATGACGTTTTGATGTGCTCTCCGTCAGACCTCAAGTTTTCTAATCAAAATACCACTTGGAACTTCTTCAATTATAACGTGCGACCCATCACCCAAACCGTATTTTCTGGCTGTCTCAATTGGAATTACCATAGTGGCGCTGACTTTACCCGTAAGGAAGATGCTAGTGATTCTCTTTCTCTGATTATTCGTTACAGAGGACATAAAAATAAAGAGGTTCTGAGAATACTATAAGGACTGTAGAATGTGAAACCTTTCACGCATTGAAGGTTACGTACCTGAGCTGGAAAGAAGGAGCAAAATAAAGTTTGAAGATGGGGACATTAAAGTTCTAGTCGAGATTCTGCATGCTCCACGAACTGTTTATGGCATGACTAAAATCTTCAACAAAAAATTCGAAGTTAAGGTTCCTTTAGATGACGATAACCATGGCTACGAAAACTCTCCTCAGGACACCCCTTCCTATAGGGTTGTTTATTGGACCGCAGGTCCTCTTACCGAGCCTGCAGTCAGGAAGAGATTCAAGAAGCTTGCAAAGTATGGACTAAGTATGGACTAATAGAGGAGATTTAAGACGAGAAAAGGCTTCCAAGAAAGGCACGCTTTGCTTTTCATCAAAAGGGAAGAAAGCCTTTTGAATTAACAGAGTATGGGCTTTTTTGTTACTTATCATACGAGACACAGCCTCGCCTCGCTGTGCTCCGACGCTACTGGGATTATAAGGTAATGAGGTTGCTTCTTTCTTCTTTCTTTGAAAAACAGACGGTTTTAGGTCGCCTTCCACTTAATGAACATTTTATGATAATCCGTTTCTTGCTTGAAGCATTACATATCGTAAAGCAAAGAGTGGATATAATCGATAATGTCGACGAGTCAGAAATCTACGTACATGAAGTATTAAACAAGAGTGAAAAAGGAAAAAAATACAGAACTTGGAAGGAAGAACAGTTAGCCAAATTGGAAGATGACCTCCTTTGGCATGCCAAGTCATTAGCTCTACGACTGATGGTCGATACTGCATCTAAAGACAAAGATAAGAGCCAGAGTAGCCTCCGCTTATTGAGCTTTTTGACACACGATAAGAAATTTGTCGAGTTGGTAAAAGATACCATGCGTGAAATACTTTCTTATTATAGAGGAGGTAAATTGCTAGAACTGGATAAATTTCACCTCTTTATGAGAGATGTCCGTCGTATGCATACCTATACCCTCTCTTATCCCATCGTTATCTAAGGAAGAAGACTCAACCATCCCTTTCTATTTTGCGATCTTACTAAGTCAAATCAATGAGATCTTGTTTCTTACCAAACCTCGCTTCAAGCTTCATTAACCTCTCAGATAGCTCTCGGATAGCATCATTGCTAATAGAATCAAGTTCTCGCATTTGCTCAATTTCTCTCTGTTTTTCCTGCAGTTTCATTTCAGCTGTTCTTCCACCTGACTCAAGTGCAGCATCATAGTCAAGGAAGGTTAGATGGTGAATGCATTTTGATTCGTAGATTTCTCGCAGTTCATGTTCTTTTTTGACATAATATGGACTCTTTCGATGACCCAAGAACCATTCCGAGTAATCCTGGTTGACTGAACTGGAAATAACAGATTTGACAAACCTGCGAAAGCTATGGAATGTAATTATGCCACGCAGACTGTTTTCTTTGCGAGCGTTAAGTCCCAATACTTCAAGTAGCTTGCGAAATTCCTGTGTAAGCTTTTGATACATACTGTCAGGGTTTGAGCCCAAAAAGGGACTGAAGACCAAGTCGTCAGGCATGGATGTCGTAGTTGTTCGCTTGCCTGTTTTCATTATTCTCTCTTCTCTATATTTCCAGTCAAGCCATTGTTTGAGATATATCGTGGCTTCGTCTGAGATATAGATATCCCGTGCTGCCTTTGTCTTTGTAAACTCTTTTCGAATGTGCACTCTGGTTGGTCTGACTGTGAAATCCATGTCTCTATACCTTATAGCCAAGCCCACTATTGCTCTCATTCCGCCACTTGCCAAGACCAAAACGTAGGCCTTAAGCCTGCGGTTGTTACTGGAGAGCAGGATATTTCGGACATCGTTAGCGTCTATTGGACGCTCGTCTTCTCGAGGGACTTTGGGCAGTCTCACTCGGCGCCTAAATTTGTATGGGTTGATATCAATGTCATGATACTGCAGGTACGACCTAACAGCATAGATGTAAAGGGCTATTGTTGTCGGCGCTATAGGCGGTTGGTGCGGCATATTTACAAGGTAGGAGACAAAGCTGTCGAGTAGCTGATAGACATTTAGCTTGTTGCTTTGCAGCGCTAGCAGGATAGTCTCTATGTCGTAGTGTGGGTAGTCGTTGGAGCCATTTTTGTAGTTGTTGTCACTACTACTGCTGATGCTGCTTAGAAAGCACTGAAGGTGTTTGAGTCCAATCTCGTAGGAGCACTGAGCTTTTGCTCCCTCTAGCGATGCTTTCAAGGAATGTTCTGACTTTTGGAAAATCTACCTGGCTGGCTATATGCAACAGTTTATAGTTGCCCTTCTGGGATGATATTCCTTCCTTATAGGAAACTAAATTTCGTTTTTTAGTTACCTTTTCTTTTCTTATATATTCCTCTTTGGTCGCCTTAACAAGGCTTAAATTAATTTCCTGCTCATAGGTTCACGTTCGCAGTGAATAATAATAGAAAAAAGTTCACAGTAGGGAGAGTCTAAGCTATAAGTAGTCTCTTGGCAGTTATAATGGCAATACCTGCTTTAACGGTTACATTTATGATGCATTTATTAATCAAGGCAGAATTCTTCTTAACCCTTGCTGCAGTATTGATAACCCTTTTTATTGCAATGGGCTTTGGATATAAGTTATCTAAAAAGTTTGTCAAGGTTCTATCTCGGGATAACAAGTAGATACCTAAATCCTCTTGACTGTAGCCTTAATGCAATGAGGACCAGAAGAGCTATCATATGAAATCATTGATAACCACTTAGTAACTGTCAGCCTGGTAATGCGTCAATTTTTCTCTTATCCTCTAGAAGGAAAAAGAATGATACCAGATATTTGTCGTTATCCTCAAAGCTATCAACATCCAAACTGATTCAAAATAATCGTCCGCCCTGCACGGAGGACATTGAGAATATAATCATTAACTCACTCCTTACTCGAAATTTTTCATTTGGAGCGAATTATGGGAATGTATCAGTAAGCTATTAGTAAAAATAGATGGACTGCTAAATACAATTGTGAATCTAAAGCATATCGCTTTGCAGCTGTGTACCTGTACTTGGATCGAGATAATGACTGGAGCTGGAATCATATTGTATTTGTCGTTCCTTGGAAACTATACCCTTGCAGCTATAACTATGGCAGTATTTGCACCCCTGATTGGCTTCCATTTTGCAGTCAGCAAGGTACAACATATGAATGTAGAATGGAAGCCGACAAGGACTGTTAAGTTACACTACTAAAACATCAGCTCGTCGGTTGAAAGCGTTCTGGCGCAATATCTACACTTGAGCACTACATTTTCCTTGTCGATGACATCTATTCTCGACCTTATTTCTTCTCCGCTGTTTGTAATACACTTTAGATTAGGACACTTGAAGATTCCAACTATTGAATGAGGCATCTGGACCTTACGCTTCTCCAACAGCTTAAAATCGCGGATGATGTTAATTGTTGACCTTGGAGCAATAAGTGCAAGCTTGTTAGTTTCATTTGTTTCTAAAAATCTATTTTCGACCTTTATGATATCCTTCTTGCCATGTTTGCTACTTGGCACATTGAGCGCGACAGTGATGACGTTGCCTTCCTTACCTGTAATGTTTAGTGCGCGCAACACCAGAAGCGCCTTGCCTGCTTCAATGTGATCTATTACTGTACCGTCCTTTATTCTACGGACAAGAAGCCGGCTAGTATCAGACATTTCTGGTGTCACAGTGCAGTGCTACTAAGTATAATATCAGCATAGCGATAAGTAGCAAATGGTGTTTTAACGATACATTGATTATTCCGCTGCTCCAATAGCTATCGTGGGATTATTCAAACGCTGGAAACCAAAAGGAAAAATGTACAGTCTGAGGTGCACTCAGTGTGGTGCAGGATTCTTGTCCAGCTACAATCTTGAGGCCCCTATATGCGGCAGATGTCTCCAAAAGGCCAAATCCTTAGATTCCACGATCGACCAAGAGAAAGCCTGTGTGAAATGCGGTACTCAGGGTGTTATCTATGGCAAAGAATACTGTCACTCATGCTACTTCGGATTTCAAAAAAAGATATGAGACAGTACGAAGAGTGCAAAAAGCATTTAAGAAATTTGTAGATCCTTTAGACATTGAAGCAAGACTTACCCAGAAAATATGATAATATATCTTATGTGCAACGAAAAACCAGTGTCTAGGAGAGTAACGGGTCAAATAATATAGACTCTACTTTATCAGAATTGTCTCATTTCACATCAGATGAGAATATGTAATATATTTGCAGCATAAATAACGATGCATCGCTAGAATTACGGTGACGTGCGTGCAATACTTCCAACCTCTTATTTTGAATATTTGGGACTCTTTTAACTCCAAGAAAGAAAGCACTAAGGTTTGACTGTAATTTGGATGACATAACTTCATACTATCAAAAGAAGAGTGAATATACCTATATCCTATTGTATTATGAATCATTGAAAGAGATAAGAGTAAGATGACTTTAACCGAATGTGAAAGTGTATATCTGAAAACCTCTACCTGAAATTTCGATAGCAATCTGATGATTGCCATAATCTTGATGCTCTATGACATTATAGAGCCTCTGGCCATCAATTTTAACTGTGCTATTCTTAGATATGTCTGTACCACTTGAACTGCTGTCTAACGGGCTCTTGTCTTCCAAAACATGAAGGTCACCATTGCCTCCTGCGACGATATTAACTGCTTTGGCAGAGTATGATACTACAATTTGTCCAACTTCACTCTGAAGTTCCATGTGATCGGCATCATTTTTCCATTCGCCGTCGAGATATATCCTATTGGATACAATCTTTGTACCCTCAGGGAGGGTGTATTTAACTACCTGCTCTGGTTTATACCCTTCCGAATTTCCCAGTGGCGTTGTAGAGTACTGATAGCCAAAGTAAAGCTCAGGGGTATAGATCCTATCGAAGTTGACGCTTTGAGACCTTTGGGGTTCAGTTACTGACTGATCTATTAAGATATTTTTGTTAGCGTATTCTGCACGCTCTGCAAGAAGCGATTGGATTACTTTTTCGGTTTCATCGTAAGCACCCTCCCCAATGTGATCATAACGAACATAACCCTCTGAGTCGATCAGATATTTTCGCGGCCAGTAGCGGTTCTCATATGCATTCCATGTTCCCTTTTCATTATCCTGCACAATGGGATACTTGATATCAAATTTTTCAACGGCGGCCTTGACGTTGTTATAATCCTTTTCAAAGTCAAATTCTGGTGTGTGGACACCAATAATCACCAAACCTTCATTTGCATACTTTTCGTACCATGCGTTCAAATATGGAATAGTTCGGATGCAATTAATGCAGCTGTAGGTCCAAAAATCTAACAATACTACCTTGCCCCTCAGATCTGCAAGAGTTATTGGATTGGAATTGATGAAGTTGTTGACCTTTGTTAGTTCTGGAGCCACCTTGAATTGCGACTTGTCTATTTGAACTGTCGTAATTGTGCCATTATCTGCTATAATGGCAGAAGGTACAAAACCATTCTTCTGATTACCTGAAGCGGCATTATTGAGCTCTGGACTGTTAAAGTATACTCCAAAACCCACAATTAGAACCACCACACCAAGACCCACTGCTAGTGCACTCAGGTTATCTGAATTCATATTCTTCCGCTCAAATTGATTATCTCACTTGCTAGTGGAAAGTTCCCAATTATGCTCTGTTGATTTGTCAGTACTAGAATACCTAGCATAATCAGTATCGCGCCCATTATAGGGTTAAAATACCGTAGATGCTTAACCAGCTTGCGAATTATCTTTGTTGATTGTGAAAAGAATGCCCCTGTCACAAGGAATGGGATACCAAGTCCTAGAGAATATGCCAGAAGTGAATTGTAGGCAGCTCCAGGTGATGTGGCTGCAAGCGTCAGCGTGGTCCCAAGTATTGGCCCAACACAAGGAGTCCAACCAGACGCAAATGCAGCTCCAAAGACAAATGAAGTGAGATAAGCCGTCTTAAAGTGAGGCAGCTTCGTCACTCTCTTTTCAAAGTTGAGCACGCGCAGTCTCATGGATAAGATTAGATATCCTCCAAATGCAATTATTACGGCGCCGCCAATCATCTGGAAAGTGTTTTGAAAGCCTATGCCTACATTGGCAAGGAAGCTATTCAATACTACTCCCATGATGGCAAACACAAGCGAAAACCCAAGTACAAAATAGACTGTGTTCAGAAAAATATTGAGTCGAGTAGATTTTTTCACTGCTACCGAAGTGCCATTAACGCTCTGGTTTTGGCTCTGGACGTCGTTAATAACTGTGCCAGAGAGATATGAGACAAATGCAGGGATTATGGGTAAGACGCATGGTGAGAAAAATGATCCTGCCCCTGCTAGTGCAGATAATAAGACGCTCGTCTCTATCAATTTAACCAACATCTGACAATTTTAGATTAATACTTTTTTCCAGAATCCTACCAGATCTTTTCTAGGTTGCCATGCATCACATTATGCGGCTTTGGTGGTCTTTAACCCTTCGGGCCATACTGTCACTTTCAAAAGAGCTATTAACCCTATGAGCTCTGCAATATGTATCCCCACAAAGTAGGGCAGCAATTCATCTGAATAAAGGGGAGCCATTGCAAAGTACCCGTAAATTGCTATTCCATTATGTAGCGTCAGCATACTAGCAAAGACCGCAAGGCCAATTGTAAATGTGGCCTTGGTCTTGATATATATCCTAGAGTACACCACCAAAAGTGAAATTAGTATGGCCATGTTTGCCATGCTTACCAGAGAGCTGATGTCCATCAGGAGAGACATTCTGATGTGAGGTCAGAGAAATTGATTGATTTATTTACTTTTACCCAAATTGCTTATGTTTTTCTACTCTGTTTGGCTCCCTCTTATGCTCCAATGTTAGCCTCAAGATAACATGTGATTAGGTGCTACTACGCGCCTTTGGTAAGCCTTTACGATAAATACTGTTTTCTAATGCACCCAATATGAGGCAGCGCTAACTTGTAGTCCACAGTTAAGGCATAGCGAAGTAGGTTGATGTTGTGAGATCCACTTTTTGAGGTAACTGATTATCCTATACTATTTTTCGTCTCAAAGTGAGCTCCTGATGAGAGAAACCACAGCAGGCGCCTAGCCCCTGCATTAGGCGAGTATTAAAACTCTCATAATATGAGAGCTTGAAAATAACTGAATTTCATACCATATGCCTTATATCATTGTCTTGCCTAAACTAGTCAAGACAAAAGTTTCTGTACGGCGGATTTGTCAAGTATGAGCAAGAAATTGACTTTTCATATCTTCCGTGGCTTTTGTGAATATAAAAGAAATATACAAAGTGAAAAGGAAAATGGCAAAAACCTTCGAAGAATTGGGGTTGAGTGCACAATTAACAAGAGCACTCGCAGAAAATGAATTTAAAGCGCCATTTCCCATACAAGAGACAGCTATACCTCTTATTTTGCAGGGTAAAGATGTCGTGGGACAGGCGCATACAGGAACTGGCAAGACGGCAGCCTTTGGTCTGCCAATATTGCAACAAATCAAGCCCGGTGGCTCAGTGCAGGTCTTGATACTTGCTCCAACGAGAGAACTTGCTGTGCAAGTGACAGACGAGATTAACCGGTTTGCAAAGTATACTGGAATCAGGGCGGTCACAATCTATGGCGGTCAAAGCATCAACGTACAGCTGGACAAACTCCGGCGGGGTGTACAAATAGTAGTTGCGACACCTGGCAGACTTATTGATCACATAAAACAAGGTTCGATAATCCTAGACGATGTAAAGTTTGTGGTGCTTGATGAAGCAGACAGGATGCTTGACATGGGTTTTATTGACGATATAAAATTCATCTTGTTCTATGTCAATGAGGACCGGCAAACTTGTCTTTTCTCTGCAACTATGCCTCCAGAGATCCTGAGACTGGCAGATGAATACATGAGGTCAAACAAGATTGAGCATGTGAGGCTTAATGAAGAAGAAATCACACTCGAAACCATTGATCAGTCCTATCTTGTAGTGGAAGAGCGTGAAAAATTTAAACACCTGATGGACTTCATTAGGAATAACCAGAAGGCTAAATCACAGACCATAGTGTTTACTGCAACAAAACAAAGAGCTGACAGGATTGCCTATAAGCTTAGACAGGAGGGATTTAATGCGGTTACTATTCATGGTGATCTTTCGCAAAAACAGAGAGATAATGCAATGCACAAATTCAAGAGAGGGACTGAAGATATACTTGTTGCGACAGACATTGCAGCGAGAGGAATAGATGTCCCATCTATTGGTAATGTGATCAATTATGACGTTCCTGAGGATCCTAATGTCTATTTCCACAGGATTGGAAGGACTGCAAGAGCAGGAGGAGAAGGCAAGGCAATATCACTTGTTTCAAATGACAGGATCTCTGACTTTGAGCGGATCCTTGCCCAGACGAAGTTGCCCATCCGCAAGCTTAATGATGAACTTGGAGTTACTGTACCGGTAATAGCGCAGAGGCAAGCATCGTATGGTCGCAATGGTGGATATAGGAGGTACGGTGGCTATGGCAACAGAAGCGGAGGTGGCTATGGCAATGAGCATCGCAGCCAAGGACATTATGATAATGATGGTGGTGGAGGAGGTTCTGGAAGCTACAGGCCCCATAGGAGCCAGACCGGATATGGTAGAGATAGAAGACGTAGTCGATATGGCTCCAGCAGTGGAAGCAATGGCTACTAGTAGTAGCCACACTGTTTTTAAGACCCACTGCCTCTCTATTTTTTGATGTCTTTTGGGGTCGACACATTAGGCGGATTAACTGAGAAACTCAAACAGCTAATCAACGACACCCAGAATTTGTACGAATCCTTTATCGACGCAAACCAGCTCTATAAGCAGGGTAAGATGGGGGACAAGGAGTTCTTTATAAAAATAGGAGAGTACCTTGTCTCAACATCGGCACTTAGCTTCCTAGCAGTTCGTGTAATACTCGAAATCAAAAATGCCATGGAAAAAGGCGCAGCGATAAAAAGTCCTACCGGGGCAAGCTCAGTATCTACTGCAGCTCCGCAGGCGGGTTTCGGAATAGGCGGATTTGTGGGCGCTGGTGGCACAGTAGGACCTACAGGGGCGAGCGACAACGAATACACACTTCCTTCATCACAGGAGCCTACATTCAAGCCCGTCGATATTGAGTTACCTAAATCCCGCGTAACCTCTACAACGAAGAACTGTATTTCCTGCAATACGTCGATACCAACCCATGCCAAATTCTGCAGAAAGTGTGGCAGACCGCAATAATTAATATTCTGCTTTTAGGCTTTCATTAATAATGGCAAGGGTGTTCAACGGTAGGTCCGCGACAGAGGAATATATGTCGACTCACACGCTCACCTTTTCTACTCCTGACATGACACTAAGAAAATTTGCAATTTGGCTTGGTGAGCAGGTGAACCTTACGGATGGCGAACGAGGCCCCCGACTCATGCTCTATATAGAAGATAGTGGGAGCAAAAAAGAACGAGAGTTGATGCCAGATATTGATGATTCATTTAAGCCTAGCGGCGCTGTAACAGATATGTACAAGGGAGACGAGTCAGCTGCAGCTACTGAAGGGATGTCTCCTCCCATGCTTTCTAAACTCGATACGATGACAGTTGAGGTCGAAACCCAATTTTGTATTAGTTGCGGCAACAAGCTTAAGGTCAATGCAAAATTTTGCACTAAGTGCGGCAGCATACAAAGCTAACACTTTTTTTCTTTTTCTTTCATCTTTAGATAGCATTCATTACACATGGTTTTTGAGAACAGAAAGTTGAGTGAGTAAAATTTGACCGTATTGCAGAATTGACATGTGCGCATATCTCTCTATTATCAATATCTCGATAAATAAATAATGTATCACATAGTTACAAAGCTATTGAAGAAGCTAAGATTTGTTATAACCGGCAATCCTGGCGTTGGCAAACACACAAGCGCTGGTATAATTGCAGAAATGATAAATGCAGAGATAGTTGATATCAATGATGTTGCAATCAAGAGCAATGCTCTTGGAGAAGAGACTGATCTCGGACTGGATATTAATGTCAAAAAGTTAGCAAGAGTGCTTGAAAGAGCGATCCACACAAAAAGGGACTTGGTGATTGTAGGACATCTTGCTCCTTATGTGTTGAAACCTGTAGGAATAAGTACAGTAGCAGTGTTGCGCAGATCACCATATGATTTAGAAAAAACTCTTAAAAGGAGAGGCTACAGCACAGCCAAAGTTAGAGAGAATGTCGAAAGTGAAATCATTGGCACATTACTCTATGACTCGCTGAAAACTTTTGGCAAGCGAAAAGTTGCAGAATTCGATACAACAAGCAAGACTGCCAAAGAAACTGCAGATGCAATCTTATCTACATTGAAAACAAGACCAAAACCAAAATCAATGCTTTTAGGTATAGACTGGCTTAAAGTTGTATCGGAAAATGGTGACATGCGAAGATTTTTTAAATACTAATATTTTGATATCTTCCTCTAGCGTTAGCTTCCATTCCTCAAAAAGTGTACAACTGAAATAATGACTATGACTACTGGTGTACAGAAATGACAACAATGGCCCTGTTGTAGTCTTTGCCTGGCTCAAGTGAACCTAACGAACTAGAAATAGCTCATAAATAAGAAGTATAGTAGTAGTAGACCTCACATTCGAATTAATAAATAACTAATAAATAATTAATATAATTTGTATAGCAATTACCATAGAGAAGACCGTTCCAAATCATAGATGCAAAATGCGTTATGTCCCTATAAAAGCGACGTCTGAATTAATTGATGTAAAATTGTAAAAAACCAATCAGAATAATAGGTAATCTATGAATATTCTTGTCCTACCACATTATATCTCATTCAAGCTACATTGTAGCGTCAAATAGGATGAAGTTTTGTAAAAATTCGTATATATAATACTCTACGATACGGATTAGCATGACTGCAGTGGTAACACGCAAATTTGGAGAGGAGGCACTCCAATTCATTGGAAAAAAGGTCTCAGTAGAAACTTCGGATCAAAAGATTTACAGTGGCACGCTTGCTGGAATAGATGAAAGACTTGATGTTGTGCTTGATAACGTTGAAGGACAGGGAATCTTGAAAGTGATTATCAACGGTTCTTTTGTCAAGGAAATAAGATTAATGGAAAAACCATTTGATTTTAAGGCGCTTGCAGAGAGACTTTCCAGGGTTTTTCCGGGTCTTGTCAAGTTACGAGAAGATGTTGGTGCAATAATCGTTATGGATAAGATCAAGGTAACACAAGCAGGCATCGAGGAAGGTTCAGGACTTGCTGCTGACAGGGTTAAGGCTATTTATGACGAATTCATGAGGGAGACAAAGAGATAGTTGTGTTTGAGGTCCTGCATACAGATCTTGCGGCTCGTATAGGACGACTTCAGACACTACATGGTGTTGTGGAAACGCCAGCCTTTGTACCCGTGGTCCACCCAGTAAGACAGACAGTCAGCACACAGGCTTTAAAAAAAATAGGTTTTGACCTTGTCATCACCAATGCTTACATTACTCTCCGACATTATGGTGATGAGGCAAGAAGAAGAGGAATTCATGACATAATTGACTATGATGGGGCCGTTATGACTGATTCAGGTGGTTACCAGGTGCTTGAATACGGCTCTGTCGGAGTTGAACCAGCAGCTATGGCCCAGTTTGAAAGCGACATAAAAAGCGATGTGTCTATTCCTCTTGATAGGCCAACAGGCTACGGCCTTGAGCACAAAAAGGCAAAAGAATATGTTGCAATTACGTTAAAAAATGCACTAGAGACTCTTCGGGTAATTGGCGACACAGACGCAATATGGGTTGCACCTGTTCAAGGTGCCGAGCACTCTGATCTTGTTGAACATTCTGCAAGGGAACTTGACACAATGGGTTTTAAGATGATGGCTCTTGGCAGTCCTGTTGAATTGATGGAAGCATATGAGTTTGCTCTACTTGCTCGCATGATAATATCTGCCAAAAGAGTAATCCCAGCAAAACCGGTTCATCTCTTTGGGGCTGGTCACCCGCTCACAATTCCCCTTGCGATCGCACTTGGCTGCGATACCTTTGATTCAGCCTCCTACATGCTGTATGCAAAGGACAATAGGTACATGACCCAAAATGGAACAGTCAGGTTAGATGAAATGACTTATCTATCTTGTCAATGCTCTGTTTGCTCATCGCACACAGTGCAGGAATTTCAAGGGATGGAGAAGGAGAAGCGTATCATTGAAATTGCAAAACACAATCTTCATACTCTTAAGGCTGAGGTGGAATCCGTAAAGCAAGCAATAATGGATGGTAGGCTTTGGGAATATGTCATGCAGAAAGCACGAGCACATCCAAAGCTAATGGAAGCAATCCAAATCTTCAAGGATATTGAAATGCTGGAGGATGGTACACCACTCTTTAAACAAAAGGCTATTTTTTTTTATGATCACCTCGACCAACATAGACCCGAGGCGAAAAGGTTTAGGAGGATGGTCGCAACATTCAAGTCATCAAAGAAAAAACTGATCTTATGTCCTGAGGATACGATCCACCCATTTTACTCTACTACATATTACCGAGATATTTTAAAGAAATTCCCTGATGCGCAGATCTGCAGTTATAGTCCTTTTCTTGGCATCATTCCTGCAGAAGTATCGGATATATTTCCAGCCTCTCATAATCTCTCCCCCAAGTCATGCTACAAACCCGAAAACTATCCAACATTTATAGAATCACTAAAATCATTTGCCAGTAGGTTTGAGGAAATAGCTGTTATAGCTCCTGATGATTTCATGAAACAGGCTACAAAAACCGCAAGGCTAAATGCTCGTATTGTCGATGATATTTCTGAATTTTGACACACAATGATGCTATCTTGCTTCAAAGAAATACTGCAAAAAAAGTATTAGCAGACAAGGATGATTTTGGCGAAATAAGCCGTATTTGCGGAGTAGACGTTGCTTACAATGGTAATGATAGCAGTAGTAGAAGTGATACTGCCTATGCCTCCGCAGTTATTATGGATAGAAACATGCGCTATGTTGTAGAGTCTGTAGATGTTCAAACGCTCGTAAAGTATCCTTATATTCCCGGGCTATTGATGCTAAGGGAAGCAGAGCCCATTTTTTACGCACTGAGAATGTTAAAGAATACTTATGATCTTCTGCTTATTGACGGTCATGGAGTATTACATCCGAGAAGATGTGGACTAGCCTGTTACATTGGTGTAACCCTTAACAAGCCCACGATAGGTGTTGCGAAAAGTCTTCTGTGCGGAACGGTGCGATCTGATGGATTCATAGAATTCGATAGCGAGATTCTAGGATATGCAATGAGCAAAAAATTGTATATCAGTATTGGTCATAGGATGACTTTAAAAACGGCGATCGCTTTGCTTAAGGAAAATGGTGTTGAACCATTGAGACTTGCAGATATCAACTCAAGGAAAAACCGGAAGAAAAAGCCTTCAGATTAGATTAAACCTTGGAAATGCAATTGGCCGTTATCCCTAGCTTCTCAATCTTTAGTTCGCCTTTACAAGGTGAATTCCAATAATTCTGAATATTTCAGAATAGAATACTTAAGAGCATGAGAGCGAAACATTATAATTCGTAGTACAGAGGAATCAACTTAATTTTACCAGTGATCAGAAAATAAAAATGTAAAAAGGGGTTATATGTTGCTGGCCGTTTCAGATTTAGCCTTCTTCCCAGCCCTTGTCGAACACACCATTCTTGTGCAGAGGTACTGGTTGTCCCGAGGTGTACTCCATTGGCCTCATCCAGAAGATAGCATGTGTCGGGCAAACGCCTAAACAAGCACCATCTGAAATGCACCTTTCTGGATAAAAGACGAACGCCTTGCCCCTCTTCCATCCTTCTACTGGTTTTACCCTGAGAACATCTGGACCGAGTGCAGTGCAAATCTCTACACAGAGTGCACAGCCAATGCACCTTTGCTCATCTATGTCCGGAAGTATAGCAATTGGCATATATATTTCACTTAAAGTCACTATTGTTCGAAACTATTTAAACACTATGTATGCTGCAAAACAGTGTTATAATGTTAAACGTTAAGGGTCAGAAAGCAGCTAATAACTATTAAACAATAAAATGAAAGTAAAATAAAGAACACTGTCTTATTTGTTCATTCTCAGAACATCGACTTGGCCACTGTGCAGCCAATCCTTCAGCTCATCATGTGTTGGTTTGGCGTCATGTTTGCCAGCCAGATGAAGATGCAAAAGTACATAGTTAACTTGGTTGAGTAAGGGTTTGTTTGATTCATCACCTTTGCGAGTTTTTTGCTTCAGGTCGGCTGGAACAGTATTCCACCAGTCATCAAATTTTCTAACCATACCAATACTCTGAGAGGTGAACTTATTAAGGATTTTCTGTTCTGCAAAACAGCGTTATAAACAAGACATTAAATTCTGCAACCCATTAGACATATAAGGATTGAGAAAAAAAGAGCAAGCTTGTGCCCTTTGCAATTCACGAGTTGCATAATGCCTATAGAACCTATCGACAGTTTCTGGATTGCAACCCGCCACCCCACCATGCAAGATACATCTTTCCTTTTTTTAGAGGTTCATATTTTGTATATCGTAAGGTAGATGTATTTCGAATTACAGAAATTGCAAAGGTAATTTCTGCTAATCCAAGCTATGTTGATGTAGGATGTGGCTATGGCGACTTCCTCAATAAAGTCCGACAGTTGCTGCCCAATGCAACTGGAATGGAAAAGGATCCTTCAATCTTTTATGCATTTCAGATTCCAAAGCCTGATTACATTAACCTGATGCCCGCGGAGGGTTTATCCGAGCCAGTAGATGTAGTGTTTGTCGGTTGGATGGAGCCAGGACAGGACTTTCGTAGGTTCGTAGCCAAATGCACCAAATGCATTATTACAACCTTTGACACAGGAGGTCAGTGCGGCATAAATTGTGCCTGCGAATATGAAGAATTCGGCTTTCATAGGGTTGCGTGGTGGAGAACACCGTCATGGATAGATGTAAATGCAGAGCTTATGAATCGCTATTATGCACCTTCCCTTGACACAGGCAAAAAGGAGCAGTTAGCAAAACTGCGCACCGCACATAACCTTTGGTATGTGTATGCAAAGCCGGAGCTTACAGCCAAGATCAAGTCAACCCTAAAATGGTGGTTGAAAAATAGAGAAAATCCCGATGATAGATTCGATTTTGAGTCTATCCTTGACGAATGCGGTTTTCATTATATGGAGGATCTGCCGGGACTTACAAATGATAGAAAGTTATGGGATGTGAAGTTTGACTGAATGCCATTTAATCTCAAGGATCTTCGCAAGGCACTTGAGGAACTAGTGCGATTTGAGAAAAATGCACAATCACCAGACCATCTTCGCTATATATTTCCATTTTTTAGGGGATCTTATTTTGCTTACAGGAAGATCGATATTCTGCGCATTGTTGCTGTTGCAAAGGCGATCTCATCTAATCCCAGGTATCTGGATGTAGGATGCGGTTATGGAGATTTTCTAAAGCGGATACGCAAGTTTATTCCCTGCGCCGAAGGAATCGAAAAGGACTATGCAATTTTTTACAGTCTTGACATTTTAAAGCCAGATTATATTAGTATTGTTGACGCGCATTGGATAGAGAAAAAATTTGACATTATTTTCGTAGGATGGATGGAGCCCGGACAGGACTTTCGCGATGCAATTGCGCGAAGCACAGATGTTGTAATAACAACGCTCGATCAGGGAATTAGCTTGGCGGCTGAATTTGATGGTCATGGCTACCAAAAGGTTGCGTGGTGGAGAACTCCGTCATGGGAGGATGTCAATACAGAGATCATGAATCGATACTATACCAAAATGCCAGCAAGTATGCGAATTGAACTTGCAAAGATGCGGGGGGCACACAACCTTTGGTATGTATATGCTAAGCCACAGAAGATACAAAATGTCATGGTAGCTCTTGAACGACAGGTTGAAAAAGAGCTGTTACTCTGCGATCAAGGATATGACTTTGAATCTATACTAGATGAATGTGGGTATGGCTATCTGGAAAAACTAGAAAATCCTGCAATGCTAGAGCCTCTGTGGAAGGTGCAATGGAATTAGCAAGCTTTAAAGAGCGTATTACCAAGAGCTCTATATAGTAACAATAAATTGAAAGTTCAGGTTTTGGGAGCGGCAAAGGAGGTTGGCCGTTCTGCCTTTCTCGTCAACTGTGACCATACCAACATACTGATGGACTATGGAGTCCTGCTCAAACGTGAACCAATTTTTCCAATGCATGTTAAACCCAAGGAAGTAGACGCGGTAGTCATCACTCATGCGCATCTTGACCACTCTGGCTTTGTTCCGTCATTGTATTTATCAGGCTCAACAAATATTACTGCACTAGGTACTCTTCCAACTTTTGAGCTTTCTGAACTGCTTATTGAAGATATGATCAAGATCTCTGGCTTTTATCTACCCTTTGAATACATCGACGTTATGACAATGCTTCGGAACTCTAAGAATTTGCAATATAGAGAACCCTACATGGTAAATAATGCCAAGGTAACACTCCACCAATCAGGTCATGTAGTAGGTGGTGCAAGCATTGTAGTAGAACATGAAGGCAAGAAAATATTTTACACTGGTGATATAAACACTCGTGGCTCAAAGCTTTTGCGGCCAGCTGACCTTGACTTTGGCGAAATTGACCTGATGATAATAGAGAGCACCTATTCGCAGTCGGAACAGCAACCCCGCGAAGAGGCTGAAAAGGATCTCATTGAATTTGCATATGAAGTCATAGAACGCGGTGGAACTCTTTTTGTCCCATCCTTTTCAGTTGAGCGCGCACAAGAAATAGCATGTGTGCTCAAGGCCTACAATTTCAAGCATAAAGTGGTGATGGATGGCATGGCTCTTAAAGCAAATCAGATAATGAGTCGCCATCCTGCATTCCTCAGAGACGCGGAAATGTTCAAAAGAGCCATAGGTGAAGCTGAGTGGATACAGGGCTGGAGCCGAAGGCGCAAAGTTGTAGAGGAACCATGCGTAATAATATCACCTGCAGGCATGCTGGTCGGAGGCTCGGCAATATTTTACACACAGCAGATAGCCAACAGCGAGAAGAATGGCATTGCGATCGTGTCTTACCAGGGTGAAGGGACACCCGGCAGAATGCTTCTAGAAAAGCGTGTTGCTAACTTTGATGGCAAGATAAGAAAATGCTACGCTGATGTTAAACGCTTTGAATTTTCTGGTCACAATAGTAGAAGTGAGCTTTTCGAAATCTTGGATCGTGTCAAAGGCAACCCAAAGGTGCTGACTGTGCATGGTGATGGCCCATCATGCGTTAAGTTTGCAGAAGAGATAAAGGAAAAGTACGGCTACGATGCACGTGCACCTGAGCAAGGCCAAGAGGTAGAGGTTTGATTATCAAGAATACTGACCCTTACAAGATGAAAAAATGTGTATCATGCAAACGCGATATTGCACTAAATGTGAAATATTTTACCTATCCTCTGTCTTTGCAGCAGATTTGCATTGATTGCGCAGAAAAAGAAATACCAAAAACTATTGAATTATTACATAAGGACCTGGAAAAGATTCGAGAGGAAAAAGATAAGCGCTGATCAAGTATCTTTTTCAGGAGCACTATGGAACTTAGATGCTTCTGCCTTGCTGATGTGTTGATCGCTGAAGTGGTGTTCTTTATAAGAAAAACATTGTCCAACATTGTCTCAAGAACCCGTGATAATGCCAATCTCATTTTCACGACCGATGGCATATTATGTCGTGTTTCTCTAGCATAGTGGCAAGAACCTGAAGTTCTTTAGAAAAGGCGAATACCCTTGATATACTGGCAGTCTATGATAGTTAATGTGGATTCCTGAAAATACTCGCGAATGTATTGGTACTATTTTATGAGGTTATAGTGATGTAGTTTCTTGCGTTGTACTGTTGATTGAGAGACGGTGGATGAAGTGAAGGGGAAGTAAAAAGAAGAAAGCAAGAAGATTATAGATTAAATTATTTCCATTCCTATGCGATGTGGACGATTTCTTCTTCTTCTTCTTCTTTCATCTGCCTTTTTATTATTTTTATTGCTCCTGTTCTTTTATGTCATCTAATATCATTTCAAACCACGCTATTGCAAGGGTATAATCACCGTCCTCGAACTCTTCTATTGTTATTTGCTCTCCCCTAGCAGCTTTATCCCCTAGCTTTGTGATTGTATCAGCGAATTCTCTTGATCTTCCTTCTGGTGGGATTACTCCCTCATTGATTAGAATATCAACAAGCTCCTTGATTGAGGAAGATCTATCCTTATGAAGATGTACATTTAGGTTTCTCTGTGAGACAATCTGCATCAATCTGGTTTCTAGTTTTCTATTCGCTTCATGCACTTGATCCTCTGGATTAATGACATTCCACATTCTAGTTTTTTTACTATTGACCCACACTGTACGTCCCTTGTGATCTAATAGATCAATAGGGAGCAGCTCTACTAGCTTTTTCCGTAACTCATCTGCCTGTTTAAATTTTTTCTCAGCGCGCAACTCGTTACGTCGTAACACCATATACTCAATTGCCTCACTTTGTTTCTCATCACGTTCTGCAATTTTTAATCCCAGAATACCCATTATCTTGTTAAGAGTTGGCAATGCATTATCTGCCATATCTTTTGTTAGTTTTTCTGCCGCGATATACCTGTTGAGCTTTGTTATAATCCTCATTAACTCTGCAACTGCAAGCGATGTATTCATGTCGTCGTCCATTGCGGCTTCAAAAGCTCGAATAGATTCATTACAGATGCTCTTCACAGTATCAATCTCGCCGCCACTGCCGACAGCAAAGTGTAGTTCGTAGACGCATGTCTCTATTTGGCGCCACCGTTGGATAGACTCTTCTAGTAATTCGTCAGTATAATCAAGCGGTTTCGAATAGTGTGCTGACAGGCAATAGAGTCGGAGGGGATTTTCTCTCCATGTTTTTAGTGCCTGCTCTATCGTAATAATGTTGCCAAGCGATTTGCTCATCTTTTGTGAATTTATGGTAACCATGCCAGTATGAACCCAAATCTTAGCAAGCTGTTTGCCAGTGTACGACTCTGATTGAGCAATCTCATTTTCATGGTGTGGGAAAACTAGATCATGTCCACCGCCGTGAATCTCTAATGTGTCACCGAGATATTTGCGTGACATCGCGGAACACTCTATATGCCAGCCGGGTCTCCCATTACCCCAAGGGCTTGGCCAAACCGTCTCATCAGAATAGAACTTCCAGACTGCAAAGTCAAGCGGATTCTCTTTTGAGGGATCAATCTCTATCCTTGCACCAGACTCTAGTTCCTCAATTGACTTTCTTGATAACTTACCGTAGCCTGGAAATGACATAACTTTGAAATATACACCGTTTAGCGTCAGGTAGGCATGCCCCTTTTTTATCAGACCATCAATTAGCTGAATCATTTCCTTGATATGATCAGTAGCTTTTGGATAGTAATCAGCCCGCATTACATTCAAGCTGTCAAAATCATTAAAGTATCTGTCAATGTATCTCAAAGAGATTTCTTCTGCCTTCTTACCTTCTGCTTTTGCACGGTTGATAATCTTATCATCTACATCTGTAAAATTCTGTACAAAAACGACTTTATAGCCTCTCGATAGCAAGTATCGCCTCAATACATCGAATATAATGATTGTTCTTGCATGGCCTATGTGTGAGTTATCATATACTGTGACTCCACAAACATATATCCTAACTAGATGGTTTTGAGGCTTTAAGTCTTCCACTTGCCGGCTAAGCGTATTGTATAATTTCACTGTTGCAATCTAGAAAGAGTGTGTGCCTCTGTTTTTACTTTGCTAGGCATCAATGTAGATATCGTTTCCTCGAACATCTACATTGTAGGTCATCAGTTTTACTCCTTCAAGATAATCAAGTAACTCTCCTGTCCTGATATTGTAATGCCATGAATGCAGAGGACATTCAACTACTTCACCATCTATTTTTCCTGGAGCAAGCGAGCCATCTTGATGGCGGCAAAGTGCTTCAATTGCATAATACTTGCCGTTTGCATAGAAAAGAGCAATTCTTGTACCATTAATGTAAAGCTCCTTCCCTCTGTTCTCTTTTATCTCGTTTCGCTGGGCGACCTTGACAAATGCCAATATCAGGACAGGGTAATCAATCTGGCTATAAAATGGTTATCTGACAGAATCATAAAAAGTGTTCCCTTTTCTCCGCCACGTCTAAATATCTCTACTAGTTCTATAGCACTATCATTCTAGCATGGCATCGTCATACAGGCTCATGATGATCGGTGTTCTGGCTCTTGTGGTTTTTGGTATCGCTATTGCCCTTTACGGATACCAACAGGCCATTTATCCTGTAGACAGCGCGCTTGGATACCTGAAGAGGGCTCAGACCGCGCAGACTCCTGAAGATCTAGCAAACTTTGTGTCAAAGGCAAAAATGGAATTACCTGAGAGCGGTAATCCTGTTTGGATTTTTCCAACTGCAAAAACAGATTTGTCGCTTATACATAGCAATTTGGATGACATTGTGACTCGAGCTAACTCAATAGGATCTATGGAGCCTCATAGTACGGAATATAATTCAGGCATGCTTGACATCCATGGATCTCTAGAAATAATCCAGCAGGATATGATCGATGCAATGCCGTACCTCTTCGTCAGCTTTGGCAACATCCTGCTAAGCGTGGTATGGATAGCGATAATACTTGCACTCTTTGTCCTCATAAGAAGGGGAAGGGCAAGGTTTCGGGAACAAGAGTACGAAAACCAGTAGCTTTTATTGATCTCTTATAATTCGTAAACTGTGCCCGGGAAAATAGCAGATAACGACCTAGCAGAAAAGGGGAGGCTATCATATCAGTGGGCTGCAAGCCGTATGGGCATAGTTGAAAGAATACGATCAATGAATGTGTATAGTGAATCCTTAGCAGGTTTTAAGCTTGGTATTTGTCTCCATATCACAAAAGAAACATCCGTCCTTGTGATGGCTGCAAAGAGCTTAGGCGCAGACATCGCAATTTGTTCAGCAAATCCATTATCGACACAGGATGATATTGCAGCTTTTCTATACAACAATGGCGTAAATATTTACGCCTGGAGAGGTGAGACAGAATCGGAGTATCGACAGTGTATCTCCAGTGTTTTGACATTTAGACCTGTCATAGTGACCGACGACGGAGGCGATCTCCACTCTATGGCTCATCAGCAAATGACAAAAGGGATTGTAGCTGGAACCGAAGAGACAACTTCTGGAGTAAAGAGACTTGTTGCCCTAGAAAGAACCGGAAGGCTACTTTATCCTGTTGTAGCGGTAAACAATGCACGAACGAAATACCTATTTGATAACAGACATGGAACCGGACAGAGCACCATTGATGGCATAGTACGGGCAACAGGCATACTATTGGCAGGCAAGAATGTAGTTGCCTGTGGATATGGTTGGGTGGGCAAGGGAGTGGCAATTCGGGCGAAGGGCATGGGTGCTACAGTAATTGTTACTGAAGTGGATCCTATAAAAGCAATTGAAGCCAAGATGGATGGATTTGAGGTAATGCCAATGTTAGATGCTGCTGCTATCGGTGATATTTTTATCACATGCACAGGTCAGACCTCTGTCATAAGAAAGCAGCATTTTCTAAAAATGAAGGATGGTGTCATTTTAGCAAACGCTGGTCATTTTGATGTCGAGATTGATACTAAGAGCCTTTATAGCATCAGCCACTGCCAACCCGTGCAAATTAATGCAAATACCGAGCGCTTTGACGTCAATGGAAAGAGGCTATTCTTACTCTCAAAGGGAAGAGTCGTCAACTTAGTTGCTGCTGAAGGCCATCCGCCGGAAGTAATGGCTCTATCATTCGCCAATCAGTTGCTAGCTATTTTATACATCGCAAAAAACTACGATAGGATGGAAGTAAAAGTCCACGGCGTGCCAGAGCAAATCGATCAAGACGTTGGAATCTATGCTCTTGACATCATGGGTGTCAAAATAGATCATATGACAGGAGAGCAGGAGCGCTATCTGCACTCCAGTTAGGTTAAAATGCTGTGCGTTGAATGCAAGTCTAATGCCGAATAACAACAGTAGCAAGAGTACGATCATTACAAGTGCGTTGCCTTATGCAAATGGGGAGATACATCTAGGACATATAGCATCCACTTATCTTCCGGCAGATATCTTTACACGGTTTTTGAGACTCAATGGGCTTAAGGCTTATCATATATGCGCTACGGATGATTTTGGAACTCCAATCTTGATTAGGGCAGAGCATGAAAAAAAGAGCCCTCCAGATTACGTTGAATATTGGAACAGAAAGGATAAAGCAGATTTTGAATCATTAGGTATTTCTTTTGATTTCTTTTCCAAGACAAGCTCAAAAGAAAATGTTGAGTTTGTTCAGTACGTGTTCAAACAACTCTGGGGAAATGGTCACATTTATGACCAGATTGTAATTCAGTTTTACTGCACCTATGATAAAAAATTTTTGCCAGATCGATATGTAATTGGTAGATGTCCTTACTGCAATGCAGAAAACCAGTATTCAGATTTGTGTGAAAAGTGCGGTCGCGTCCCTGATCAAATACTTGAGCCAAAGTGCGCAATATGCGGCAGGCCCCCTATCAAAAGGGAGAGCAAACACTATTTTTTCCGCCTATCAAAGCTTGAAGAGAAAGTAAAAGACTGGCTCTTGTCAAACCAACACTTGCAGTCAGACGTCAAAAATTATGTCATCAACTGGATAAATGAAGGGTTGCAAGATTGGGACATCACACGTGACCTGTCTTGGGGTATACCAATTCCTCTACAGGAGGCAAAGGACAAAGTCTTTTACGGTTGGTTCGATAACCACTTATGCTATATCTCATCACTTGTCAAGTTCATTAATGATAAGGGAGGCAATGGTAAGGAATTCTGGAATGAATCCGAGATTTACCATTTTATTGGCAAGGATATTATCTATCATCACTATCTCTTCTTGCCTGCAATACGCCTTGGCATCAATTCTGAATACAAGCTTCCTGACTATATTCCTACAAGGGGCCACCTTATGCTACAAAACCAAAAGATATCTAAGAGTAGAAGTTGGTATATTGGGCTGAAGGATTTTACTTCCGCATTCAATCCTGACTATCTGAGATTCTATATTGCATCTGTAGTTACATACTCGCAAGATGATCTGAATTTTGACTTTGATGCATTCTATGAAAGAATAAACAATGAGCTGATCGCCAACATTGGCAATTTCATAAATAGGGCCCTTTCTTTCACACATAAGTCGTTTCAAGGCATAGTGCCTAGCCCTGGATTTAGTCCCAGCCTTGATAATGCCCGAAGCATTGATGATATGGTAGAAAGGGAATTAGTGGCAGTAGTGGATGAAACAGGTATACTGCTCTCAAGCAACGAGATAGATAAGTCGCTAAGGAGGATCTTAAGATATAGTAATTATATGAACCATTATTTCCAGACAAACTCACCGTGGGCAAACAAGTCTTCTTCAAATAGAACAATATATGTATCGGTAAATGCAGTACGAAGTTTGGCGATCCTACTCGAACCATTCATCCCCTTTTCCAGCGAAAAGATATGGAAACAGCTGGGGCTTGAAGCTAGTAGCGTCCACGAGCAGGACTGGAGGTCAGCCAAGGATATCCGAGCAATTCCTCCCGATCATAAACTTGGCAAGGTGGAGCCGATCTTTCGCAAAATAGAAGCAAAGGAAATAGAGTACTGGAAAAATAGACTAGGCAAACCACAATGACAAGACGCGGACTTATGCTCGGGCGCTTTCAGCCCTTCCATAACGGTCACCTTGTACTTACGAAGCAGATCCTAAGCCAGTGTGATGAGCTAGTGATTATAATTGGCAGCGCGCAATTCAACTTCATAGATAAGGATCCATTCAGTGCTGGTGAAAGAGTGATGATGATTCATGAGGCACTGAAAGAAGCAGGGGTTGATCTTTCAAGATGCTATATCATACCTGTTTCAAATGATGAGAACAATGCCAGATGGCTCGCTTATTTACGTTCAATGGTTCCACCATTTGATGTGCTTTACTCGGGTAATGAATTTGTAAAGTACCTTACCCGCTCTCAGGATTCTACTATTGTTATTGAGAATCCAGTTTTTGCAAAGATAAGTGAGTACAATGGCACGAACATTCGGTACCTAATGCAAGACGGTAAGCCATGGACGCATCTAGTACCTCCAGCGGTCGCAAGGGTAATAGAGCAGGTCGGAGGCATTGTAAGGATAAATATGCTGGCCCGCTCCGATAGCAATCCCCAGAGGTGGTAACGGTAAAGGACATGGTAAAAGGTCAGAGAGCATGTCCTGTATGCGTATCCTGTGGCTCAAAGAAGTTCAAAGTGATAAACAAGAACGAAAGTTGGGTAATTGTTGAATGCTTATCATGTGCCAAACGCATAACCATTTAGTTTTAATAGAGTTTAAGAGAGGACCAAGGAAGGGTAGATAGCATCTATAAAAACTTCCTATGGATTTTTAATATTATCCGTCATTTGAGCACGAGATCGTGCTTGTGAGGCTCTGTACTAGATTACTGCATTACGGCTCAAAATACTAGAGAACTATGCAATCCCCAATGCTTGAAGGTGTGACCAGTTTCTGAAAAAGCAAGTCGATTAATCTAGTTTAGTTCCTTAATATAATATATGAATGATACGTTTAACGTGTTGGGAGTTGCTGGTAGCATCAGGCAGGCATCATACAGTACAAGGGCGCTTAAAATTGGTCTAGAGTATGCCAACAAGCGCGGCGCAGAAGTTCGCTTATTGGATCTCAATAAAACAGTGATGCCATTATATGACCCAAGTGCCCCAGCGTCTAATGAGGTACAACTTGTAGCCGAGGAGATATCTTGGGCCGACGCCTTTGTCCTTGCTTCGCCAGACTATCATGGCTCAATGTCCGGTGCCCTTAAGAATTTTCTTGATTACTTTTATGAAGAATTTGCAGGTAAAGTATTTGCATACATTGTTGCCTCCCATGAAAAAGGGCTTACGGTTATGGAGCAAATGCGAACAGCAGTACGACAGTGCTATGGATGGAGTATGCCCTATGGCGTATCGATAAATGGCCCACAGGACTTTACCGGAGAAGGGATAGGGAATACAAGATTATCAAACAGGCTGCGAATGATGGCGCGTGACTTGATTGTATATGGTAGGATCATCCGAGATCAATTCATACGCGATTTTGGTTCTAGTGAGCCAGATACATTTGCAGCAAATTACAGACCCTAAAAGTCCTACGTATAAAAGGTTAATACATTTAGTCTTCTGCGACTCTAAAGTATATCTGATTCATTCAAGTTCTCGTAAACATTCTCATGTTATCAGATCTTGTATTTGCGCTGTATGCAATTACCAAAGGATTGGTCCCATTGAACAGCCTCGCCATAGTTCTGTATTTTTCCATTTTTCAATTGCCTCTTTGAACTTATTATCTTTCGTTTGAAATATTTGTTTTAGCATAGGCATATGTAAGGATCTCGCAAAGTTGTTTGAGACATTTCAAACATCTAATTTCTTGTCATTCAATGAGTGTGACTGGTTTCTAGAATAGAGGGTCAATTTATCTCCCCTTCTCCATAATACCAACGTGATACCTGTTCCAGAAGATGTACTTGTCATAGCCGTTGAGAAAGTAAGCAAAAGCGTTGTAAATATTGCAAGTGTGAGAATGTTACATGACCAGATGTTCAGGATATTTCCAATAGAAGGGGTAGGATCGGGTGTAGTCATAAATGAAAATGGCTATATCCTTACGAACAACCACGTAATCGATGACGCTGAACGTCTTAAGGTCACACTATCTGATGGCAAGGTGCTCAGAGGAAAAGTGGTCGGAAGCGACGAGACCACCGACCTTGCAGTCCTAAAAGTAGAATCAGAACAGCCGCTTCCAGCAGCACAGTTTGGCAACTCGGATGACTTAAAGACCGGTCAGATTGTGATTGCAATTGGAAACCCTTTTGGTCTTACTGGAGGACCTGCAGTAACCGCTGGCATAGTCAGTTCATTGAATCGAAGTATACAGACAAGGAATGGTGTGCTTGAGCTAATACAAACAGATGCTGCCATCAATCCTGGCAACTCTGGGGGACCGCTTGTCAACACAAAGGGAGAAGTGATTGCTATTAATACTGCCAATATGCCTTATGCACAAGGCATAGGGTTTGCAGTTCCTGTCAACACTGCCAAGTCGATATTAAAAGAATTGATAGAAAAGGGTAAGGTAATGCGTCCGTGGATCGGTATTGCGTCAATAAAAGTTACTCCTCAACTTGCTCGATACTATGGGCTCCCTGTAGCTGGTGGGGCACTCATTGCAGGAGTTGAACCCTATAGCCCGGCTGACGATGCAGGATTAAGAAAAGGAGATATCATTGAGGAGATAGATGGCAACCTTATAAAAGACCCCTCGCAGATTGCCACATACGTGCGCAAAAAACAGCTAAATGAACAGCTTACTGTGACTATCAACCGATATGGGCGCCAGTTTCAACTTCCAGTTCCAGTAGACGAGCGCCCCTGAATTTTTTTATGAAAACACTTTTGAACAGGGGTGGCAATAATTATTTCAGTGTCCGACTATGATTCGATGGACGAGCTAATCAAGGAGATTGAAAAGGAAGAAGCAGCCATAGTAATTACTAAAGATATAAGAAAATATAGAAAACCTGTCACCATGATATCTGGTCTTCAGGAGAGAAAAGATTTGAAGGAAATTACAAAGCAGCTAAAGACTAAAATTGGCACAGGAGGCACGTTCAAGGAAGGCCAGATTATCCTGCAAGGAGATCATCGTGAAACCGCTAAGAATCTACTTGCTCAGATGGGGTTCAAGGAAGAGGCAATTGAAGTATACTAGTAGTAGTAGCATTTTGCTTACCTGCTCTCTAAGTGATTACTTTATGCTTTATATCATGCAGGAGCGATTGTAATATGCAAGTGGAAAGCAGCGACACGCCTACTGAATCAACAACTCTCCAAGAAGAGAGCCCTACAGAGAACTTTGTAATAGAAAAGCAGGTGATAAGCAGCAAACCTGTGACAGCCGCTCAGATTCTAGTAGAAGATGATGGCAGTCAAGATGACTCTCAGGGCTTGCTTAGCCCAACTGATTTTCACAATAATGACAATAAGATCTTGGATTTACTAAATGAAGCTGGATCAAATTACTCGTTTAAAGGCTTGATGCGCAGGCTTAATCTTCACCAACAAAGCTTGTCAAGGGCGCTTCATAGGCTAGAAGAGATGGATCTTGTGGAAAAATCTCCATTAGGTTATCGACTTAGCAAGGCTGGCGCAGTTGCAATGTCAAGGAATGAGTTATCGCAACAACATAAACCAAAGGGCAGAGAGTATATGCAGTTATTGCAGACATATATCCCTCTAAACATCAAGGCCTCAGAAGTTATGCATCACCTAATCGGAAGATGGTTTAAGAACCTTAGATGGATGGGCATGATAAGGGGCGATACTGGTTATACTCTGCAATGGACAAGCGACGATGGCTCCTTCCAAATCAATCTTAGATTGATTGCAGATTATGTAGTTATCGAGACAAACGCCTATACTGATAAAGAAAAAGTGCAGGCGATGGTGGGATCCTATGCCATCTATGAGCATATAACAAAGGTAATGCAGAGCAGGTTTGATGCTTATGTATTAGATCACCGAATGAGCGGCGCGACCAATTAGCTTTAGTAAGTTTATGTGATAGGGAAGAATGCTCTTGTAAAATTTGAAAGTCTGCAGCCAAAAAATGTATCAGCTCTTGTTTACCGATCTTCAGACATATAAAATATTGATCGTATCTGCCTCTCCAGCCAAGATGATAAAGATGCAGGTTAAATTTCCATAAACCAAGCCGCAGTCCATATCTAAAAAATTGTACGCATACTCGTACCCAAGGGCAAGAAAACATGTTTGCAATGCAGCAAAGCCAGTCGACAAAAATAAGATACAGACTACTTTTCGCTGCAGAGACCCAAACAAAAAGATGCTATTTATTTTGATGATAATACGCCCAAAAACACAGCCCTCCTCTCCATCTCCTCCTAGTATGGACACCATTTTTAGGGGTATTGGTGCATAAACAATGAGCGATCTAGTAAAAATATGAGTCCTTTATAGGACTTAATGAGCACAAACTCGTTGTGACTGATTTCTAAGATTACTGGTCAATTAATGCTTTATGTTTCCATATTAATATCAGAAATGACAACAATCGTTGGTATCAAGACCAAAGAAGGAGTTGTACTAGGTTCTGACAAGCGAGCAAGCAAGGGCTTTTTCATCGGCTCAAAAATAACACAGAAAATAGCCAAGGTTGATGACACACTTGCAGTGGCAATAGCGGGACAATTGTCTGATGCTGAATATTTGATTAAAGTAGCCAAGGCAGAGCGCAGGCTAATAGAGCTACGTAGAGGGTTTCAGCTCACCACTAAAGAATCTGCAAGGCTGATCGCTAATCTTGCATATTCCGGGCTAAAGAACTACCAGCCCTATTTTGTTGAACTGATAGTCGCAGGAGTTGATCAGGAGGGTGGACATATCTATGCAGCAGATATGAGTGGAGCAATTACAAGTGAGGATTTTGCCTCCTCGGGCTCAGGCTCACCAATTGCATACGGGGTACTTGAGAGTATGTATCACAAAGAAATTACAAATGAGCAGGCTCAAGCTGTAGCTACCAAGGCAGTAGCTGCTGCAATGGAGCGGGATCCTGGCTCTGGCAACGGTATAGAGGTACTCGCAATTCCAAATGTGTTGGCACCAGTGGAGGTGAAAAAGTAGTAATGGCTGAAACTGCTGGAGGCGTTGGGGCAAATTTAGGCGCTGGAGGAAGATATCCATACTATTACGGGCCAGAAGGCCGGCTGGTGTTGGTCGATAGCGCCCTTGAGGCAGTAAATAGGGGATCAACCACAATAGGGATCAAGACTCCAACATTTGCTCTCCTTGCAAGCCACATTAAGCCTGTCAGGCCACTAATAGACCCTGCTGAAAAGATATTCGTAATTGATGGCCATGTCGGTGCGACCGGCTCGGGGTATATTGGCGACATATTGCAGTTGATAGACGAGCTAAGGCTTGAAGCACAGAAACACCGACTTAACTTTGAAAGTCCAATAGACGTTGGCTCGCTTGCAAAGCATTTAGGGTCGTTCCTACACAATTACACAGTATACACAGTTAGGCCACAGGCTGCCTCTGTCATCATAGCAGGTGTCGACCAGACTGGAGTACAGCTTTATCAGGTTGATCCAAGCGGGACATTCTTCCGCGGTTCTGGCTTTGCAATCGGCAAATCATCTGATATAGCACTAGATGTAGTACAGAGAGAGTATAGTGCCGACATGACTACGGAGCAAGCTGTTGCACTGAGCAACAAAGCGATAGAAAGGGCGCTGGGCGAGCGGCCAATCGTAGAGATAGGACTGGTAAGCGTAAAGGACGGCCATAAATTCCAAAAGCTGCCCTAGGTTTTGTTTTGTGCAGCAAGTGGTTTTATTTCTGGGTGCTTCCACTTGTTTGCCCAACGCGCCAAATCTCGTATAATCACCCCGAGCTCTCTTGCTTGAGGTGTAATGCTGTATTCGACTCTCGGGGGCACCTCGGGGTAGATCTTTTTTGTCACAAGGCCTTCTCGTTCTAGTTCCAGTAATCTTTCTGAGAGTACCGTACTGCTGATGCCTGGAAGTGATCTTTTTAATTCATTAAATCTAATTACTTCTTTTGTTTTCAGATTTTTCAAAATGTGGAGCGACCATCTTCTACCAAGCAGCTCCCATACATCCACTACGGCACATGTAGTGCTTGTGCCTGATCTACCTTGCTCTTCTAGTTCCTCCGTCACACCTGGTAGTAATTAGTTACTTGCTAATAAAATTATTGTAATACCTCGCTAATGTATCTAAAATTATCTTGAGGCAAAAACAAAATTTTAACATCTCTAGCTGAGGACAGATTATTATTCATGCTTATGATCGCCTTGCAAAAGACGGTTGTAGCTACTATTATCATTATCCAACAGTATGGATATCAGTTTCATTGGAATATACCTCTTTGAAAATCATTCTTGCATGTATACATACTATAGCGGTAGCAGACTATGTGATAGCACCTCTTACATGTTGATGAGGCTTTGTCATGTCTGCATGGCCAACAGAGTAATGAAAGTTGTTGTAATCTGTTAAGACTCAACAATAAGGCATTCAATATTTTTTGTACTTGATAATGCCGATTTTTTGTTTTATTCGTACAGTATGGACAATTGATTTATGGAGTAAGACTTTTAATCCTTTTTTGAGCAAATTACTGGTGCTCAAAGCTACGTTAACTTATGATAAAGGCACTATAGTGATCCGTGGTCTGGCTCATATTCCATATGCCATCTTGGACCCAAGGACAAATGTGCTAAGAGCACTTGCCCTCTACTATTCTAATATTGTAGAATATCTCAAACAGAGTAGTATAGAATATTCAGATCATGTTTTATCCGAAGATACGAAGATGCTGTCATTATCACTATCATCCTCATCACCTATATCATTGAGAGATTATCAACAAAGAGCTGTTGACAATTGGCTCCGCGCAGGTTTGAGAGGCTGTGTAGTTCTACCTACAGGTGCAGGCAAAACCATCGTTGGCATCCGGGCCATAGAGAAAGCAAATTCTTCTTCGCTAGTTGTGGTCCCGACACTTGACTTGATGGATCAATGGACTGCAACTCTTTCAAAGTATTTTCCAAACATCAGAATAGGAAACCTGGGCGGTGGCAATGATGACATACAATCTGTTACAGTATGTACGTATGACTCCGCCTACATACGGGCAGCTTTTCTTGGCAACAAATTTTCACTTGTGATATTTGACGAGGTACATCATTTGGCAGCACTTGGTTACAGAACCATTGCGGAGCAAATGGCAGCACCATTTCGACTAGGTCTTACTGCTACGATAAAAAGAGAAGATGATCTTCATAAAGATCTACCGAGGCTCGTTGGCGAAGTTGTATTTCAAGCCAATCCAGATGAGCTAGCAAGAGACAAACACCTCGCTCCTTATGAGATCGAAAGGAGAACGGTGGAGATGCTGCCAGATGAACTGGAAGAGTATCAAAGAAATATGAACATATATCAGCAATGCATTAAGAAGCTCAATTTTCAAAGATATCCATTTTCGCTTGAAAAATTGATAATAATGTCTGGGCGAAACAGGACTGCAAGAGAAGCGTTGCTAGCCAGAAACAAGGCAATGAATGTTGCGCTAAACAGCCGGGCGAAAATAGAAGAGCTGAGGGAAATCCTTGCTGAGAATAAAGGTTCCAAGGCGATAATATTCACTCAGCATAACAGCCTTGTTTATGAAATATCTGACAAATTCCTAATTCCACTTATTACTCATAAAACGATCAAAGAGGAAAGACAAGACGTTCTAAAAGGGTTCAGAGAGGGTCGATACATGGCTCTAGTGACATCCAAGGTTCTAGATGAAGGAGTTGATATCCCTGATGCCGAATTGGGTATAATACTAAGTGGTACTGGAAGTGCAAGGGAATTCATACAAAGACTTGGAAGATTGCTAAGACCTAAGCCCAATACTAGCAGCAGGAGAGTAAGTAATAGTAGCACTGCTATTGCTAGTAATTATAAAGAATACAAGAAAGCTCGAATGATTGAGATAATTTCTTCAGAGACAAAAGAAACGATTACAAGCGCAAGACGGAAGAAGGCATTGAAGATAATGCGCAGCAATAACAATTACGACTATGCAAAATAGGAAATCCTAAGAAGGAGCGTATATTTAGTATTTGAAGTAGAATCCTTGTATCTTTGTTGTCTCACTAATCAAACTATAGATTTGGGACCGTGGCAATTCATATATTTCTTTGGTTGACGTCATATAAAGTCACAAGTGCAAGCAGAAGCGTAGGGTGATATTTAAATTAATTTAACTAGTCCTTGGCGGAAAGTGCTGACTACCTTTTCTCTATTTGCTGCATAATATTATACAATCTAATGTGCATCCAAGATATCTAGTTAATCCTGAAGCCATGGGTTATCGCAATGCTACATGCAGAATACAAAGGAAGACGAATTCAATAAGGTATAACTGCATTTAATCAATTCAATTTTTTCCCAATCCCACTTCTATCTTGATTTGATACCCTGTAGTGATGATCAAAGTGGGGTTGGAATTCATAGAAACGACTTGAAATTGTCCAACTTGACACAGTGTGTCAATTTACAGGGTTGGATAGGATATTAATTAGACCTTCTGACATTAGACTGTCAATGTATCTCATCTAGAAGAATAAAGAGTGCTAGATTTCTATTAAATATTTTGTATCTGTACGCTGGCTTCACTAACTACTACAACGTACAACAAAAGAAGCTGACGAGATTTAAAAAGGGCCGTTCGAGAACTGAAGGGAGGGTTTCTCGAACTGGCCCTTCTAGCCGCTGGACTTGAGGAAAGAAGTGAAGGTGACATTTCTCATCGTTTTAGGTAGCTACTAGCATATCCTTTGATATACTACAGCTGGCCTTCTCTTATCTTAGTAGATCGTAATTCGCTTTTACTAAAGCAGTATTACTGCCGCACCTTTGCAATAGGGCGAAGTTGTCATGGCCATAAGGGATGGAAGCAAAATAGAATCATCCACTCCTGTTAATATACATATACAAATTACGTTGTGGTTCAGCTGCATATAAGAATAACACTCAATGCCGCTGCACATGAGTGTATACCGAGACTCTGGTGTGCAGTACTAATATGTCCTCATTTTTGTATACTTGCTCGTTGCATTTGTAGCGAGCATACAATCACGTGCAACCATTGTTTACTCAGCTCTCCTAGTCGAACCAAGGAATCGATTATCTTTATAGTATGATCAGGTAGGTTTAGCTTATGTATGGTTGACATTAAAATAACCATAATGCCAACTAATAATACATAGGATATGCTAACTCTACAGTTACTTAGAGTCAGAACTAGAAATGGATCTGTATTTCCATTATTCTGCAACAAGGAAGAAAATATAGAGTTGGCAAAGAAGCTGATCCAAGAATTTGAACAAAGCTGGAAGAACAAAGAAAAGAAAGCAGTGCTTGAAGATCGAATCTCAGCAATAGAACAATCAGATGCTGGTGGCGACTACAAACTGGTGAGAGGATTTTATGCCCTCTTAGAAAGGAGGTGCACATTCAAAAGTAATGATAATATTATTGGGAATGAGATTGAGGGAGGCAACAGCATTAGCACTGCTCCAATAATTGATCCACCCCATATCAGAAGGGCCATATTTGAAGAGTCCTCAAAACGGGGTTTTGCTTTAACCGAAATGGAGAGAAGAGAAATTGCTGATTCTGTGGCCACTAAATTGCAGTTCCACTCTCATGAGGATGTCTTGAAAATGATGTGGAGTGATTTGGATGATAACCTAATATTTGATCACTTTGATGTACTAAGCCCTAAAGATTTGGTTGGGTGGTACAATTTGTCGCTTATGCAAACATTGCTCTTTAATTGTACAAAACTTGATTTTTATATTTCCGGTGGTTTGAATTGGAAACGTGTACTGAGGACTGTAAAGAGGCTTGGCCTGATGTACCATTTGCAACAACCGCAAGAACAACAAGATGATAGGATAATCTGTTCGCTTGAAGGACCTTTGAGTCTGTTTAAATTAACTGACAGATATGGGACATTGCTTGCAAAGCTGCTTCCAACTATAATTTTTTCTTCTGATAAAAAAAGAGAGACAGTTAGTGGCAGCGTCGATGAATGGCATCTAGATGCTTGGATTGTAAGGAAAACAATGGATGGAAGGAAAATATATGAATTCAAAATTTCAAATAAGGAAATTCCAGAACTGCTGACAGATCCATATAGTCCTTTTTATGCTAGTCATAGTCTGGACAAGCAAGAAGTCGCAAGGTCATACGGCTCCTATAATGATCACAATATTTTTGATAGTGCAGTAGAAGAGAAATTTGCTAAGAGATTTGAGCAGGCTGAAACTGGTTGGAATCTGATTAGAGAACCTGATCCACTTGTGTTATCAAACGGAGGAGCCTTCATTCCAGACTTCATGTTTGAAAAGTATAACAAGAAGATCTATCTTGAGATTGTTGGATTCTGGACAAAAGAGTATCTTGATAGAAAGCTGCAAAAGTTAACTGATATTTTTATCTCATCCAATAGGAGGCAGAAGATGAGTGGTAATAGTAATAACCAAAGGATAGATCTTTTATTTATTGCAGTAAATGAAGATTTCGATTGCTCAAAATCCTCCTTTACCTCAATAGTGCCAAAAGAACAATTGATATTTTACAAAAACGACGTCGTTCCGATAAAGCCGATCCTTAATTACTTAAAGTCAGTAGATAGTGAAATGATTGAGAGAAAAGTCAATGATCCTAATTTGAAAATCACATTAGGTGAGGGTGACAACAATGATGATTCAGTTCTTTCAATCAAAGAAATTGCAGAAAAACACTCAATTCCTACAGAGGTGGCACGGCGAATCTCTCTAAGAGATTATAGGGATAAGTACGTTGAAGCAGGAATGTGTCTGATACCTAAAACCAAAATATACAAGTTGGAATCTTTGTTTTCTGGAACAAATAGGTTTATTGATGCCTGCTCAATTCTGTCAAATGAGGGCATTCCTGAATCCTGTCATGCAGAACTTATCGACAAATTGGGCTATGACGTAAGCTGGCAGAGCCTGGATGCAAGTATGGCAACAATCGTAAAAAGAGAAAAAAATAATGAGTGATGTGAAACTCTCTCCTGTTAATCATACCCTACAGGAGTCCAAAGAGATGGAAAAACCAAAACATTTTAATTGGTTCAAAAAAGAGTTGGGTTACATGCGCCCGGGTAGTATAGAGTTGCCTGGTTGCTTCTAAGTGGGAACCAGAATCGTACAATCCGGTCTAGTATGGGGGACTGTCACTCCTTCGACCCGGGTTCGAAATTCGGTTTGGAGAATAAGAAGAAGAAAATTCCGCCGAACGGACATCCCGGCCCGGGCGCTGCTCATACTTCTTTCACAATTTCAAAGCCAAATCTTGAGAAATTACAACAAAGAGTAGGAAATCGTGACAGTCCCCCATCCCAGACCGGATTGTATGGCACCCTTCTACAACAGCGAAAATCGTCTGCTTCCTTGCGGTCAGAGAAGAGGGATGCTGATTGTTCTCCACTAATGGAGAATGGTTCTCTACCTGTGGCGAACAGAGTCATGCATACTGGTGGTGATGATGATAGCGAAGAGAGTCTCTTGATGCTACAAGCTACAACTACCAAAGGTGGCAAGATAGATGAGGATGGATTTAGGAAATACTTGCTAGCTCAGGGAAAGAGAAATTGGAAGCAAATACTTCTAAAGGCTACAAAGCACGGTCATATTCTGGAAACTAAAGACGCTAGCGAAATTCTGACTTTTTCGAATACCAAAAGACGGCATGTTATGGAGGCCCTTGTATGTTTGTCAAAATACCAAGGCACATACAACATCTGGAAGGAAATCAAAGAAAAATATCAATTAAAATGGACATCACCCGATAGCCTGGAAGTATTCAAATCTATCATTAACAATGAGAAAAACTTTTCTGCGATGTTGATTTGGCTAAAGAATATAATTGCTCAAATTCCAAAGCCTTATGCCAACATTTTGATTTATGCTACTCTTACAGGGTTGCGACCAGCTGAAGCTTGTCAGAGTATTGCATTAATTCATAGCGACTTGCAGAACTATCTTAAAACTGATACAATGATTCTTGAACATTACCAGTATCCACAAATCTATATACGCAATAGCAAAAAGGCATTCATTTCAATTGTGGATGATGCTATTATCAAGATAGGTCAGGAGTCAGCAAATTGTGGTTATAATGCTTTGAGGAACTATCTTGTAAGACGGAAATTGGGCATGAATATGTCATACTGTAGAAAGATATTTGCCACTTATCTTCGAGTTCGGGGAATAGAGGTAGAAACAATCGACCTGCTTCAGGGAAGGATTCGCAAATCTGTATTTGCCAGAAATTATTTTAGACCTGATTTTGAAAATATTCAAAATGAAATCAGAAAGTCACTAAACATCCTACGAAACGAAATAGGAGCGCAGCCAAAGAAAGAGTAGAGACCAGGATTTTTTTTGATGATGGTCAGAACTCTTGATACAATGTCTACAGGTCTGACCATTGTCATGTCAAGGCTTGTGAAATGGTGAAGATAACCAGCGCGATTAATATCTGACAAATCTCTAGTATTGGTCCTCAGGAGCTCGAACGT
>JBJMEA010000001.1:0-4483 GCA_045809625.1 Nitrososphaera sp. | reverse complement strand
TTTCCCTAAACAGTGATCGGCATTTCGAGCTTGAGATAAAGGCTATGCTGCTGTTGTTGGTCCTCATTATTATTAACCATAGTAATATTACTACAGCCTAACATGCAGGCACGCAGGCTAATAAGGTACATTACCAATGTACAATATTTCTATATAATGTCAAACCAATTCTTTTGGCATAGGGCTGTCCTTTTGCAAATGATTCTGCCATATTTTGCATAAATTCTGGCTCTATTTTAGGCGGCATTGGAGGCTCAAAGGGGTCGACGTGCGCCTCTACAACGATAGGCTTTCTTGATGTGTTGTCACTCATCGCCTTTTTCATTATTGGTTTTATATCACTATACTCTTTTATTGTATAACCTATCCCACCACAGGCTTCAGCAATTTTGGCAAAATCTATAGGACTAAACTCGACACCAAATTCTGGATTTCCAAGAAAGGCCATTTGTTCCCACCGAATCATCCCAAGTGTATTATTCTTTAGAATTATGACTTTGATTGGCAAATTATATTGTACTGCTGTAGCAAATTCACTCATCAACATTGCAAATCCTCCATCTCCTACAAACGCTACACATTGTCTTTCAGGATAGGCGACTTGAGCTGCTATTGTATAAGGTAAGCCACAAGCCATAGATGCCAAAGTTCCAGATACTGAAAACTTCATTCCATTTCTAATATTTAGAAAACGTGCAGCCCAGATAGTATTAGTACCGCTATCGACCGAAATTATGGCATTCTCTTGTAATTCCTCAGAAACTGCACTAGCTATAGCCTGTGGTTTTATTGGCTTTTTTCCGTCTGTTTGCTTGCTTTGTCTTTCGAGTAATTCAATCCATTCTTTCATTGATTGCTGTTTTGATCTTAGAAATTTGCATGGTTCTCCTTCTCCTTCTTTTCTTTCTTGCAGATATTGATGATGGCTACTGTCGCTACTACTATTTCTTGTTGTTCTGTCTGAAAGTAGGGGAATTAAAGCAGACAAAACTTTTTTTGAATCACCTACCAAACCCACCTCAACTGGATAGCGTAACCCTATTCTTTCTGCCTTAACATCAATCTGAATGCCTCTTGCTTGCCCTGGTTTAGGAAGATACTCGATGTAGGGGAACGACGTCCCGATCATTAATAATGTATCTGCTTCACTCATTGCATCCGTAGCAGGTCCAGTTCCTAGCATACCAATCCCTCCTATGCTATTAGGATGGTTATCAGGAATCACGGCTTTGCCTAAAAGGGCTTTGACAACCGGGGCCTCAATTCTCTCGGCTATTGACACTACTTCTTGGCCTGCATTTAATGCACCTTGGCCAACAAGAATGACTACCTTCTTCCCTGAGTTGATTATCTCTGCTGCCTGTTCTAATAATTGTCTGTCGGGTAAAGCATAACCCGAAGCAACAAAAGTATCAGACGTGTGACCTGGGACTTTGTGTCGAGAGTATTTACCCTGTAGCTTTTTTTCCTGAACATCTATTGGAATTGTTAAATGGCTTACCCCTCTTTGTGCAAATGCTGTTCTGCATGCTATGTCAACAGCCATCTCTGCTTGTTCTGGAGCAGTAATTATATTATTATAAACAGAAACGTCGGAAAATAGTTGCAATAAATTTACATCTTGCTGATAAGACGAACCCATCAAATCAGAGTAGGTGCTGCCTGTTATTGCAATTACAGGAGTATTATCTAATTTTGCATCATATAACCCATTTAAAAGGTGTATCGCACCTGGGCCTGAGGTGGCAACACAAGCTCCTAATTTACCTGTATATTTTGCATAAGCGCACGCCATAAATGCAGCGGATTCTTCATGTCGTACAAGTATAAACCTGATTTTGTCTTGCCTTGTTCTTAAGGCCTCCATAAACCCGTTAATGCCATCACCAGGTAAGCCGAAGATGGTATCAACATTCCAGTCTAATAAAGCGTCTGCTATAATATCTGCAGTTCGCATGTTCTCGTACTCGCTCATATCCCTTTATATTCAGCTAGGTAGTGCACCGCATACGATAAGTAGGTTCATAATAGGATCTTGAAGCAAGTGTAAAAAACATCTGTTAGTGTATTTGATCGTTGTTTCTTTCGTCGTCTCTGTCACTATCAAAATCCAATTTTTCATCGATCTTTTTCTGGAGGTCTTTGTATTGCTTGTATTTCTTGTCCATTTTGAACACAAACCACTGTCTAATGCCTATCCCTAACCAGAAGAGAATAGTGCCAGTTACAACAGCCTGGACTATTCTAAATGCAACAGTTTTTGGAGGACCGCTAGATCTGTCAAACCGTGGTGGGCGACCTTCACCGCTCCACTGAAAGACCGTGTCTCCGATAGTGTAAAGGTGATGATATGTGTCACAGGCAATACTACAACGATAGAAATTATCATCAGGATTATCATTTTTTTGGTCTTGTTCAGCTGGTGGACTATCTCATCGGTTATCCTAAAGATGTTTTCTACTGGCTTATTCTTTATTGTATCTTCCACCACCTATAAAGCCCATACTTGATGATTATAAGGAATGTAGTAACTACGTTACGTGTAATAAAACTCACCATCAAGTTTTATTTTCTCCCTCGCCCCTTGGGAATAATACTTCGTATGGTTCCAATATCGCCTGAAGAATCGCTCTTCCTTTTTCTGACACCTTGTACTTGATTATAGTCTTATTTCCCCATGGCTCTTCAAATCTTTCTATCAAGCCCTTATCAACCATATCATCAATTATGCTTCGATGCTTTACATTATTTAGGCCACAGTAACTCATAAGTTTGGTTTGATTGAGCTCTCCATATTCTGACAACTTTAGTATCACGTCCTTCCTAATGTAGATCCTGTCGCGATATTCGTGAACCATTTTAACCAGATTTGTTGAGCTTTTATGCTGCAGGATTGATTGGTAATGACGAATCTAAATAGCAACAGCAATCAAGACTCAACATCTCTCCTACTAGCAATTATCGTTGAAATCCCTCCCTAAAATGGATTCTTGGCCGAGCTAAATTAAGACAGTGGTAACTATGTTACGTGTCATGGGTCAACAACGATTAAAATAATACATCACAAAGTTTAGGCATGTCAACAAGAACAAAAAACTTTCTCACCAGGAAAGTAATAATAGTAGTGGCAGTTCTGAGTGTGGGGGCCTTATCTGCCATTTTGGTAGTGTCATCACTGTCACAGGCGACTGCGCAAGAGCAGCAGCGGAGAATGATGATGATGGGCTTAGGGGAAGGGATACCACGAATAAACGGGTCAGTGAATCTCGCAGAGAAAGCGACTAATTTTATCAATGAAAACGTAAAGGTGTCGTTTGTGGCGGCAGCACAAACTGCACAGACACAGATAGCAAACGGGACTGTGCTTGGGGGACATCTTGGAGTATTACAGGGATACCTTGTATACACATTCTTTGTAGCAAATACCTACAACCAGACTGGGCATATAGTAGTAATTGACAGTGGAAATGGCAATGTGCTATATACCTCTGAAGGTCAGTCATTTAATGCCCTTGGCCATTCAATGATGTTCGGCGCTTGGGCCGAAAATGGCAGATTTGGAGAATCGCATGGACCGGGGAAGCCGCACTGGTTGGGTGGAGGAATATGGCACTAATCCTTTCATCCATTTCTTGTTTAGCGTTTATTCTTGTATGAACTGCTGAGGAAGCATGATGTCGACTTAAGGAGCGTCCAATAGCATCACCTACACTGCCAGCCCACAAACACGAGGCAGTTGGCATAGGATCTCATCTAGGCGGGTTTGCCCATGGATTTATCTTCTAAGGTGCTGGTTTTGCCTGATTTTTGGCAGGTTACAGTTAAAGCATTGCAACCTGGATCCCTTTCGCCTGCCTGCTCTATGTCTTAGACTCGATGGTCAATGAAATTGCGGCCAAAGCTGGAGTCCAAGTCAGCAGACCTGAAAAACATTGGACACGAAATAGGAGAATTGCTCTCTTGAAGAAGCAAAAGCAGAGATATTTTCAGGTAACGACCTGCTATGTTTGTGCTAATGAGAGGAAGAGATTTCTGTACATTAATCCATCTTGACCTTGAGTAAGCAAGATGATAACTGCTACTAGGATCACGCAGTTATGCAGAACAAAAAGGACCACCCATCTATGTCTTGGCTTATATCAATCTGTCTAACTCCACTATCTAATATCCGAGAGAAAAAAATATTATGAAATGTAAAAATGTGGCTTTAGGCATTTAAGATAATGATTCATTTGAAATTTTGGGGAACGATCCTCAGTTTCATTATTGGAAGTATTTATAGGTCTAGGAGAGACTAACTATAATTCATTTAAATAAAAGAAAAGGAAGTTCGATATCAGAGTGGAAGAAAAAGAAGTTGAGTCGGACCATAATGAGCACCATGAAAATATCATAACTCTGTATTCATTGTAACTTTATTTGTTCCAATTGTAGCTATTGTGCTAGTATTAGTTTATGGAAACCTGCTGGCGCTTAACTATCT